>NZ_JBWKXT010000046.1:0-52880 GCF_059423245.1 Pseudomonas sp. GW460-LB5
CCCACCCGCTGGCCCCTTTGGGAAGGGGCCGGGCGGGGAGGGTTGAGCCTATTTCACATGTGCGTTCATGTGTTCAGGCACGGACTCTGTCATTGCTGCGGGTTGCCACCGTTCAAGGCGACGGGCGAAAAGGAAGCGGGATTCTACGGGCTTGGAAGCTTTTGCCCAAGGGGCACGGGTATGCGACGAGACGCCGCAGTCCAAGGGCGACATGAACGTGTCTTGGGCAGACATCTTGGCGCCGCTGTGCAGCCCCGGCCATCTCACGGACTGCTGCATAATGCTGAACCCACCCCAAGGAAGGCCCATCATGTTCGCGTCGCTGTTCGCAGTCCTGGCCCCGGTCTTCATCGTCGCCGGCATCGGCTTTGCCTGGGCCCGCAAGGGCCTGGACTACCCCACCGATTTCATTGCCCGGGTCGTGATGACTGTCGGTACCCCGTCGCTGGTGCTGTCCACCCTGAGTCGCACCGAGCTGAACCCTGACGCCTTCACCAGCATGGCCTTGGCTTGCCTGCTGTGCACCCTGGGCATGGCCTTGGTCGCCTTGCTGGTGTGTCGTGCTTCGGGCATGCATTGGCGGGTACTGCTGCCGGCGTTCATGTTTCCTAATACGGGCAATATGGGCCTGCCGATCAGCTTGTATGCCTTCGGTGAGCACGGCCTGGCACTGGCCGTGGCGTTTTTCCTGACCTTGTCGATCGTGCAGTTCACCATCGGCATGGCCATCTCTGGCACAGCGGCTTCGCTCAAGGCGCTGCTGCGCAACCCTATTGTCATCAGCCTGGCCGGCGCCATGCCCATCATCTTTCTCGATTTCGAGCTACCGCGCTGGCTGGCAAACACTGCAGATTTGCTCGGCGGCATGACCATTCCGCTGATGTTGCTGACCCTGGGGGTGTCGCTGGCCAGCATTCGCCTGCGTCACGTGGGCAGCGGCCTGTTGCTGGGCGGCTTGCGCATTGGCCTGGGGGCTGCGATGGGCTGGGCAGTGGGGGCGGCGCTAGGCATGGACAACCTTGAGCACGCGGTACTGGTGGTACAGTCGGCGATGCCGGTTGCTGTGTTCAACTACCTGATGGCGGTGCGGGCCAATCGTGAGCCGGAGCAGGTGGCGAACCTGGTGATGTGTTCGACGGTGCTTTCGTTTGTCTGGTTGCCGGTGGTGCTGGCCTGGTGGATGTAAGCCTGTTCTGGCCTCTTCGCGGGGCAAGCCCGCTCACACAGGTCCAGCGCAGCCTTTGAAAGCTGTGCAGTCTCTGTGGGAGCGGGCTTGCCCCGCGAAGAGGCCGGCCGCGAACACATCAATCCTGGCTACGGGTATCGATACTGACCACTACCGACATCCCCGGCCGCAGGTGCCTGGCTTCCGGCTGGTCGGCATCCACGGTAATGCGCACCGGAATACGCTGGGCAATCTTGACGAAGTTGCCGGTGGCATTGTCCGCTTGCAGCAAGGCGAACTCCGAGCCGGTTGCTGGCGAGACCTGCTGTACATGCCCCTGTAGCTTCAGGTGGTTGAGCGCATCCACGGTGAAGCTCACCGGTTGGCCGATGCGTACATTGGCCATCTGGGTTTCCTTCATGTTGGCAATCACCCACAGGGTGTCGGGTACCAGGGCCATCAACTGCGCGCCGGAATTCACATAAGCCCCCAGGCGCGTGCCGATCTGCCCCAGCTGGCCGTCGCGCGGGGCGGTGACCCGGGTGTTGTCGAGGTCGATGCGCGCCAGCTCCACCGCCGCCTTGGCATTCTCTACCGAAGCTTGTAACGCGGCCCGGTTGACCACCACCGTTTCCCGGTCTTGGCGAGCGATTTCCAGCGCCGCCTTGGCCTGGGCCAGGCTGGCGACGGCAGCGGCTTCGCTGGCACGGGCCAGGTCCAGGTCACGGCGCGACACAGAGCCGTCATTGACCAGCGCCTGGTTGCGGCCAAGGTCGGCTTTGGCCTTGGCTGCCTGGGCCGCCGCATCGCCGATGGCCGCCTGACGCTGGGCGATGGTGGCTTCGGCGCTGTTACGCTGCTGCAGGTTGTTGGCCAGGGCCGCCTGCTGTTGCTGCAGTTGGGCGATGGCCTGGGCCAGGCGCTGCGTGTAGATGCGGTCGTCCAGTTGCACCAGCAAGTCACCGGTCTTGACGAACTGAAAGTCGTGCACCGGCACGTCGACGATGTAACCACTGAGCTGCGGGCCAATGATGGTCACCTGGCCGCGCACCAAGGCATTTTCGGTACTTTCGATGGCGCTGCCGAACGGCGGCAGGCGCCAGGCATACAGCACCAGCAGGATGCCGGCCAAGGCCACGCAGGCGAAGCTGATCGTCGACAGGATGCGCACCCGCCGCGAACGCGTCGGGCTGGTGGGCTCGCTGGGCGGTGTGGTGCCTTCCGGGGTTTCGGCGATGGCGTTGGTGGTCGTGGTGCGGGTGTCGTCGGTCATCGGGTGGGCGCGCCGGGGGTGGAGTCGGTGGAAGTGGTCTGGCGCCTTGCGTACCAGAGCCAGGTGCTGCGGATGCAGATCCAGACCATGGTCAGGATAGCGATGCTGCCGATCAGCACGAACACATCGTTATAGGCCATGACATTCGCCTCGCGGGTGGCGGCATTGGCCAGCACACGCATGCCAGCTTCGTTGCGCATGGCCGGGTCGGCGAGCAAGCCGCCGTAGCCGGCGCCACCGCTTTGAACGCGGCTGGTCACCAACGGTTCAAGGTAGCTGAGGCGGTCCATCAGGTGGCTTGAATGAAACTTTTCGCGCCAGGTCTGGAAGGTGCCCAGCAGTGCCGCGCCAATCAGGCCGCCGAGGTTGTTGCAGATGCCAAACAGCACCGAAAAGCTCACCAGATTGCGCGGGTTGGCGCGCACATGGCTGATGCCCAGTGCCATCGAAGGGCCGAGGAAAAAGGTGCTGCCGAACGCCAGCAGGAACTGGCTGAAGTACATTTGTGCCGGGCGGGTGAGGTTGCTGGAGCTGCTGTCCATGAACGCGCCTGTGGCCATGGCCAGTAGCGAGACGAACAGCGGGATCACCAAGTGGTTGGGGTTGATGGTCAGGGCACTGCTGGCCAGGCCAGCCACCGCACCCAGCAGCATGATCCAGTACAGCGTGCGCATCTGCTCGCTGCCCATGTTGAGCACCTGCAGGAAACCGACCGCACCGGTGGACTGTTCGGACGTGACCATGCGGATCAGTACCACACACAGGGCCAGGCGAATGATTGCACCGCTGCCCAGCCAGTGGGTCATCAGCAACGGGTTGCGGCGGTTGTGCTCGATGGCCAGGCCTGTGAAGATCAGCGCGATCGATGCCGCCAGTGCCACGCCGATCCACGGCGCCTCCAGCCACCAGTCTATGCGCCCCAGCGACAGCGCCGCGCAGAGCAGGGCGGTGCCGCTGGCCATCAGTGTAAAGGTGAGAAAATCCAGTGGTTCGAACGTCTTGAAGCGGTCACCGGGCGGCAGCTTGAGCATCAGTACGCACCCCAGCGCAGTCAGCGCCAGGCCCAGTTCGAACAGGTACAGGCCACGCCATTCGGCGATCTGCAGCAAGTCTTCGGAAAAAATCCGCGCCAGCGGCAGCGCCAGCTGCGAGGCGCCCAGGCCCAGTACCATGGCCTTCAGCCGCCATTTGGCGGGGAACGCCTGAATCATGTAGTACAGCCCCAGCGAGCTGAGCGCTGCGCCGACCATGCCGTGGGCCGCACGCACGGCAATGGCCGAGTTGAGATCGTTGACCAGCAGGTGGGCGAAAGTGACCAAGGCATACAGCACCAGGAACACTTCGGTGAACGCGCGCAGGCCGAACTGCTGGCGGAATTTCACCAACAGCAGGTTCATGGACACGTTGGTCATGACGTAGGCGGCCGGTAGCCAGGCCATTTCTGCCGTGGTCGCACCCAGGGCGCCCTGCAGGAACACCAGGTTGGCGGTGACCAGCGCGTTGCCCAGGCCACCGGTAATTGCCACCAGCAGGCCAACCACGCCGTAGGCCAGGCGCTTGGCTGGCGAATGCAGAGGCGTGGAGGGCGAGCCCGGCAGGCTGGGTTTTTCGTGGGGGAGCCACTGGCGAGGGGCGTATTTGTCCATGGGACAGACTGTACTTGAGCGGCGGTTGGTGCTGCTAGGTGCATCCTTTGGTTTTTGTGATGGCGATGCGCAGGTGCTACAAGGCTTTGGCCAAGAACGCCGCTGTGCGGCTGTCGGCACACGCGGCCACAACCTTGGGCGGCCCGCTGACCACTACTTTGCCCCCGGCGTCTCCGGCCCCTGGCCCGATGTCGATCACCCAGTCGCTCTGCGCCACCACGCGCATGTCATGTTCGACCACCACCACGCTGTGCCCGGCTTCGACCAGGCGGTTCAACTGCACCAGCAGCCGGTCGATGTCTTGCGGGTGCAAGCCATTGGTGGGCTCATCCAGCACGTACAGGGTTGCCCCACGGGCCGTGCGCTGCAGTTCGGTGGCCAGCTTGATGCGCTGCGCTTCGCCACCGGACAGTTCGGTGGCCGGTTGGCCCAGGCGCAGGTAGCCCAAGCCGATATCCTGAAGCACTTGCAAGCACCGGCGCGCCGGGGGCTGTTCGGCAAATACCTGCAGGGCCTGGTCGACCGTCAGTTGCAGCACTTGGGCGATGTTCATGCCTTGCCAGCTCACCGCCAGGGTTTCGGGGTTGTAGCGGGCGCCATGACAGGTGGGGCAAGGTGCGTAGACACTGGGCATGAACAGCAGCTCGACGCTGACGAAACCTTCGCCCTCGCAGTTGGCGCAACGGCCCTTGGCAACATTGAAGGAAAAGCGCCCGGCGTCGAAGCCCTTGGCCTTGGCCTGGTCTGTGGCTGCGAACAGCTTGCGCACATGGTCGAACAGGCCCGTGTAGGTAGCCAGGTTGGAGCGTGGCGTGCGGCCGATCGGTTTCTGGTCGACCTGCACCAGGCGCTTGATGCTGCCAAGGCCCGCACTCACATGGCCGCTGCTGGCCAGTTCAGGTGCGTCTTCCAGGCTTTGCTCTTCGGCTTCGCTGCGCTGCTCGGCATGGCCCAGGTGCGCGCCCACCAGTTCCAGCAGGGCCTGGCTGACCAGGCTGGACTTGCCCGAGCCGGAGATACCGGTGACGGCGGTAAAGCAGCCAAGCGGAAATGCCGCGCTGAGGTTATTCAGGTTGTTGCGGGTGATGCCTTCAAGCTTCAGCCAGTCGCGGGCCGGTCGGGGTTCACGCATGGTGTGGGTCGGGGCACTGAACAGGTAGGCGCGCGTGCGTGACGGCTCGATCTCGGCCAGGCCTGCGGGTGGCCCGCTGTAGAGGATGGTGCCGCCATGCTCGCCGGCAGCTGGCCCGACATCCACCAGCCAGTCGGCGCGGCGCATGGTGTCCAGGTCGTGCTCCACCACATACACCGAGTTGCCCGCGTGCTTCAGGCGCTGAAGGGCTTCGAACAGCGCTTCGCTGTCGGCAGGGTGCAAGCCGGCCGAAGGCTCGTCGAGTACGTAGATCACGCCGAACAGCTGCGAATTCAGCTGGGTGGCCAGGCGCAGGCGTTGCAGTTCACCAGAAGACAGGGTCGGGGTGCTGCGCTCCAGGGCCAGGTAGCCGAGGCCAAGGTCGAGCAGGGTATCGATGCGTTCGAGCAACTCGTTTGCGATGCGTTGGGCTGCCAGGCGCTTTTCCAGGGTCAGCTCGTCTTGCTGGTGTGTCAGGTAGCCCGCTGCTGCCACCTTGCGAAATACCTCGGCCAGCGCTTGCAATGACAGGTGCGACAGCTCGGCGATATCCAGCCCGGCAAAGGTCACGCCCAGCGCTTCGCGTTTCAGGCGTTTGCCCTGGCACAGCGGGCAGGGGCTGGGGCGCATGAATTGAGCCACGCGCTTGCGCATCTGTGCGCTTTGCGAGTGCATGAAGGTATGCAGCACGTACCGTCGGGCGCCCATGAACGTGCCCTGGTAGCTGGGCTCCTGTTTGCGCTTTAGCGCTTCACGGGTTTGCGCCGGGGTCAGGCCGGCATAAACGGGGGCGGTGGGCGTGTCCTCGGTGAACAGGATCCAGTCGCGCTGCGCCTGCGGCAGGTCGCGCCAGGGAATGTCAACGTCATAACCCAACGTCACCAGGATGTCGCGCTGGTTCTGGCCTTGCCAGGCCATGGGCCACGCCGCCACCGCACGCTCGCGGATGGTCAGCGACGGGTCGGGGACCATGGTTGCTTCGGTCACCTCGTAGACCCGGCCCAAGCCATGGCACTCTGGGCAGGCGCCCTGGGGCGTATTCGGCGAAAAGTCCTCGGCGTACAGCATCGCTTGCCCGTCCGGGTAGTGGCCGGCGCGTGAGTACAGCATACGGATCGAGCTGGACAAGGTGGTTACGCTGCCCACCGAGGAACGTGCACTTGGCGTGCCGCGTTGCTGCTGCAGGGCTACCGCCGGCGGCAGGCCGTCGATGGCATCGACGTCGGGCACGCCAACCTGATCGATAAGGCGCCGGGCATAGGGCGCCACCGACTCGAAGTAGCGGCGCTGGGCTTCGGCATAAAGCGTGGAAAAGGCCAGCGAGGACTTGCCCGAGCCGGAGACGCCAGTGAATACCACCAAGGCATCGCGTGGAACATCCACATCGATGTTCTTCAGGTTGTGCTCGCGGGCACCGCGTACGCGGACGAAGCCGCTGGGGGAGGTTGGGCGTGAAGGCATGACGCAGTCCTTGGCTGTGGCTGAGCAGTGAGCCCCAAGGTAACAGCAATTTCGACCCTTTCGGTTCCACGGTGTGAAACCAGATTCGATTGTGCTTCATCCCGCCTCGCGCTTATCTGTCAGCCAAGCACGACCTGCCTTAGCCGTCGTGACCTCAAGGCAAACAACAAGAACGGGAAACCACCCGCGCGAGGAGACTCTACATGTCCCGACATCAGCACATCCTGGCCTGGCTTGACGACGTGGCCAGCGACCTGCACACGATCCGTCACGATATCCACGCCCACCCGGAACTGGGTTTTGAAGAGAGCCGCACCTCGGCGCTGGTCGCCCGTCTGCTGGCGCAGTGGGGCTATGAAGTGCACACCGGCATCGGCAAGACCGGTGTGGTCGGTGTGCTGCGCAATGGCAGCAGCCCACGCCGGCTGGGCTTGCGCGCCGACATGGACGCGCTGCCCATACACGAAGCAACGGGCGCGGCCTACAGCAGCCAGCACCAAGGTTGCATGCACGCCTGTGGCCATGACGGGCACACCACCATGCTGCTGGGGGCGGCGCGCTACCTGGCGGCAACCCGGCAGTTCGACGGCACGCTGACGCTGATCTTCCAGCCGGCCGAGGAGGGCCAGGGCGGTGCCGAGGCGATGCTGGCGGACGGCCTGCTGGAACGCTTCCCCTGCGATGCGCTGTTCGGCATGCACAACATGCCCGGGCTGCCGGCCGGGCATCTTGGTTTTCGCGAGGGGCCGATGATGGCCTCGCAAGACCTGCTCACGGTGACCCTCGACGGGGTGGGCGGCCATGGCTCGATGCCGCACCTGACCGTAGACCCGCTGGTGGCAGCGGCCAGTGTGGTAATGGCGCTGCAAACCGTGGTGGCGCGCAACATCGATGCGCAGGAGGCTGCGGTGGTCACCGTCGGTGCCTTGCAGGCCGGCGAAGCGGCCAACGTGATTCCCCAACAGGCGCTGCTACGCCTTAGCCTGCGTGCGCTGAACGCCGAGGTGCGGGCGCAGACCCTGGAGCGGGTGCGGGCGATCATCGTCAGTCAGGCCGAAAGCTTTGGCTGCCGTGCCAGCATCGAACACCGCCCGGCCTACCCGGTGCTGGTCAACCATGCCGCAGAAAATGCCTTTGCCACGCAGGTGGGGGTGGAGTTGCTCGGTGCCAAGGCGGTGGATGGCAACACCCGCAAGCTCATGGGCAGCGAGGACTTCGCCTGGATGCTGCAGCGCTGCCCAGGTGCCTACCTGTTCATCGGCAATGGTGTATCGCGGCCGATGGTGCACAACCCGGCCTACGACTTCAACGACGAGATCCTGCTGACCGGTGCCGCCTACTGGGGCGCGCTGGCAGAGCGATGGCTCGCGCCCGCCTGACTGCCTTTTGACGACTGCCGCTGGAACCCGGGCGCGATCGCGCCTGGGCGATCACCCAATCATTGTGTGGAGTGTTTCCTATGCAGACTTCGAGCACTGGCGTGTCGCGTACCCGGCAAGTGGTGGCCGCCGTTATCGGCAACGCCCTGGAGTGGTACGACTTTATCGTGTACGGCTTTCTGGCCAGCATCATTGCCCGGCAGTTTTTCCCGTCCGACGACGAGTACGCCTCGCTGCTGATGGCCCTGGCCACCTTTGGCGTGGGCTTTTTCATGCGCCCGGTGGGCGGCGTGTTGCTGGGCATGTATTCCGATCGCAAGGGCCGCAAGGCGGCCATGCAGATGATCATCCGCCTGATGACCGTGTCGATTGCCATGATCGCCTTTGCCCCCGACTACCTGGCCATCGGCATGGCCGCGCCGCTGCTGATCGTGGTGGCGCGCATGCTGCAAGGGTTTGCCACCGGTGGCGAGTACGCCAGTGCCACGGCGTTCCTGGTGGAAAGCGCGCCGGCCCACCGCAAGGGCCTGTATGGCTCGTGGCAATTGGTAGGGCAGTGCCTGGCGGTGTTTTCCGGGGCGGCGATGGTGGCCCTGGTGACGCACTGGTGTTCGCCTGAGGCGCTGGACAGCTGGGGCTGGCGGATCCCGTTCGTGCTCGGCCTGCTGATCGGCCCGGTGGGGCTGTGGATTCGCAAGCATATGGAAGAGCCCGAGGAGTTCGTCGAGGCGCGCCGCCAGGCCAAGGGCCAGTCGCCCAGCCTGTGGCAAGTACTGCGTGAGCATCGGCGCAGCCTGCTGGTATCGATGGGCCTGGCCTGTGGCGCTACGGTGTCGTTCTACGTGGTGCTGGTGAACATGCCGACCTTCGCCCACAAGAACCTCGGGCTGCCACTGGACCAGGTGCTTTTGGTGCAGATGCTGGCCGTGGGGCTGATGACCGTGGTCATTCCGCTGTCCGGCGCGTTGTCTGACCGCCTGGGGCGCCGCCCGGTGCTGATGGTCTTTACCCTGGCGTTCTTCATAATGGTCTACCCGCTGTATGTGTGGGTGGCTGCCGCGCCATCCGTGGAGCGGCTGCTGGTGATGCAGCTGCTGTTGTGCACCGCCATCGGCGGCTTCTTTGGCCCGGCGCCGACCGCCCTGGCCGAGCAGTTCCCGGTCGAGGTGCGCTCCACCGGGGTATCGGTGGCCTATAACGTGGCGGTGATGGTGTTCGGTGGCTTTGCCCCGTTGATCGTCACCTGGCTTACCAAGGTACTCGGTACCCCGGTCGCACCGTCGTTCTACGTGCTGTTCGCCTGCCTGCTGACGCTGTTGGGTACCTATTGCCTGAAAGAAGCACCCCGGGCAGGCAAGCCCGCCACTTTCAACCTTGGAGTAAAACCGTGAAGCCGTTAGCCATCGACCCCATCGTCGCCCTCGATGCCGAAGCCTTGTCCCAGGCCATCCATGCCCGCCAGGTATCGTGCCGGGAGGTGATGCAGGCTTATCTCGCGCACATCGAGCGCTGCAACCCGCAGGTTAACGCACTGGTGTCGCTGCGCCCGGCCGAGGCAGTGTTGGCGGAGGCCGATGAACGTGACCGCGAGCTGAAGCGGGGCCATTCCCGCGGCTGGATGCACGGCATGCCACAAGCGATCAAGGACCTGGCTGCCACTGCCGGGCTGCGCACCACCCTGGGTTCGCCCTTATTCGCCGAACAGATACCTGAGCATGACGCCATCAGTGTGGCGCGGGTGCGGGCGAGCGGGGCGCTGATCGTTGGCAAAAGCAACGTGCCAGAGTTCGGTCTCGGTTCGCAAACCTATAACACCCTGTTCGGTACCACCACCAATGCCTACGACCCGCAGCGGGTGGCCGGCGGCAGCAGTGGCGGGGCGGCAGCGGCGCTGGCCATGCGCCTGCTGCCGGTGGCTGACGGCAGCGACATGATGGGCTCGCTGCGCAACCCGGCGGCGTTCAACAATGTGTTCGGCCTGCGTCCTTCGCAGGGCCGTGTGCCCCATGGTCCGGCACCCGAACTGTTCGTGCAGCAGCTGGCTACCGAAGGGCCGATGGGGCGCAGCGTGGTGGATGTGGCGCGGCTGTTGTCGACCCAGGCAGGCGTTGATGCACGGGTGCCGCTGTCGCTGAGCGAGGGCCGCCGCGATTTCGCTGCAGGGCTGCAGCGCGATTTTCGGGGTGTGCGGGTTGGCTGGCTGGGTGACTACAACGGCTACCTGCCGATGGATGACGGGGTGATGGGCCTGTGTGAAGCAGCCTTGGCCGATTTCGCCGAACTGGGTTGCCGGGTGGAGGCTTGCCAACCGGCATTCGACCCGGCGCGCTTGTGGCAATGCTGGCTCACCCACCGCCACTTCCTGGTGCACGGCAACCTTGGCGCGGCCTATGCCGACCCAGCCAGGCGCGCCTTGCTCAAGCCCGAAGCACAGTGGGAGGTAGAGGGCGCCTTGCAACTGAGCGCGGCCTCGCTGTACCAGGCGTCGCTGGACCGCAGTGACTGGTACCGCGCCTTGGCACACCTGTTCGAACGTTACGACTACCTGCTGTTGCCGTCCGCCCAGGTGTTCCCTTTCGATGCAAAACTGGCGTGGCCGACGGCCGTTGGGGGCCGGGCGATGGACACCTACCATCGCTGGATGGAGGTGGTGATCGGGCCGACCCTGGCCGGTTTACCCAGCATCAGCGTACCGGTCGGTTTCAACAGCGACGGTTTGCCCATGGGCCTGCAAATCATAGGCCCGGCCCAGGCCGACCATGCGGTGTTGCAACTGGCGTACGCCCATGAACAGCTGACCCGGTGGGTTGAGCGGCGCCCGCCACCGTGCCTGCTGGCCTGATGAAAGCACTGGGCAGGCGCGGTTCTTGCTGGCTATGCTGACCATCCAGCTACAGGGAGGTCATACCCATGGGCATTACGGCAGACAGTGGCGGTGTGCGTTCGGTGGAGCGCGCATTGGCCATTGTCGACCTGCTGGGCGAGCATCAGGCACTGGGCCTGGAAGAATTGCATTACCTCACCGGCCTGCCCAAGGCCACGGCCTCGCGCATGCTCGCCACCTTGCAGGAGCAGGGCTGGGTCTACCGTGGCCTCAGCGACCGGCGTTATCGCCTGTGCGCACGGCGGCTGTTCGGTGACCGGCAGATGCGCTTCAAGCGGCGGCTGGTGGAAAGTGCTGCACCGCTGCTGCTGGACCTGAGCGAGCGCACCGGGCTGGTGGTGGACCTGTCGTGTTTCGACGGCGAGCGGCTGGAGGTGATGGAAAGCGCCATCCCTCAGGTATTGCGCAAGCGGTACCCGCATACCTGCCAGATCGTCGGGCACCATGCCAGCCTGTTTCACTCGGCGATGGGGCGGGCGTGCCTGGGTGAGCTGGCGGTCGATGAAGTGCAACGCCTGGCGGCCCATGAGCGCCTGCGCGATGACACGGTGCTGCGCAACATCGAAGAAGACGCGCACAAGGGCTTTGGTCAGCGCACCGAAGGGTACTGGGAGTACCCGGTGCGTTTGCCGTTCCTGATCCGCGCCATTGCGCTGCCGGTGCACGCCGAAGGGCGCCTGGCCGGGAGCATTGCCTTGCACTGGCCGCTGGATCAGGCACCGGTGGAACGAGTAATGAATTTGCACCTGAGCAGCCTGGCGACCACGGTAGACGATGTGCAGCGGGCCTTGGCGGGCTAGTGCTGACCTGTGCTGCGAAGAGGCCAGTGCAGGCCACAGCAAAAGCCGGCAGATGTCACTGGCCCTCCCGAAACCCGCTAGGGCTCACCCCCGCATGCTTGCGAAAGAACCGGCTGAAATACCCTACATCGGCAAACCCCAGCTCATGGGCGATCTCTTTCACGCTCAGGCTTGAATGCCCCAGCATGCGCTTGGCTTCCAGTACCAGCCGGGCATTGATCACGTTCATGGGCGTCATGCCCAGGTGCTCCTGACACAACCGCCCCAGTGTCGCCAAGGTCATGCCGAGCTCGGCAGCGTAGTCCGCCAGTGGCCAGTGCGCGCGGTAGTGCATGTCCACCAATTCACGCAAAGCGGTCAGCTGCTGGCTGCGCCTTGACACTGGGCGCTGCCCACCCTCGGGCATGTGCGGTTCATGGCGCAGCACCTGGATCAGCAGCGTCAGCAGCAGGGCCATGCTGCTGGCCACATGCTCACGGGCGCGGTTGTGGTACTCCTCGCGCAAGGCCATGCACAGCGGCAGCAACGGGTCTTCGTCGACTGCCCACGAAGGCAGTGCGATCACCTGGGGTTTGCGCACCTGCGCCAGCAGGTTGGGTGCCAGCACCTGGGCAATGCTTTCCAGTGGGTGCTGGGCGGCGGTGATCACCAGGCCCTCGACCTGGCCGGCCCAATGAAAACCATGCACCACTTGCGCCGGTACATACACCACGCAGGGTGCCTGCACCTGGAGCCGGTCACTGTCGAACAGCACCTCACCGCCGCCGCTCTGCAGGTACAGCAGTTGCAGCAAGCCTTCATGACGGTGCGCGGCAATTTCCCAGTTATGTGCGCCAGAACGTTGGGAGATCTGTTCCACATGCAGGGCTTCGTGCCACACCGGTCGGGCGGTTTCACCATACAGGGCGTAGTTGGGGATCTTGTTCATGTTGTTGTAATTGTTCTGTTCGGTACCTGGTTACTGTGCCACAGCTGCCTGCAGGCTTCAGGCGGCAGGACGAATTTTGTCGGGAATGTGGGGCTGGTTGCAGGTTTTGTCCATTCTGCCGGTGTGCCTGCCGGCCCTAGGCTGTGGCCCAGATGAAGCGACACTCTGGAGAGCAGCATGCACAACAACAAGATCCCCTCTCAATGGCTGGGCCTGGATTCGGCCGTATGCGTGGTAACCGGTGCCGCCGGTGGTATTGGCGCGGCGCTGGCCGGCGCCCTGGTCGCACAGCAGGCCCATGTGGTGCTGCTGGACCGTGACCTGGACAAATGCCGTGAACTGGCCGCCACCTTGGGCGAACACAGTGTCGGAGAGTTCAGCGCCTTGGGCTGCGACATCGCCGACCCGGCCAGCGTGGAGCAGGCCGCAGCCCAGGTTCAGGCGCTGCACGGGCGCTGCGATGTACTGGTCAACAATGCCAGCGTGCTGCGCCCCGGCGCGCTGGACGTGCTGAGCCTGGAGCAATGGAACCAGGTGCTGGCGGTCAACCTCACGGGCTACCTGGTGTGTGCCCAGGCCTTCGGCCGTTCGATGCTGGCCCGTGGCCGAGGCCGTATGGTGCACGTGGCCTCGATCGCCGCGCATTACCCGCAACCCAATAGCGGTGCCTACAGTGCGGCCAAGGCCGGGGTCAGCATGCTGTCGCGCCAGATTGCCGTGGAATGGGGGCCACGAGGTGTGCGCAGCAACGCAGTCTGCCCAGGGTTGATCCGCACTCCCTTGTCTGCCGCGTTTTATGCCGACCCGCAAATCGAATGCCAGCGCAGCGCCATGACGGCCAACCAGCGTATTGGTGAACCACAGGATATCGCCGACGCTGTGCTGTTCCTGGCCAGCCAGCGCGCCGACTACATCAATGGTGCAGAGCTGACCGTGGATGGGGGGCTCGAGAGCATGCCCATGGCGCTGATCCCGCGGCCAGGCTTTGAGGGGGTACGCGCATGACCACACGTAACTGCGATGTGCTGGTGGTCGGGGCGGGTGCGGGTGGCCTGGCAACTGCCATTACTGCAAAGAAGCAGGGCCTTGACGTGATCGTCATCGAAAAGGACGACTGCTTTGGCGGTACCACGGCGTTTTCCGGCGGTGTGTTGTGGGTGCCTGGCAACCGGCACGCTGGCAACGACAGCCCCGAGGCGGCCATGACCTACCTGCGCAACGAAACCGGGGCCTGCTTTGACGCGGCCGGGGTCGAGGCGTTCTTGCGCTACGGGCCGCAGATGGTGGACTTTTTCGAGCGGGAAACCGCCGTGAAGTTCGTGCCCACGCTGTACCCCGACTATCACCCACAAGTCGAAGGGGGCGTCGATGTGGGCCGTTCGATACTGGCCGCACCTTACGACATCCGTGGCCTGGGGCCGGACATGGCACGCCTGCGCCCGCCGCTGAAGACCATCACCTTCATCGGCATGATGTTCAACTCGTCGAATGCCGACCTCAAGCACTTCTTCAACGTCACCCGCTCGTTGACCTCGTTCGTGTACGTGGCCAGGCGCCTGCTCACCCACCTGAAGGAGCTGGCCCTGTATCGCCGCGGTACCCAGGTGACCAGCGGCAATGCCTTGGCGGCGCGCCTGGTGCGCTCGGCGCTGGACCTTGGCATCCCGATTCTCACCGGCACCCCGGCGCGGCAGCTGCTGCGCGACGGTGGGCGGGTGGTGGGGGTACTGGCCGGGCAAGGCGACAGCGAACTGCGTATTCAGGCACGCCGCGGGGTGGTGCTGGCCTGTGGCGGGTTCTCCCATGACTTGCAGCGGTTGCGCCAGGCCTACCCGCATGTGCGCCGTGGTGGTGAGCATTTTTCCCCGGTGCCAGCGGGTAATACCGGCGATGGTGCCCGCATGGCGGAGGCGTTGGGTGCCAAGGTCGATATACGCCTGCAAGCGCCAGCTGCCTGGATGCCGGTGTCGAAGGTGCCGGTGGGTGGCGGGCGATACATCGCCTTTCCGCATCTGCTGGACCGCTACAAGCCGGGCGTGATCGGTGTATTGCGCTCGGGCCGGCGTTTCACCAACGAGTCCAACTCCTACCACGACGTGGGCGCAGCGCTGATCGAAGCCTGCGCCGGCCAGGCAGAAACCGCCATGTGGCTGGTGTGCGACCGCCGTACGCTGGCCAAGTACGGCCTGGGCTTTGCCAAACCTGCACCAATGCCACTGGGGCCATTGCTGCGTAACGGTTACCTGCTCAAGGGCAAGACCTTGGCCGAGCTGGCAGGCAAGGCCGGCATCGATGCGCAAGGGCTGGAGCGGACCGTGCGCGATTACAACCTAGGCGCAGTGCAGGGCGAGGACCGCCAATACGGCCGCGGCAGTAGCAGCTTCAACCGCTACCTGGCCGACCCTCAGCAACAGCCCAATCCGTGCGTGGCGCCGGTGGGCGAGGGGCCTTACTTTGCCGTGAAGGTCATCATGGGCGATCTGGGCACCTTCGACGGGCTGCGCACCAGCGTGGTCGGCGAAGTGCTGGCCGCCGACGGGCAAGCCATCGAAGGGCTGTATGCGGTGGGTAATGACCGCGCCAGCATCATGGGCGGCAACTACCCCGGTGCCGGCATTACCTTGGGGCCGATCATGACCTTTGGCTACATCACCGGGCGCCACCTGGCAGGTGTCGAGCAGGGGCTGGCGGCAGCGAGCAAAGCGCGGGAGGTAGCGTGATGGACAAGGCTGTGGTCGATCACCGCATCTACACCATTCGCCCGCGCTGCATGGCGGCCTTTATCGAAGCCTTCGACCAGTTGGCGATGCCGATCTTGCTGCGCCACCTCGGCGCACCGCTGGCGTTCTACACCAGCAGCATCGGGCCGCTGAACCAGGTGGTGCACCTGTGGGGTTATGACAGCCTCGATGACTTTGAAAAGCGCAGCGCGGCGCGGGATGCCGACCCGGATTTTGCCGCTTATCTGCATGCCACCCGTGACCTGGTGGTGGCGCAGGAAACCCGGATCCTAAGGCCTGTGTATCTGCGCAGCCTCGACAGGCAGTGATGTTGCCTGTGCCGGCGATTGGGCCGCAACGCGGCCCCGAAACACCGTCATAAAAACAACAACAGGTGATACCCATGAACAACACACTCGACGTGCGCCAACTGATCGACCAGCAACCCATCGGCCGTTACCAGAAATGGGTGGTGTTCCTCGGCTTTCTGATCATCGCCCTGGACGGCCTGGATGTGGCCATCATCGGCTTCATTGCCCCCCAACTGAAAAGCGACTGGGGCCTGGGCGCGCAAAGCCTGGGCCCGGTTTTGAGCGCAGCGCTGATCGGCCTGGCCCTTGGCGCTTTGATCGCCGGCCCCTTGGCTGACCGCTACGGACGCAAGGCAGTATTGCTGTACAGCGTGCTGCTGTTCGGCATCTGGACCCTGGCCTCGGCTTTTTCCCCGAACCTGGAAACCTTGGTCGTGCTGCGCTTTCTTACTGGCCTGGGCCTGGGGGCTGCAATGCCTAATGCCAGCACCCTGGTCAGCGAGTACGCCCCGGCGCGCAGCCGCTCGCTGCTGATCACACTGGCGTTCTGCGGGTTCTCCCTGGGGGCAGCGATGGGTGGTTTCGTCAGCGCCTGGATGATACCCAACCTGGGTTGGCGCAGTGTGCTGGTGCTGGGCGGGGTGTTGCCGCTGCTGGTCTTGCCGCTGCTGTACTGGCGCCTGCCAGAGTCGGTCACCTTCCTGGTCAGCAAGGGCGCAGATCGCCAGCGCATTCTGGCCATTGTCCGCCGCCTGGCCCCCGACCATGTCAACGCCGACAGTACGTTCGTCATGCCCGCCAAGCGCCAGGGCACTGACGGTGCGATTGGCACCATCCTCTCGCAGCGCTATCGTTTTGGTACCTGCATGCTCTGGGCTGGCTATGTGCTGGCGCTGTTCCTGGTCTACCTGTTCAGCGGCTGGCTGCCGACGCTGGTGAAGGAGGGCGGTGGTTTTTCGGTGTCCGAAGCAGCCATTGTCACGGCCTGCTTCCAGATTGGGGGGCCGGCAGGGGCGATTTCAGTAGGCTGGGCCATGGACCGCTGTAACCCTCAGCGCGTATTGATGCTGACTTTTCTGTTCAGTGGTGCGGTGATTTTCACGATTGGCCAGGTGGTGGGGGATTTCGCCTGGCTGTGCGCCATTGCCTGCGCCGTGGGCTTTGGGCTGAATGGCGCAAGCGTTGGCATGAATGCATTGGCCGCAGCTTTTTACCCCACTGAGGCACGGGCAACCGGGGCCAGCTGGATGAGCGGCATTGGGCGCATTGGTGCCGTGCTCAGCGCCTTCGCCGGGGCTCAGATGCTGGCATTGGGCTGGAGCTTTGCGCAAGTGTTTGCATCATTGCTGATCCCTGCCGGGCTGGCGGCATTGGCGGTATGGCTGCAGGGGCGCAATGCTGCGCTACGGTTTAACGCTCAAGGCTGTACATCCGGCACTCCGCCAGCAGCGCCAGCAGGTTCGGCTCCCGCTCCCTAGCCTTCAGGAACACCACGCCTATATGTTGCTGCAAGCGGTATTGCGGCTTCAAGGCAATCAGCCTGACGCGGTTTTCGTACACCGCCGCAATGCGCCCGGGCAGCAGGGCAAAGCCCACGCCCGAGCTGACCATGCTCAGCAGGGTGAAGATGTCGTTCACCTGCATGGCCACCTTGGGCTCGAAGCCGGCCTGCTGGAACACCCGCGCGCCATCGCGGTGGGTGGCGAAGCCCTGGGTCAGGGTGATGAAGGTGGAGTCGGCGAGGTCGGCCAGGTCCACCTCGGCCTGCCCGGCGAAAGGCGAGTCGGTGGGCACAGCAAGGAAGATATCATCGGAGAACAGCGGCAGTTGCTCGCATGCCGGGTCGCTGATGCTGTCGTCGAGCGACACAAGGATAGCTTCCAGCTCGTGGTTTTTCAGGCGCTGCAGCAGGTCGACGTTGGAGCCCAGGGTAAGGTCGATGTTCAGCTCGCTGCGGCGCAGTTTCAGCCCCATGACCAGTTTGGGCACGGTCTTCACCGTCAGCGAGTAGAGTGCGCCCAGGCGGAAACGCTCGGCGTAGAAGCCGGCGGCTTCACGGGTCTGGCGGACCATCTGCTCGGCGTCCAGGATCAATTGCCGGGCTTTCTTTTCCAGCACGTAGGCGCTTTCCAGCGGGATCAGCTGGCGGCCTTCGTGCTTGAACAACGGGCAGCGCAAGGCGCTTTCCAGTGAGTGGATGGCCCGGTGCACGCTCACGGCGCTGGTGGACAACTCAACCGCCGCGCGGCCGAGGTTGCCCGTGCGCATGAAGGCAAGAAAGGTTTCCAGCTTTTTGAGGGTCAGTTCTTCGTCGATGAGCATGGGGGCCTGGGTGAGTATGGCGATAGAGTTATGGGGTGTTTGAGATCGAGCGCCGCCCGCGCGGCGCATCGCGAGCTGCGCTCGCTCCTACGTTTGTTCCGGGCCAATTAATCCTGTGGGATTTGCGCGCGAACGCGTTGGTGCATGGCTCGATATCGTGTCGTACGAACAGGGCGGTCGCGCGCGTTGGCGCAGGTGTTACTGGCCCGAAACAAACGTAGGAGCGGGCGCAGCTCGCGATGCGCCGCGCGGGCGGCGCTCGATCTCAAACACACCCCACACCTCAAGCCATACGCTCGATCAACGCCCACAATGCCGGGTCATTGAAATCATTCACGACCAGCCTGGCACCCGCCTCCAGCAACCGCTGCGGCGTCTGTGTCGTCGCCACGCCCACGGTAAATATCCCCGCGCCACTGGCGGCCGCAACCCCCGGCAATGAATCCTCGAAGGCCAGCGCCTGGCCGGCCTCGGCGCCCAGTTGCTGCAGGCCGGTGAGGTAGGGCAGCGGGTCTGGCTTGGGCCGCGCCAGCTCCTCGGCTACCAGCACATGCTCGAAATGCTGCCCAAGGCCCATGGCATTCAGCATGTGTTCGGCGTTCAGCCGCGGTGCGTTGGTCACCACGCACATGCCGATGTCATAGGCCTTGGCATGCGCAAGCAGGCGCAAAAGGCCTGGCATCGGGTCAAGACATGGCGACAAGTCGCGAAACAGCGCCTCCTTGCGATCGGCCAGTGCCCGGCACTGTTCGACGCTCGCGCCGCTGAACAGCTCGGCGAACAACTCGCCGTTGGCGCGGCCACTGACCTGGGCATCGAACTGCGCCTGGCTCAGTTCGCGGCCGTCATGCTCACGCAGCAGTTGGCGAAAGGCCTGCAGGTGCAGGGTATCGGTGTCGGTGAGGGTTCCGTCGAGGTCGAACAGCAGGGCGGTGAGCATGGGGTATCCAGATCAAGAAAACACAAGCCTTGGGATCATAACCAATGCTGGCGACAAAGGGGGCTGTTCAGCGTACTCCGAAAAGAGTACAAATGTGCTCCATGGACACTCTTACCCCCAAACGCCGCGCCATTTTCGAATTCATCCGCGAGCGCATTGCCGAGCACAGCCAGCCACCGAGCCTGGCCGATATCGCCACGCGCTTCGGTTTTGCCTCGCGCAGCGTCGCGCGCAAGCACATTACCGCCCTGTGCCAGGCCGGTTACATTGATGTCACGCCCAACCAGGCGCGGGGCATTCGCCTGGCCGAACCGCTGCGCCGGCCGGAAATCCTGGAAGTGCCGGTACTGGGCCAAGTGGCGGCAGGTGCCCCCATTGGCCCGGACCTGGATATCCACGAACAGCTCCTGCTCGACCCCAGCCTGTTCCGTCGCACCCCTGACTACCTGCTTAAAGTGCGTGGCGATTCGATGATCGACGACGGCATCTTCGACGGTGATCTGGTCGGCATCCTTCAACAGGCCGACGCCCGCGATGGCCAGATCGTGGTGGCGCGCCTGGACGGCGAAGTGACCATCAAGCGCCTGCAACGCCTGGGCAGCGGGTACCGGCTGTTGCCACGCAACCCGGCCTATGCACCCATCGATGTGAAACCCGACCAGGCGTTTTTCATCGAAGGCGTGTTCTGCGGCTTGCTGAGGCGTGACTGATGGGCGCGGTGGTCGACCTCGACAGGCTGCTCGACCAGCGCCGTGTCTGGCGCGGGCGGCAGGCCCAGGCACGGCCACTGGGGTTGCAGCCGACCGGTCATGCTGCCCTCGACGCGCGCCTGCCTGAAGGTGGCTGGCCGGCGGCGGCACTCAGCGAGTTGCTGCTGGCCAACCCCGGTTGCGGCGAGTTGCAACTGCTATGGCCCACACTGGCGCGGCTTAGCGCCGAAGGCAGCCGGGTGGTGCTGGTGGCGCCGCCCTTCATTCCTTACGCACCGGCCTGGCAGGCAGCGGGGGTGGACCTGCGCTGGCTGGTGCAGGTGGACGCCGCCCCCGCCGATGCCCTGTGGGCCGCCGAACAGTGCCTGCGCTCGGGCAGTTGCGCGGCGGTGCTGTGCTGGCCTGAACGTGCCGATGACCGTGCCTTGCGGCGTTTGCAGGTGGCCGCAGAAACCGGCCAGGCGCTGGCATTCGCCTGCCGGCCGCATCAGGCAGCACACAACCCCTCGCCAGCAGCACTGCGCGTTGCCGTCGACACCCGTCCGGCACAGTGGCGTGTGCTGAAAAGCCGGGGCGGCATGCCACCGGCGCTGCCCATCGCCTGCCCTGGGCGGGGCTGATGCCCCATGCTTTGGGCCTGCATCCTGCTCCCGCAGCTGGCGCTGGACACCGTCCTGCGGGAGCGTGACGACCCCGACACACCCTTGGTGCTGGTTGGCGGGCCTAGCCAACGTCGGGTATTGCAAGCGGTCAGCCCCGCAGCGGCTGCACTCGGGTTGCGGGCAGGGCAGACCCTTACGGCGGCACGTGCCCTGGCAGAGGGTTTTACTTGCGTCGAAGCCGACCCCAGGCGCATCGAGCAGGTTCAGCAATTGCTGGCAGCCTGGGCCTATCGCTTCAGTGCCCAGGTCAGCCTGCATTACCCGCGGGCTTTGCTCCTGGAAGTGGGGTCCAGCCTGCAACTGTTCGGCCCCTGGCCGTTGTTCGAGGCACGCCTGCGCCAGGAGCTGGCAGATTTGGGGCTGCGTCAACGCATCGTCCTGGCCAGTAACCCGGTAGCGGCGCGCATGCTTGCCAATGGTCATGATGGCTTGGCCTTGAGCGACGCCGACGCCACCCGTGCGGCACTGCTGGGCATGCCCATCACCCGTATCGGCCTGCCGGCAGATGCCGCCGAGGCGTTTGCCCGCATGGGCCTGCGGCAGTTGGGCCAGGTACTGGCCTTGCCGCGCGATACAGTGGCCCGGCGCTTTTCGGCCCAGGTGCAGTTGCACCTCGACCAGTTGCTTGGCCTGCGCAATGCGGGGCTGGACTTCTACCAGCCACCGGACCGCTTCGAAACCCGGCTGGAGCTGAACTTCGACGTTGAGTCGCACCAGGCGTTGTTGTTTCCGCTGCGGCGTATGCTCAACGACCTTGCCGCTTTCCTCGCCGGGCGCGACTGTGGCGTGCAGCGTTTTTGCCTGCACCTGGAACATGCCGAAGGGCCTGATACCCTGCTGCAGGTAGGCCTGCTGGCGGCCGAACGCGATGCCGCCATGCTGTTCGAACTGGCCCGTGGGCGCCTGGAGCCGCTGCGCATTCCCGCCCCTGTACGCAACCTGCGGCTGGTTGCCGAAGACCTGCCGCCCTTTGTACCGCAGCATCAGGCGTTGTTCGACCCACGCGCGCAGCAGGCACAACCCTGGGAACAATTGCGCGAGCGGCTGCGCGCTCGCCTGGGGGATGAGGCCGTCAAGGGGCTGAGCGCGGCAGCCGATCACCGCCCCGAGTGCGCCTGGCAGCTGACCGAGCAAGGCGCCCAAGGCAGTATGACGGTGGCTCCGGGCAGTCGCCCGGGCTGGCTGCTGCCAGCCCCGATGGCGCTGGACGCCAGCAGCTACCAGGTACAGGGCCAGGCCGAACGCATCGAGTCGGGCTGGTGGGATGGCGGCGACGTGCGCCGGGACTACTACCGCATCGAAACCCGTGACGGCCTGCGCGGCTGGGCCTACCGCGACCTCGGCCAGGCCGGCCCGCTGTGGCTGCAGGGCTGGTTCGCATGAGCACGCCGGGTTATGCCGAGTTGCATTGCTTGTCCAACTTCAGCTTCCAGCGCGGGGCGTCGAGCGCTGACGAGCTGTTCAGGCGTGCACGCGAACAAGGCTACCAGGCCCTGGCGGTCACTGACGAGTGCACCCTGGCCGGCATCGTCCGGGCCTGGCAGGCCGCCAAGGCCCATCAGCTGCGGCTGATCGTAGGCAGTGAGGTGCGGCTGCAAGAAGGCCCCAAGCTGGTGCTGCTGGTCGAGAACCTGGCCGGTTACCAGAGCTTGTGCGCGTTGATCACCCGGGCCCGGCGGCGGGCGCAAAAGGGCGAGTACCAGCTGTTTCGCGACGACCTGCAGCAGCACCATCAAGGCTTGCTGGCGCTATGGGTGGCCGATGACTGCGCCGATATGGCCACCGGGGAGTGGTTACGCAGTGTGTTCAGCGAGCGCTTGTGGCTGGCGGTGCACCTGCATCGAGGCAGTGACGATACCCAGCGTCTGCAGCACTTGCGTGGCCTGGCCGCTGAACTGGGTATCCGCGCCGTGGCCTGTGGCGATGTGCACATGCATGTGCGCGGTCGGCGTGCCTTGCAGGATTGCATGACTGCCATCCGCCAGCATTGCCAGGTAGCCGAGGCCGGGCGTTTTCTGTTTGCCAATGGCGAGCGGCACCTGCGCAGCCAGGCACAGCTGGGCGAACTCTATCCTGCCGACCTGCTGGCCGAGACCCTGGCCATTGCCGGGCGCTGCCAGTTTGACCTGAGCCAGCTGCAATACCAGTACCCGCGCGAACTGGTGCCCCAGGGCCATACCCCGGCAGGCTGGTTGCGTGAACTGTGCGAACAGGGGTTGCCGTTACGCTGGCCAGACGGGCCGGGTGACAAGGTACGCGAAGTGCTGGCCACGGAGTTGGCGCTGATCGAGGAACTCGGTTACGAAAGCTACTTTCTGACCGTGCATGACATTGTCGCCTTCGCCCGCAGCCAAGGCATTCTGTGTCAGGGCCGCGGCTCGGCGGCCAATTCGGTGGTGTGTTTCGTGCTGGGCATTACCGAGCTCGATCCCCTGCAGCATCGCCTGCTGTTCGAGCGCTTCCTGTCGCGTGAACGTAACGAGCCGCCGGATATTGACGTGGACTTCGAGCACGATCGGCGCGAAGAAGTGATCCAGTATGTGTTTCGACGCTATGGCCGGCATCGTGCGGCGCTGACGGCGGTGGTCAACACCTACCACGCCGCCGGGGCTGTGCGCGATGTGGCGCGGGTATTGGGTTTGCCGGTGGACCAGGTGGATGCCTTGGCAAAATGCTGTGGTCGCTGGAGCGACCGTATTCCCGATGACCAGCGCTTGGCCGAAGCCGGCTTTGAGGCCAGCAGCCCTTCACTGCGGCGGGTACTGGTGCTGGCGGGCGAGCTGATCGGCTTCCCCCGGCACCTGTCGCAGCACCCGGGCGGCTTTGTCATTTCCCAGCAACCGCTCGACCAGCTGGTGCCGGTGGAGAATGCCGCGATGGCGGAGCGCACGGTCATCCAGTGGGACAAGGACGACCTGGACATGGTCGGCCTGCTCAAGGTCGATGTGCTGGCGCTGGGCATGCTCAGTGCCTTGCGCCGCTGCTTCGACTTGCTGCAGCGCCATCGGGGCCAGCACCTGACCCTTGCCACCATCCCCAGCGAAGACCCGGCCACCTACGCGATGATCAGCCGTGCCGAGACCATGGGGGTGTTCCAGATCGAGTCGCGTGCGCAAATGGCCATGCTGCCTCGGCTGCAGCCCAAGACCTTCTATGACCTGGTCATCGAAGTGGCGATTGTGCGCCCTGGGCCGATTCAGGGTGACATGGTGCACCCGTACCTGCGCCGGCGGCTGAAGCAGGAGCCCGTCACTTATCCCTCACCGCAGCTCAAGGAAGTCTTTGAGCGGACCTTGGGCGTGCCGCTGTTCCAGGAGCAGGTAATGGAGCTGGCCATGGTTGCCGCCGACTACACACCGGGCGAGGCCGACCAGCTTCGGCGCAGCATGGCGGCCTGGAAACGCCACGGGGGCCTGGACCCGCACCGCGAGCGGCTGGTGCGAGGCATGCTGCGCAATGGTTACGAACTGGCGTTTGCCGAACGCATTTTCGAGCAGATCAAGGGTTTTGGCAGCTATGGCTTCCCGGAGTCGCACGCGGCCAGCTTTGCCTTGCTGTGTTATGCCAGCAGTTGGCTGAAGTGCCATGAACCGGCGATCTTCACCTGCGCGCTGATCAACAGCTGGCCCATGGGCTTCTATAGCCCTGACCAGTTGCTGCAAGAGGCCCGGCGCCAGGGTATCGAGGTGCGGCCGGTAGATGTCTGCCACAGCGAATGGGACTGTACCCTCGAGCCTGATGCTCAAGGCACATTGGCCATTCGCATGGGTTTGCGCCTGGTGCGCGGGTTGGCTGAGGCCGATGCCAGGCGGCTGGAGCAGGCGAGGGCTCAACGGCCATGGCGCGATGTCGAGGACCTGTGCCTGCGTGCCGGGCTCGACGCACGGGCCCGAGCCCGGCTGGCCGATGGCGGGGCGCTGCGAGCCTTGGCCAGCGATCGTCACCAGGCACGCTGGCAGGTGGCGGCGGTGCAGCCGCAGCTGCCGCTGTTCACTGATGTGCAAGCGGTGCCTGAAACGCCAGTGGACTTGCCTGTGCCCACCGTAGGCGAAGACCTGATGGCCGATTACCAGGCGCTGGGCACAACGCTGGGGCCGCATCCGCTGGCACTGTTGCGCTCACGGCTGAGGGCGCTGGGGTGTCGCAGCTCCAGCGAGCTGCAGGGTGTCGAGCATGGCGACAACATTGCCGTAGCCGGGTTGGTGGTGGGGCGGCAACGGCCCCAGACAGCCAGCGGAGTGACCTTCGTCACCCTGGAAGACGAGCACGGGATGGTCAACGTGGTGGTGTGGCGGGACATTGCCGAACGGCAGCGGCGGGCGCTGGTGGGGGCGCAGCTGCTCAAGGTGAGTGGGCGGCTGGAGCAGGAGAACGGCGTGCGGCACCTGATAGCACGGCGGCTGGAGGATGTGACCCCGTTGCTGCAAGGGCTGGATGTGCGCAGCCGGGATTTCCACTAACCCCCGGCCCTACCAAAAGCCGTGATGCTCGCGTATTCCTTGTGGGAGCGGGTTCACCCGCGAACACGGGCGAAGCCCGTGCCATCCACCGTGTTGCCTTCTTCGCGGGTAAACCCGCTCCCACAGGGGCCGCTCACGCTTTCAGATTGGCAAGATAAAGACGATTCACCGCTCGCCAGTTACACCATCGCCAACCGCTGCTTGCGCGTCGGTGCCGGGAACGCCCGGTCGATTGCCCGAAGGTCTTCGCTGTTCAAGGTCAGCGCACCTGCGGCTGCATTCAGCCGCACATGCTCGGGCGCCACGGCCTTGGGGATGGCGATCACTCCGTCATTACGGGTCACCCAGGCCAGGCTGACCTGGGCTGGCGTGGCGCCATGGCGCTCGGCGATTTCTGCCAGCACCGGGTGCTGCAGCAAGCGCCCGGCCTGGGCCAGCGGGCAGTAGGCCATGGTCGGCAACGCGCGCTTTTCGCACCACGGCAGCAAGTCGAACTCGATGCCACGCTGAGCCGGGTTGTACAGCACCTGGTTGGTGGCGCAGTCAGGGTTGTGCAGTTCGCGCAGGTCGTCGAGGTCGAAGTTGGACACGCCCCAGCGCTTGATCTTGCCTTGTTCGCGCAAATGCTCGAAGGCTTCGACGGTTTCTTCCAGCGGGTGCTGGCCACGCCAGTGCAGCAGGTACAGGTCGATGCAGTCGGTACCCAGGCGTGTGAGGCTGCGCTCGCAGGCGGCCGCCATACTGCGTCGGCCGGCATTGTGCGGGTACACCTTGCTGACCAGAAACACTTGGTCGCGGCGCCCGGCAATGGCTTGGCCAACCACGTCTTCCGCCCCACCTTCGGCGTACATCTCAGCGGTGTCGATCAGGCTCAGGCCCAACTCAATGCCCTGTTGCAACGCCGCCACCTCGGCGGCTTTGCGGCCAGGGTCCTCGCCCATGTACCAAGTGCCCTGGCCGATGGCCGGAACGCTCGAACCTGCCAGTTTCACGTAACGCATGTCACCTCCCGGATGCGGGTATTGGAAAGCACAACCTCAAGCAGCGCTTGCGCTGCAGTGGAAAGCTTGTGTTCGCTGAGGGCAATTACGCCGATGCGCCGCTCGACCGTGGGCTCCACCAGGGTGACGCAGCGGGCGCCGAGTTCCTGCATCTGGTTGATGCACAGCGCCGGTACGGCACTGACCCCCAGGCCGCTGGCGACCATTCGGCCGATGGTTGCCAGTTGGTGGCTCTCGAAAGCCACGGCCAGTTTGCCGTGGTGGGCGGCCACATTCTGCTCCATCAGCAGGCGTACCGCCGAAGGGCGTTGCAGCGCCACGAAGTCCTCGGCCATCAGCTGTGCCCAACTGACCTGTGGCAGCAGCGCCAAAGGCGAGTCTGCGGGTACCACCGCGACAAAGCGGTCCAGGTACAACGGGTGGAAGTCCAGCCCGTCGATGTTGTCCGGCTCGAAGCCGATGCCCAATTCGACGCGGCGATGGCGTACCAGTTCCAGCACCTGTTCGTTGATCACGTCATGCACCGTGACATTGACCTTGGGGTAGCACTGGCGAAATACCTTGAGCGAGTGGGGCAGCAGGTTGCCGGCAAAGGCCGGCATGGCCGCCACCGACACACGGCCCAGTTGCAAGGTGAAGCGTTGGCGCAGCATCTCTTCCGTGTCGTCCCAGTCTGCCAGCAGGCGCCGCGCCAGCGGCAGCAACACTTCGCCCTCGGCGGTCAGGCTGACGCTGCGCGTGGTGCGGCTGAGCAGGGCGCCGCCGAGGTTCTCTTCCAGGGCCTTGATGGTCAGGCTCAGGGCGGGTTGCGAGATATGCAGGTGTTCCCCGGCCTGGGCAAAGCTCTGGTACTTGGCCACGGCGACAAAGGCACGCAGTTGCTTGACGTTCATGACAGGCCTATTGTCTGTTTTGTAAAAGTTATCAATCGATGACGAAAACAAAATTAACAAATCAGTCGCGTGCGGTGAAGATGTCTGCACACGCTCACCGACAGCCTCGTCGGTTCTACAACTACAAAAGGCGGATCAGCATGGCCGGACTGGACAAGCGCGTTGCAACCTATGAACAGGCCCTTGAAGGCCTGACCGACAACATGACAGTACTGGCCGGTGGTTTTGGCCTGTGCGGCATCCCGGAAAACCTCATCAGCGAAATCAAGCGACGCGGCGTCAAGGGCTTGACCGTGGTGTCGAACAACTGCGGCGTTGACGGCTTTGGCCTGGGCGTGTTGCTGGAAGATCGTCAGATTCGCAAGATGATTGCCTCCTATGTGGGCGAGAACGCCGAATTCGAACGCCAGCTGCTCAGTGGTGAGTTGGACGTGGAGCTGACCCCGCAGGGCACCCTTGCTGAGAAGATGCGTGCCGGCGGCGCCGGGATCCCGGCGTTCTACACCGCCACCGGCTACGGCACCCCGGTTGCAGAGGGCAAGGAAGTGCGCGAGTTCAAGGGCCGCAAGTACATCCTCGAAGAAGCCATTACCGGTGACTTCGCCATCGTCAAGGGCTGGAAGGCTGACCACTACGGCAATGTGGTGTACCGCAATACTGCGCAAAACTTCAATCCGCTGGCGGCCACCGCCGGCAAGATCACTGTGGTCGAAGTGGAAGAGATCGTCGAACCCGGCGTGCTGTTGCCCAGCGAAATTCACACCCCGGGCATCTATGTGGACCGTGTCATCGTCGGCACCTTCGAAAAACGCATCGAAAAGCGCACCGTCAAGGCCTGAGCGCCATCCACCAGAACAACAAAGAGACCCTGACCATGGCACTGACCCGCGAACAGATGGCGCAACGCGTCGCACGTGAACTGAAGGACGGCTACTACGTCAACCTGGGCATTGGCATTCCTACCCTGGTAGCGAACTACGTACCCGCCGATATGGATGTGATGCTGCAATCAGAAAACGGCCTGCTCGGCATGGGCGAATTCCCGACCGAAAGCACCCTCGATGCCGACATGATCAACGCCGGCAAGCAAACCGTCACCGCCCGCCGCGGCGCCTCGATCTTCGATTCGGCACAGTCGTTCGCCATGATCCGGGGTGGCCACGTCGACCTCACCGTGCTGGGTGCCTTCGAGGTAGACGTGCAAGGCAACATCGCCTCGTGGATGATCCCCGGCAAGCTGGTGAAGGGCATGGGCGGTGCAATGGACCTGGTGGCTGGCGCCGAGAACATCATCGTCACCATGACCCATGCCTCCAAGGACGGTGAGTCCAAACTGCTGCCACACTGCAGCCTGCCGCTGACCGGCGCCGGCTGCATCCGCAAGGTGCTGACCGACCTGGCCTACCTGGAAATCGAAGACGGCGCCTTCATCCTGCGCGAGACCGCGCCGGGGGTAAGCGTTGAAGAGATCATCGCGAAAACCGCCGGCAAGTTGATCGTGCCGGATGACGTGAAGGAAATGACCTTCTGATTCAACGGGCTTCATGCATTCCCCTGTAGGAGCAGCCTTGGGCTGCGAAGGGGCCAGTGCAGGCATTCATGTAATGTTTGTCTGTACTGGCCGCTTCGCAGCACAAGGCTGCTCCTACAGGGGTTTTGTGTTTTGGCTGATTTATCCGATAAAACCAATAAAAGGAATTCAACTGTGGCCGCTGAAATCCAAGACAGCCGTTCTGCGCGCTTTGCCTTGCGCTGCTCCAACTGGGCCGAACGCTGGTTCCCCGATTCCTGGGTGTTCGCCGCCCTGGCGGTGCTGCTGGTGTGTATCGGTGCCCTGGCCATGGGCGCCAAACCGACCGACACTGCCAAGGCCTTTGGTGACGGTTTCTGGAGCCTGATCCCGTTTACCATGCAGATGGCCTTCGTGGTCATTGGCGGTTATGTCGTGGCCAGCTCGCCTCCGGCCGCGCGGCTGATTGATCGCCTGGCGCGTATCCCCGGCAATGGTCGCTCGGCAGTGTGCTGGGTAGCCCTGATTTCGATGCTGGCCTCCTTGCTCAACTGGGGCCTGTCGCTGGTGTTCGGGGGCCTGCTGGTACGCGCCCTGGCGCGGCGCACCGAACTCAAGATGGACTACCGCGCCGCTGGCGCGGCCGCCTACCTGGGCCTGGGTGCAGTGTGGGCGCTGGGCTTGTCATCGTCGGCGGCGCAACTGCAGGCCAACCCGGCCAGCCTGCCACCGTCCATCCTGTCGATTACCGGGGTAATCCCGTTCACTGAAACCATCTTCCTCTGGCAGTCCGGCGTGATGCTGTTGGCGTTGGTGCTGGTCTCGCTGGTAATCGCCTATGCCACGGCCCCTGGCCCGAACAGCGCGCGCAGTGCCGAAGACTGCGGCGTCGACCCCAGCTTCACAGCGCCACCTGCACCGCAGCGCACGCGCCCGGGTGAGTGGCTGGAGCACAGCCCGATCCTGATCTTGCTGCTGGTGGCCCTGGCCGCTGGTTGGCTCTACCAGGAGTTCGCCACCAAGCCGGCGATTACCGCGATCTCCGGGCTGAACACCTACAACCTGTTGTTCATCATGCTCGGCGCCTTGCTGCACTGGCGCCCACGCAGCTTTCTGGACGCTGTGGCGCGCGCCGTACCGACCACCACGGGTGTGCTGATCCAGTTCCCGTTGTACGGGTCCATCGCTGCCATTCTCACCCAGGTGAAGGGCGTCGATGAACAGACGCTGGCCCACCATATTTCGCTGTTTTTCACCCAGATTGCCACCCACGACACCTATGCCGTGCTGATGGGAGTGTACTCGGCCGTTTTGGGCTTCTTCATCCCTTCGGGCGGTGGCAAGTGGATCATCGAAGCACCGTACGTGATGCTGGTGGCCAACGACCTGCAGTACCACCTGGGCTGGGCGGTGCAGATCTATAACGCTGCCGAAGCCTTGCCGAACCTGATCAACCCGTTCTACATGCTGCCGCTGCTGGGCGTACTGGGGCTCAAGGCGCGCGACCTGATCGGCTTCTCGTTCGTGCAGTTGCTGGTGCATGTGCCGTTGGTGCTGGTGTTGCTGTGGGCGCTGGGTACGACGCTGCAATACGTACCGCCTGTGATGCCATGAAGGCAGAGCCGCTGTGCGGCCCATCGCCGGCAAGCCAGCTCCCACAGGCCCGGCTGACGCTGTATGTGTGGAACCTGGCTTGCCCGCGATGGGCTGCAAAGCAGCCCCAGCATTTCGCCGGCAGTCCACGTATCATGGTCAGGCTGACTCAGCCTGGGAAACCCGCGTCACATGTCTATCCGATTGAAACTGCTGCGTAAGAAACTGGGAATGACCCTGGAAATGCTGGCCGAAAAGACCGGCATGACCAAAAGCTATCTGTCCAAGGTCGAGCGCGGCCTGAATACACCCTCGATTGCTGCCGCGCTAAAGCTGGCCCGGGCGTTGAACGTGAATGTCGAAGAGTTGTTCGCCGAAGAGCAGGCTGGCCCGAGCCGCTACAGCCTGGTGCGCCACGGCGAACGCCAGGCCCTGGTAGGCGACGGGCAAGGGCCTGGCTATGCAGCCCTGACCAGCCAGGTCGGGCAGCGCAGCCTGTTGCCGTTCCTGATCCAGCCGCCGTCCGAGTTCAGCGACCCCACGTTCAAGGAACACCAAGGCGAGGAATTCCTGTTCGTGCACGCCGGCCAGGTGGAGGTGGATTTCATGAACGAACGGGTGCTGCTGGAGCAGGGTGATGCCTTGCATTTCAACGCCCAGACACCGCATCGACTGCGCTCGGTAGGTGCCCAGCCGGCGCAATTGATTGTCGTGGTTCACCACGCAGACGAATAAAACCACGGGGCAGGGCACGCCCTACCTGTGTTCTCATCCGTGAAACGCAGCCGCCATCGCATCAGCCCGCCTTTGCATCTTTTGCATGTCGGTATTTTGACGAATACCGCCATCGCCCATTGAATTTTATTATGGTGTCGGATCATTGACGTAGTGTCATTGTGCCCATAAGCTCAAGTCAACAGCGAAACAACTCCCGCCATACTGTGCAAATAACTAATTGATTTTCCTCATTTCAGGAGGGGCGTATGCGCACGACTCTGATTATCAAATCAATGTTCTTGCTGGTGTTGCTGAGTGGGGCTGCGCGTGCGGCAGATTCGTATGTAAACCAAAACAGTATCATTCCTGTTTCAACCGCCGGCTGGTTGTTGGCCTTCGCTGTTGTCGGCTTTGTACTGGTCGCCAACAGAAGAAAAATCTGAGCCTGACCCGCTCCCTGTCAAAGCGAGCGCAGGTTGTTGCAAGCCCGGGGCTGGCTTGTGAATTTCCCAACCGTTGCTATATTCCCAGTAGCCCTTCAAAGGCCTTGGTTGCAGGGCACTGCAGCCCACATGTACGGCGTCAAGGTTGGGGCCTTCCAGGAAGGTCGAGGCCATCGCGGTGGGTTCAAGCCGCGAAGCGGAGCGAGAGTTGGTGTGCTGTTCTCATTCAGTGCTCTTTTTCGGGCCATTTGGCCGGAGGGACCCTCATGATGCGTTCATTGATTGCCGCATTCTGCGTGCTGGCCGTGTGGTCCAGTGCTGGCAACGCCGATCAGAGTGGTACGGCTTACCTGCTCAGCCCTGGTGATGTGGTAATGGTTTCGGTGTGGCAGGAAGACAGCCTGCGTCAAGAAGCCACCGTACTCCCCGATGGCAGCATCACCTTCCCCTTGGCCGGGCGCATCAATGTTGCCGGCCTGGATGTAACGGCAGTTGAAAAGCAAGTGGCTGCCAAACTCGACAAATTCCTCCCCGACCCAAACGTCAGCGTTGTCGTCAAGAGCATCGCCGGCAACCTGGTCTATGTACAAGGCAAAGTGATCAAGCCGGGCCCCGTGCAAATGGCGGGCCCTACCGCAGTGCTTCAGGCGCTGAGCATGTCGGGCGGGCTGGACAAGTTTGCTGACGAAAGCGATATCAAGGTGGTCCGCGGTACTGGCGCTTCCCAAAAGATCCTGCCCGTGCGATATAAGGACCTGGTGTCTGGGCGGGACATGTCCACCAACATCCAACTTCAGGCTGGCGACACGCTGGTCGTTCCTTGATCTTGCCTTTAATAAGAACACTTAATGCCTCTTCTCAGAACAACAAGCATTGCAACGGCAATCATTGTCTTGCCGTTTACGGACGTGGTACTGGCGGCAAATTGGCAGTCTACGGTGGTGGTACCGACATCCGTTGAATATGACAGCAACCCTTTGTTGCTGACATCGGGGGAAAAGGGTGTAACGCGCACGATCATCGCGCCGGATTACACCCTGATCGGTACCTTCGATCAGGATGAACTGAGGTTGGGGCTGGGCATGCATGTGTTGCGCTCGTCCGACACGGATGTGGTAGATGACCGTGAGGACCCCGATATCAGCCTGGGCTGGCAGCGCACCACCGAGCGTGGGCGTTTCGGGCTGGTGGCACGTTACAACGAAAGCTCGACGCTGTCGGGGACGGTGCTGGATACCGGGGTCATCACCACTGACGGTACGCAAAAGCTCTACACCCTGACCGGCAACTGGAGCCAGGCGGTGACCGAGCGTAGCACCCTGAGCAACGAAACCACGTACAACCGTGCCCGTTATGACATCAGCTCGCTGACGGGCTACGACGAACTGGCAAACGTATTCACCTGGACCTACGCCTGGAGCGAACGGGCCGATGTGTATTCCCGTTTCGGTGCCCGCCGCTATGAGCCCGAGCAGGACCTTACCGCGACCGCCTCCAACAGCTACACCCCGGCAGTCGGTATCAAGTACCAGCTTGCCGAAGGCCTGAGTGCCGATGCCCACATTGGCGTCAACCAGGTGTCTGGCGACGGCGGCGGCCGACGCGGGGAGGGTGGGGTGGCATTGCTGTACACCGGCACGCGCGCCGACGCCAGCCTGACCGCCGAGCGCAGCACGGTGGCCAGTGCCGAAGGCGGTTTCGCCGAGCTGGACCAGGTGCGTGGCGTGTGGAGTTATGCCGTTACCGAACTGGCGCGGGTGGGCGCTGACGCGGCCTGGCAAGACAGCAAAGGGCAGAGCCCTAACACACTGCAGACTTACAGCGTTTGGGCCAGCCGCCAGTTTTCACCGTACTGGGACTTGCGCCTGTCGCTCATGTACAAGGAACGGCAACAGGACCGAGCGCCCGATGCAACCGCGACGATCGTTGGTTTGACGTTGACGTACAGGTACCCCGACATCTGAACTTCAGGCAGGTGGCCCAATGAAGTCTGACTACGAACTCTCCATCAGAGATTACATCGCCATTATCAAGGACAGGGCCCTGGTGTTAGGGGTGAGTGCCGTAGTCATACTTGCCGCGACCGTGGCTGTCGCGTTGATGGTGCCGCCGATTTACCAGTCGACCGGCACCATTCTCGTGGAATCGCAACAGATTTCCCCTGAGCTGGTATCGACCAACACCACCAGCTTTGCCGATGAGCGCATCGAGGTGATTCGCCAGCGGGTGATGACGCGCGAGAACCTGCTGCGCATCATCGACAAGTACAACCTGTTCGCCGACAAGCGCTTGAGCGAGTCCGACAAGATCGACCAGATGCGCAATGCCATCGTGGTCGAAACCCTCACCACGTTCGTGCGCGGGCGGGGCGAGGCGACGGTTGCGTTCAATGTGTCCTTCGAACACAAGCAGGCGCAAGTCGCCAAGGAAGTGGCCGACGAACTGGTCACGCTGTTCCTCAACGAAAACCTCAAGCAGCGCACCGAGCGGGCCAACGAAACCACCGAGTTTCTTACCCAGGAAGCCAACAAGCTGGGCGCGGAACTGGCCAGCCTGGAAAACCAGCTGGCCGACTTCAAGCAGGCCCACGCCAATGCCTTGCCAGAGCACCAGACCCTGCGCATGAACATGCTCTCGCGTTCGGAGCTGGAGTTCCGCGAAGTTGACCGTGACTACAAGGCTGCCCAGGAAGAACTGCGCTACCTGGAGCTGGAACTGTCTGCGGCCAATGCTGGCCTTGCTACCAAGGTTACCGAGGGCAGCAAGCCAGCCAGTGCTGACCAGGCTCAGGACCTGCCGAGCCTTAAAGCCGAGTACGCCCGGTTGCTGACCCGCTACAAGGATGCCCACCCGGATGTGGTGGCGATCAAGCGCAAGATCCAGGCGTTGGAAGCCAGTGGTGGGCGTACGGCCACGACGTCCACGGTCAGCCTCGACGTGGCGCGCGTCCGGGCCAAGATGAGCGCGGCCCAGGAACGTATCAGCTCGCTGGCCGATCAGAAGCGCGAGCTGACCCGAAAGATGGAAGGCTACGAGGCCGAGATCCTCGAGGCGCCGCAAGTCGAGCGTGGCTTGGTGACGTTGATGCGTGACCACGATAACGCGCGCAAGAAATACGAAGAAATCCGCGCCAAGGAAATGGGCGCTAAAATTACCGAAAGCCTGGAGCAGGAGAACAAGGCCGAGCGCTTTGTACTGCTGGAGCCACCGCTGATGCCTGAAAAACCGATCAAGCCTAACCGCAAGAAGATCGCGGCGCTGGGCCTGGTGCTGGCACCGGCAGGCGGTGGTGCCTTGGTGATGCTGCTGGAAATGCTCAACCAGCGCGTGCGCGGCGTCGGTGCGTTGGAAAACCTGCTGGGCAAACGGGTGCTGGTGGCAGTGCCCTACATCGATACCAGAGCGGACGTGGCCAGGCGCAAACGCTGGCGGAACTGGCTGATCCTGGCGGCACTGGCGTTGGTAGCTATCATGGTAGTGCTGGTGCACGTCTTCTACATGCCACTGGATGTGCTGTTGTTCAAGGTCATATCTCGGTTTGCATAGGGAAAGCAGTGATGGACAGGACCAAGCCGGCTGTTGGCAACAATATTCACCAGGTTACCCCGGGTACCCCTCAGGCTTTATCACCTCCCCCCGGCACGGCATTGGCGGAGGTGCCTGGGCAGTTCGACTATGTGAATACCAAAGTCGTGCCGCTGCGGGCTGACCACCTTGAGCGCCACCGCATCGTGGCGTACAACAAGAACTCCAACATGAACGGGCCCATCGACCTGCTGCGCACGCAGGTGCTCAGGGCCATGGAGGAGAATGGCTGGCGGACCCTGGCCATCACCTCGCCAACGCCTGAGGCCGGCAAGACCGTGCTGGCGATCAACCTGGCCATGAGTATCGCTCACCACACCACCAAAACTGCCTTGCTGGTGGATTTCGACCTGCGCCGGCCCAAGGTCGGCAGCTGTCTGGGCCTGCCCATGGAGCAGGCGCTGAACGAGTTCCTGACGGACAAGGCCGAGCTGCAGGAGTGCCTGGTCAACCCGACTTTGCCACGCTTCGTGGTGCTGCCGACGCGGGTGCCGGTGCCGATGTCGACCGAGATGCTGTCGTCGCCCAAGGTGAACAACCTGATCAGCGATTTGCGCAACCGCTACGAGTCGCGCATCTGCATTTTCGATTTGCCGCCGTTGCTCAGCTCTGACGATGCGATCACCGTGATACCCAAGTTTGATTGTGTGCTGCTGGTGGTGGCCAACGGGATGAACAACAAGAAGGAAATCGAGGACTGCCTGCATCACCTGGCCACGGTGAACCTGATCGGGACGGTACTGAACAAGGCTGACGAGCAGCCGCGAACCTATTATTAAGGTTCGAAATTTTGGGGCTGCTTTGCAGCCCCAGAGATCTCAGCCCTGATGCAGGCTCCAGGGATACTGCAACTCCCACTGCCACGCATGCCGCACAATCTGCTCCAGCGAAGCAAACTCCGGCCGCCAGCCCAGCACTTGCAGCGCCTTGCTTGCATCCGCCACCAGCCGTGGCGGGTCGCCGGCACGGCGCGGCGCGTCAAGGGCATTGATGTGCCGCCCGGTCACCGCCCGGGCTGTATCGATCACCTGCTGCACCGAAAAGCCCAGGCCATTGCCCAGGTTGAAAGCAGTGCGCTCGCCACCCGCCAGTAAATAGTCCACCGCCAACGCATGCGCCGATGCCAGATCGGCCACATGCACGTAGTCGCGGATACAGGTGCCATCCGGGGTATCGTAATCCCGGCCAAATACCGTTACCGCCTCACGCCGGCCAGAGGCGGCCTGCAGGATCAGCGGGATCAGGTGGGTTTCCGGCTCGTGGCGTTCACCCAGCTGGCCATCCGGGTCGGCACCGGCGGCATTGAAGTAACGCAGGCATACCGACTTCAAGCCATACGCCCGGTCGAAGTCCTCGAGAATCTGCTCGACCATCCATTTGCTCAGCCCGTAGGGGTTGATCGGCCCTTTGACGTGCGCTTCATCAATCGGCACGTACTGCGGGTTGCCGTAAACGGCGGCACTGGAAGAAAACACCAGATGCCTGATACCCGCATTCACCATGGCCTGCAGCAAGGCCAGGGTGGCTGCAACGTTGTTCTGGTAGTACTTGCCGGGTGCGCTGACCGACTCGCCCACCTGGATGAACGAGGCGAAGTGGAACACGGCGTCGAAATGACAAACGCCGAACAGCACGTCCAGGGCCGCTTCGTCGGCGATATCGAGCTTGGCCCACTGGATGCCGGGGCCAGGCCAAACCAGGTCCGCCACCACTACCTCATGGCCGGCACCGAGCAGGTGCTTGACCATGTGCGAGCCAATGTAGCCCGCGCCACCCACTACCAGAAATTTCATCCGCACCTCCTGGAATCTGCTGTTTACAGACGCAGTGAACCGTCCCTGAAACGTGCAGGTGGGATGATCAGCTACAGGTGACCTGAGCGTAGATGGCCCTATGCCCTATTTCAAGAACAGCCAGTTGGACATGTAGTTGCTGTCGAAGGTAATGCTGTAATGCCCATCCTTGTACGCCACCGGCAGTGTCTTCAGCTGCGCCTGTGCATCGCGGGCGAACAGTTTGAGGCCGGCAGGTGCCTTGATGATCACGCTGCCTTCAAGCGGTTCGACGTTGAACGGCGTCTTGTCATCGGCCTTGGGCATGGCACGTGTCCCCAGTGACAGCAGCAGCTCACGCGACTGGCCCAAGGGCTTGCCGTCCAGGCTCTGTACCGCGACGCTGGCGTAAGGCGTTTTTGTCTGTAGCTGAACGGCCCCCAGGCTGATCGAGCGGCCACCCAGCCAGCCGGTGGCGGCCTGGGTCAGTGGCGTATCGATGGTGTAGATGCCTTGTTGCCAGTTGCGCTTGAGCTCGCCGGTGTCGGTGACCGATTCAGTGGCATCGGCGGCCAGTAGCGATTGCCCCGGGTCCTGAAGCACTTGCGCGCCAGAGGTGATGGCGGCAGGTTTCAGCCACGGCAGTTCTGGTGTTGGCGGCAGGGCAATCTGCAGTTGGCCCTTTTCCATGGCTGTGCGCAACAGTACCGAACTGCGCGGGGTGATCTCCTGGTTGTAGAGGGTGGCGGGCGTTGGTGCGAATACGTAGCGGGTAGTTGCCGGCTTGACGTCCGCACGGCGGTAGAGCAGGGCGGCAGCGGGCAGGGTGGCGATCATCGCCGGGTCGTTGTACGCGTGCCAGTTGTCCGCCGTGCGCCAGCCCGGGTTGAACCCTTGCTGGCTGTACGCGTACTGCATCATGGCGTCCCAGCCTTGATGGCTGGCGGTGCCGGCTACATACAGCGGCAAAGAATGGCGGTCGGGCAGCGGGAACGGTTCGGCGTTCCACTCGGTGACGGTTAGCGGTTTGCCGACCACCTGGGCGGCGGCGATCCAGTCGATCATGCCGTCGCTGGTCAACGGGTTCTTCTCCAGCTGGCCAATGGCGCCGTAGCTGTGGGCATCGACGACATCGCCTGCGGTCAGCGCCGGCAGTGCACTCAGGCCATTGCCGCCCCAGGTGCTGGTGGTGGCGATCGGCACTTTCACGCCCAGGCCGCGCAGGTGGGCGATCATGTCGGCGTTGAAGCGCTGCTCCAGGTCGTTCAGGAACAGCTTCGACGGGCCGTGCTCCCAGGCGCGCCAGGTAAGGTCGGCGGGAAGGTCATGCTGCCTGGCGAACGCTTTGGCTGCGGCCATGTAGCGTTCGCTGTGGCGCGGTACATCCTTGTTCGGCATCAGTGCGTTACCGTAGTGCTGGGTGAGATCGTTTTCGTTGGTGATCAGCACGGCGGCGATGGCGGGGTCGTCTTTGTAAGCCAGGCCGGTGTATTCATTCACATGGGTCAGGTACTGCTCGGCAAACCGCTTCATCGCTTTCTGGATACTGTCGTTCACGTAGGCGTAACCCTTCAGGTCGACGCGACCTTCCTTCTCGGGCAGCTCACCGAAGTCATCAATGTTGTCGTTGGCGGTAAACGCACGTTGCACGTGCATGTCCAGCCAGATGTAGATGCCTTCGTCCTTGAGTGCCTTGATCCACAGGTCGAGCTTGCGCAGCGACTCGGCGCTAAGTTGCTGGGTATCGCGCACCAGGGTGCCGTCGCCAAACACGTTCGGGCTCACCCACGGCGAATCGTGGTGGTGCAGGCGCACCAGGTTGAAGCCCAATGCCGACAGGCGCTTGGCCTGTTGGCGAATTTCGTCGTCGGGGCTCTTGAACAGCGAGTAGGCAGACAGGTTGGTACCCCAGAAGCGCACCGGGGTGTTGTCTTCAAACATCAACTGTTCGCCGACTGCCTTGACGAAGCCGCGCTTGCCGGCGGGCTTTTCTGCCGCATTGAGGAACGACAGGTCCACTGGCGAGGTGCGCCAGTCCAGCTGGTCATCGGGCCAGGTGGCGGGGTCGGCCAGGCCGAAACGCTCGGTGGGCGTAGGACCCAGTTCGATGTCGCCGGTAACGTTGAGCACCGCCTTGAGCTGCTGGCGGCCGGCGCTTATCGGGTCTTTGTAGAGAAACGCACGCAGCTCGGACGGGTTGCCGCGCTCGAAATAGACCTTGGCCAGTGGCGGATCGAAGCGCATCTCGACACGCCGGCCCTGGTCGGCCTTGCCCCACGACCAGCCGCGGTTGTCGGGCAGCAGTTGCGGGGCGCCCATGTCGCCCGCAATCTGCGCCGGGTCGAACTGGAACACCATGCCGCCGCCCATCACCCCGGCCTGGCGGCTGTGGGCGTTGAGGTCGAATGCCCAGCTCAGGGTTTGTGCCTGTTCCTTGCGGATATCCGCCTTCAGGTCAAAGTCCAGCTCCTTGTTCTTGCCCAACAGTGTGTACTGGTAGGGGCCATTGACCTTGAAGTCGGTGTAAAAGCCGGTCCAGCTCCAGTTGGCCGCCCAGAAGTCGAACTTGGCTTTCATCACCGGGCCGCCGCCGCGTGTCACGGTAGGCAAGCCATTTTGCTCATCGACACTGACCTGCCAGTCTGACCCCCAGCCGGTCAACGGCAGCAGGGCCAGGCCGGAAATGGCCGTAAGGCGCACGAAATGACGCAGGGTGAGCACGTTCATTGACATTACCTGGGTTGTAGGTCGGGTTCGGCCAGTTCCATGACCGGGCTGCTGTTCAGCCGGCGGACCATCTGGATGTAGGCCACGCCCAGCCCTGCGATTGACCAGTACACCACCGGGATGAAGGTGATGCTGCTGACGGTGAAGATGATCACCAGAATGCCGATCAGCGTTGCCAGCAGCACCCGCCCCAGCTGTCGTCGTTCGTCATCCTTGTCGGGAAAACTGAGCATGGCCCTGCGGATGCCCCTCAACACCACGGCAAAGAAGGCGACGAACAGACCGAGCCCGACCAGCCCGACCCGCAGCGCCAGGTTGATGTAGGTGTTGACGATGTCGATGATGCCTTCGCCCTGGATCATCGACTGCATTTCCGGGGTGTTGCGGAAGTCGAACGAGCCGAACAGCGGGTTGCGCTGGATGACGATCCAGGAGTTGTCCATCAGCCGCTCGCGGTAAGTGATGTTCTCTTTTTCGATGTTGCCGATGTAAGGCAGCAGGTCCAGCACCTTGTCGCCGCCCGGCACGACGGTCAGCAAGGGCAGCGCCAGCATGCCAGCCGCGCCGAGCAGCGCCAGGCGCCTGACCGCGCCTTTGCCCATGGCAATGAACACCACCACGATGACCACGACCCCGATCCACGGCCCACGTGACAACGGCGCGAACAGCCCGGCGGCCAGCAGCAGGGCGCCCATGGCCTTGTGCAGCGGGCGTTGCACATAACCCTGCACGAACAGGAACAGGCCGATGGCCACGCTCATCACATAACCCAGGGCAATCGCCTGGCCGGTGGTGACGCTGGCCCGCAGCGCGCCGCCGCGGCTGAGGTAACCGGACATGCTCCATGGCACGCCCATGGCGTCGATCAGGGCGCTGTACAGCAGCCAGTGGCGCACATATTCGGCCACGGCGATCAGCGCCATGACGAAAGCGGTTAGCACGAAGGCCAACAGGGTGTCCTTGAAGTCGCTGATCTGGCGCAGCCCACGGCTGGCCACGTAATACGGCAGGAATACGTCGACGTACAGGTACAGCGCCTGGCGCAGGGTGTCGGTGAGGGTGGTTTCGCGAAGGTACAGCACGCTCATCAACACCAGGCCGGCGGCCAGCAGCCTGTCGGCCCAGGTGCGGCCGAACCGCAACGTGTCAGCTTGCCGCCGCAGTTGCAGCGCGGCCGGCAGCAGCACGCAGAGGGTGAGCAGGCGGATATGGTTCAGGTCGACCAGATAGTTGACCACGCCGAACCCGGGCACCTGCACCGATGCCGGCGGAATCAGGAACAGCAGCATGTAGAACAGCGCCATGGGGTTGTGCTCACGGCGCCCGGCGAGCAACAGGATGACCGCGCCCGCCCCCAGATACAGCCAGAAGCTGTGCGAGACAAAGGCCAGCACCGTCAGCACAAACCAAAGATTGCGCCTGCGCTTGTAATCGCTGAGCGCAATGAGGTCGGTGGCAGGCCGCCGCGCCATCAGGAAGACCACGCTCGCCAAAAACAGGATGACGATCAACGCACGAAAATGTTCAGGCATCGGCTATGTACACCTTTCCCTTGGTGGGCAACGGCTAGCATCGTGGCTAATTGAAACTATAGTGACTTTTAGCCAATCAGTCAGAGATTGAAGTCATGCCGTCGATTGATGTGTCAGCCGCTGCGAGCCTGCGCAACCGGGCCCTGAGGGCCGGGTCGTGGAACCTGGTCTCGCAGGTGGCTTCTCAGGTGATGCGCCTGGGCGGCAATCTGATCATGGCCCGCTTGCTGCTGCCGGAAATGTTCGGGGTGATGGTCATCGCCACCACCGTTTCGGTACTCCTGCATCTGCTTTCCGATGTCGGCCTGCGCCAGAACATCATCCAGAGTCACCGTGGTGACGATCCGGACTTTCTCAACACCGCCTGGACCGTGCAGATCATTCGCGGCTTCCTGTTGTTTGCCCTGACCCTGCTGCTGGCCCTGGGCGCCTGGTTGGCCCAACTGGCGGAACTGTGGCCGGCGGACTCTACCTACGCCGCCCCGGTACTGCCGATGGTGCTGGCGGTAACCGGGCTGTCGGCGGCCATCTGGGGTTTCCAGTCCACCAAGATAGATGTGGCTGTAAGAACTTTCCAACAGAAGCGCGTGGTGCTGGTCGACCTGGCCTCGCAGGTGGCCGGCCTGGTGGTGATGCTGGTGCTGGGCTTGCTGACCCATTCGATCTGGGCCCTGGTGATCTCCGGCCTGGTGTCGGCCGTAGCCTGGACCGTGCTGGGGCATACCGCCCTGGAGGGGCCGAACAATCACCTGCGCTGGGACCGTACGGCGCTGACTGAGTTGATCGTGTTTGGCCGCTGGATCCTGTTGTCGTCGATGGTCGGCGTGCTGGCCATGTACGGCGACCGCATCTGGTTTGGCGCCAGCATGTCGGCGGCGCAACTGGGGGTGTATTCGATTGCCGTGCTGATCCTTGGCGCGGTGCAGACCGCGCTGATGAAAATTGTCGGGGCGGTGGCGCTGCCCGCTTTCAGTGAAGCAGCCCGGGCCGACGACAAGGAACGCCTGACAGCGCTTTATCACCGCTTTCGCCTGCTGGTCGACCTGCTGGTGCTGTTCATCTGTGGTGGTTTCCTGACCGCCAGCCCGCTGCTGATTGGCTGGATGTACGACGATCGCTACCGTGAAGCTGGCCCTATGCTGGCAATTCTTTCGCTGTCGTTCATCGTAATGCGCTATACATTGGCTCATCAGGTGTGGATTGCCCTTGGCCTGACCAAGTATCAGGCCATGGACAACATCATCCGCCTGGTCTCGCTGTGGGGGCTGCTACCGCTATTGCTGGCGATTGGTGGTGTGGAGTGGGCGATCTGGGGGGTTGCCCTGCATGCCGTGCCGACACTGGTGCTGGTCGTGTATGTGAACTGCAAACTGGGTATGTTCAGCCTCAAGCGTGAGCTGGTGGTGCTGCCGATGCTGCTGGTCGGGGCGCTGTGCGGAGCGTTGTTGACGGCCTTTTTCAACTGGCTTTGAAGCAGCGTGCTGGGTGGAACTTTCATGGGTACAGGTCACGGGATCATGGGGAAGCTCACTTTTTGTACTGCGCAGTTGGGCCGTAGAGGCTTTCTCCAGAGTTGTGTCTTGCTCGGTGTGGGTGGCGCGGTGTTTGGCGTCTCGGCGTCCGTTGCAGGCAAACCTGTCGAGCAGCCTGGGTTCGTGGTGATCAACGGTTGGGTATTGCCTTCCCGTTATTTCCGGAACGAGCCAGCATGATCAAGGACTTTCAGCAGCAGAAGGCGCTGCGCGACGACTACGATTTTTGCATCATCGGTGCCGGCCCGGCGGGTATCACGTTGGGCTTGCGCCTGGCCGCCGCCGGCTGGAACGTATTGCTCGCCGAAGGCGGGGGGCGCGAGTATGCGCCGCACTCGCAAGGGTTGTACGCGTGCGCGTCCACGGGCCTGGAGTTGTATGCCGAGGAGACCCGCCTGCGTTATCTGGGGGGCACCTCCAACCACTGGGCTGGCCGTTGCCGGCCATTCACCCCGTCGGACTTTACCGTCGGCCCGCCAGGTGACTTGCCGGGTTGGCCTATTCCTTATTCGGAGATCGAGGGCTACCTGCCGGCAGCCATGGACATCGTCGACCTGCCACCCGGCGCGGATTTTCGTGCGATGAACACCGGCCTGGATGGCGGTGACTTCGAGGCGGACCGCTTTCTGCTCAGCACGCCCACACGCTTTGCGCAAAAGTACGCCACGGCACTGGAGCAGACCAAAGGCCTGGACGTTTTCATCAACTGCAACTGCGTAGACCTGGAATTCGACAAAGGCTCTGGCCATCTGACTGCGGTGGTGCTATCCGACTACGAGCGCAATCGTCAGCGCCTGGTGGCCAGAAACTTCATTCTGGCCACCGGTGCCATCGAAAATGCCCGGCAGTTGCTCAACAGCCACACGCTGGTGGCGGCAGGCGTGGTGAACAAGGAAGGGCTGGTTGGCGGGTGTTTCATGGAGCACCTCAACATCGACCTGGGCACGTTCATCCTGAAGTCCGGGCAGGACCCGGAGCCGCGCCAGTACTACACCACCGATGCCTTTGTCGACGAGTACAAGGCCGGTAAAGGCAATGTCACTGCCGCGTTGCTGGCCGATGTGCAGACGTATGGCCGCACTGCCGAGGTCAAGCATTTTCTGGAGAACCTGGCCTGTGACATGGGGGTTGCCGGCAAGATCGCCTTCGTCGCCAAGTTCAGCTGCCCCGGCGACGGCGTGATCAGCACCATGATCGAGCAGTTCCCCAACCTGCACAGTCGCATCTCGCTGCTTGACGAGCAGGACGCACTGGGGGTGGCCAAGGTCAATGTCAACTGGGCGCTGAGCGCCGATGACCGACACACCATCAAGTGCATTGGCAGCGAACTGGCCAAGCAGTTCGCCGACATGGACCTGGGCTTCGTCAAGCTTAACGACTTTGTCTACGACACTTCGATACCACTGAAGATGGCACCGCACGCCCACCACATGGGCACCACACGCATGGCTGCCTCGCCGCAGTTCGGCGTTGTGGATGCCAATTGCAAGGTGTTCGGTACCGAGAATCTTTATGTCGCCGGCAGCAGTATCTTTGCCAAAGGTGGCGCCTCAAACCCGACCATGCCCCTGTTGCAGTTTGCCGTGCGGCTGGCCGACCACCTCGATACCAAGATGAGAGCGGCCAGCGGCGCCGCTGCGTGAAGCAGGTTGTACACGGGTTGAGTGCGCTGCGGTCAGCACCTAGAAGAACGAGACCGGAACGCCTCAGGACACTCCAGATTGTTCAGATCGCGAGGCCAGGCAGTATGAAGGGATGGATACGCAAGGCAGTGGCGCACTACGCCCATGCAACCGGGCGCGGGGGCAAGTTCTACAGGAGGTTCTGCAACCCTTCTGGTCTTGAATGGGGGGCCTATCTCGCCCGATGGGGTAACTTTCACTCAGTTGGCAGCAATTTCTTCGTCAATACAGGCTGTAAATTCCTTGACCCTTCGCTGGTACGTATCGGTAACAGCGTTGGCCTGTCCGACTGTACGTTGATCGGTCATGACGGGGTGGTTTTACTGATCGAACATCGCTTTGGCAAGCACCTGGATTCGGTCGGTTTCATTGATATCAAGGACAACTGTTTCATCGGCCATGGTGCGATCATCATGCCCCGCGTGACCATCGGCCCGGAATCGATCGTGGCTGCCGGCGCGGTGGTGACCAAGGACGTGCCGCCAGGCACCGTATTTGGTGGCAACCCGGCCCAGTTCATCTGCACCACCGAGCAGCTGATCAAACGGGTCGAGGCGCGTTGCGAAAGCTACCCGTGGATCGAACTGGTAAAACAGCGCAACGGCGCTTACGACCCGGAAGTTGAACCGCTGTTGATGGCGCAAAGGCGGCAATACTTCTTTGGGGACGGCAACAATGGCTAGCAAACCAGTGGATGTCATGGTGGTCAACTTCAATACCGCCGGGCTGCTGCAGCCGATGTTCGATGCGCTGCGCCGGGCCGACAGCGAGCGGCTGGCCAGTTACCTGGTAGTAGACAACGCATCGCGCGATGACTCGGTGCAGCGCATGGCCCAGGTGTGCCCCGAGGCACTGCTGCTGAGCAACAAGCAGAACGTGGGCTTCGGCCGGGCCAATAACCAGTTGCTGGCGCACCTGAAGGGCAAGTACGCCTTGCTGCTCAATACCGATGCCTTCGTTGCCGCCGACTCCCTGCAAAAAACCCTCGACTACATGGACGCCCACCCGGAGTGCGGCGTGCTAGGGGTGCGCCTGGAAGGCCGTGACGGCGATCTGCAGCCCAGCTGCCGCTACTTCCCTACGCCGCTCAACGTGTTTGTCGGGCGTACCGGGCTGGGGCGGTTCTTCCCGGGGCTGAAGATGGTCGATGAAATGACCTGGGACCACGCCTCGGTGCGCGAGTGTGACTGGTTACCGGGTTGCTTCTATCTGGTGCGCCGCGAAGTGCTGGACAAGGTGGGCCTGTTCGACCCGCGTTATTTTCTTTATTACGAAGAGGTGGACCACTGCAAGCGGGTGAAGGCAGCCGGCTGGAAAGTCGTGTTCTACCCGCATACCACCGTGGTGCACATCGGGGGCGAAAGCTCCAAGTCGGTGGCAGAGCTGGAGGCGGCCAGCCGGCAGATCTCGTCCTACCAGATCGAAAGCGAGCTGTTGTATTTCCGCAAGCATCACGGGGTGGCGGGCCTTGCCCTGCACATGGCGCTGGTCACCCTGGGTGACCTGGTGCTGGCACTCAAGGCGCTGTTGAAGCGACGCGGCTGGGGCGCGATTCAGGCCTGCTGGCGTCATTGCCGGGCGACCTGGTCACTGTTGTTCAAGACCCGGTACGCCAGCCAACCGACAAGGTAGGTAAAGCCATGTTCGAGAATATTCGTGCCGACCTGCGCGCCCATGGCGGGGATTGGGGGGCGCAGGGCTTCTGGGTACTGCTGGTGTATCGCTTCGGCCGCTGGCGCTACACCGTGCGCCCGGCACTGCTGCGCAAACTCTTCTCGCTGATCTACAAGGTGCTGTTCAAGTTCGTGCAGATCATCACCGGTATCGAACTGCCCTGCGAAGTGGTGATTGGCCGCAACTTCGTCATCGACCATTTTGGCGGCATCGTCATCAGTGGTTATGCCCGGTTTGGCGATGACTGCCGTATCCGCAACGGCGTGGTAGTGGGCTTGAAGAATGTCGATGAACCGATTGCCCCGGTGTTTGGCAACAACGTCGATATTGGTACCGGGGCCAAGGTGCTGGGCAGCATTCGTATTGGCAACAACGTGATCATTGGCGCCAATGCCGTGGTGCTGGCCGATGTGCCGGACAATTGCCTGGCGGTAGGGGTGCCGGCCACCATCAAGGCCAGGCAGCCAGTTGCCACGGCGCCCGTCGAGTGACGCCCATGGCGGCTGCAATCGGTGTGGTGGTCATCGGCCGCAACGAGGGCCCGCGCCTGGAGCGCTGCCTGCGCTCGCTGGTAAACGGTGCTGGGAAGGTCATGTATGTCGACTCGGGCTCCACCGACAGTTCGCTGCAGCTGGCCCGCAGCCTGGGTGTGGAGGTATTGGCGCTGGACATGGCCATCCCGTTCACCGCCGCCCGCGCGCGCAATGAAGGTTTCAGCGCCTTGCAGCGGCTGCTGCCGTCGATGCAACTGGTGCAGTTTGTTGATGGCGATTGCGAGGTGGATGCCCACTGGCTGGCCACGGCGCAGCTGTTTCTCGACCAGCATCCCGAGGTGGCGGTGGTGTGCGGTCGCCGGCGGGAGCGCTTCCCGGAACGCTCGGTGTACAACCTGCTGTGCGACCTCGAGTGGGACACCCCCATCGGTGAGGCCAAGGCGTGCGGTGGTGATGCGCTGATGCGGGCAGACGCGTTTGCTGCTGTCGGGGGCTTTCGCGCCGAGCTGATCGCCGGTGAGGAGCCTGAGCTGTGCGTGCGTTTGCGGGCCAAGGGCTGGAAAGTCTGGCGCCTGGCCGCCGAGATGACCTTGCACGACGCCGCCATGACCCGTTTCAGCCAGTGGTGGCGGCGCAGCCTGCGTGCTGGCCATGCCTATGCCGAAGGGGCCTACCTGCATGGTCAGCCGCCCGAGCAACACTGGTTGCGCGAGTCGCGGCGGGCCTGGTTATGGGGCCTGGGCGTACCCTTGGTAATCGTGCTGGCCTGCCTGCTGCTGGGTGGCTGGGGCCTGCTTTTGCTGTTGATCTACCCGCTGCAGGCCGTGCGCCTGGCGCGCCGTGGTAGTAAGTCGGCGCGCGAAAACTGGCTCCAGGCAGTGTTCCTGGTGCTGGGCAAGTTCCCGGAAATGCTCGGACAGGTGAAGTTCTTGCGCCACCGCTTCGCGGCCGGCAAATCGGCTTTGATCGAGTACAAGTGAGAGATGACCATGATGCTCGGCACCCTCGTGAAAAGCGTGTTTACCTTGCAACCGGGCTACTCGTTGCGGGCGTTGAACAACAAGTACAAGTTGATGCTGCAGATTGCCAGGCAATGGCCTGAGCTGCATGGCTTCATGCAGCGCATGACGGCGGCGTTGGGTGAGCAAGGTGTACAGCGCTTGGGCGTGGACTGCATCGGTGTGGTGCAGTGGCCTTACCTCAGCAAATCCTGGGAAGCCCCGCAGCGCCTGGCGGTGATCGCTTCGCACTTTGAAGTAATGGCCGGTCAGTTTCCGACGCTGTTACTGCTGGGGCGGGACGAAAGCCTGACGCTGTGCGAGCTGTCCAGCCATTCGCCAGGCTGCAGCCTGGTGCTGGACCGGCCGATCTGGTTCAAGCGAGAAGGCGAGTTGGTGCTGAACCTGTTTCAGGGCGACCTGCGGGTGGCTTCACTGGCGTTCACCCTGAGCCGCAGCCACGGTGAGCTGTACCTGTTCATCGGGGCCGTGCAGGGCATCCACAAGGGCATCGACAGTGAAACCTCGCTGACCATCTATCGTGACCTGACCAAGGACTTCGAGGGCCTGCGCCCGCGCAGCCTGGTGCTCGAAGCGCTGAAGTGCCTGGCCCGGGCGTTGGGTGTCGCGCACCTGTATGCCGTCAGCGATGCCTGCCGGCACCACCGGCACGCTTATTTTGGCAGCGACAAAGGCCAGGACCTTGCGGCCAACTATGACGTCATCTGGCAGGAACACGGCGCCAGCGCCTCGAACCAGGCGGACTTCTTCACCGTACCGCTGGCCCCGGCGCAGCGGGCAGAAAGCGACATTCCAGCAAAGAAGCGGGCGATGTACCGCCGCCGTCAGGCGATGCTCGACGATGTTTTCTCACGCTTGCAGGCAGCATTGCCGAGCAGCAGTCACAACCTTGGACTACAAGGAAAACAGGGGGATGCATTTGCTGTGAGTGCATCGGCAGTGGACAAACCGCCCGTAGTCGACAGCCTGAAGTGAGGGTTGGCAGGGAAGGTAGGTCATCAAGCGGGTTTGGATCTGGATTCGTATGCGCATCGCTTACTTCATCAATCAGTACCCGAAGGTCAGCCACAGTTTCATCCGCCGCGAGATACTGGCGCTGGAGCGCCAGGGCGTAGAGGTACAACGCTTTGCCTTGCGGGGGTGGGATGCCGAATTGCAGGATGCCGAGGACACGGCCGAGCGGGCCAGGACCCGTTATGTGTTGCAAGGCGGCATAAAAGGGTTGCTGACGCCTGCGTTGCAGGTGCTGCGCGCGCAACCGCGGCGCTTTTTCCAGGCCTTGAGGCTGGCCATGCGCCTTGGCCGGCGTGCTGACCGCCCGTGGCCGTACCACCTGGTGTACCTGGCTGAGGCCTGCCAGCTGTTGCAGTGGCTGCAGGCCGATGAGGCCAGGCACGTGCATGCCCATTTTGGCACCAACTCTACCGAGGTGGTCATGCTGGCCCACCTGCTGGGCGGTCCCGCCTACAGCTTTACCGTGCACGGGCCGGAGGAGTTCGACAAGCCGCAGTTCTTGCACATGGGCGAGAAGGTGCGGCGTGCTGCTTTTGTGGCAGCGGTAAGTTCCTACGGGCGCAGCCAGCTGTTTCGCTGGGTGGCGCACGAGCACTGGGCCAAAGTGAAAGTGGTGCATTGTGGCCTGGAGCGAGGTTTCCATGAGGTGGCGCCGGTCAACGTGCCGGCGGTGCCGCAGCTGGTGTGCGTCGGCCGGCTCTGTGAACAGAAAGGCCAGCTGTTGCTGCTTGAGGCGGCGCGTCAGCTTGCGCAGCAGTCGATTGCCTTCGAACTGGTCCTGGCGGGTGACGGCGAGATGCGCGAGCAAATCGAGGCTCTGATTACCCGTCATGGCTTGCAGCAGCACGTGCGCATCACCGGCTGGATCAGCAGCGCACAGGTGCGCGAGGAAATCCTTGCCGCACGTGCGCTGGTATTGCCCAGCTTCGCCGAGGGCCTGCCGGTGGTGATCATGGAGGCCATGGCCTTGCGCCGACCCGTATTGACCACCTATGTGGCGGGTATCCCGGAGCTGGTGCGCCCCGGCGAAAACGGCTGGCTGTTCCCCGCTGGCGCCGTGGAGGAACTGGCCCAGGCCATGGCCGAGTGCCTTGCGCAACCCGCCGAAGCGCTGCAGCGCATGGGCGAGGCGGCTTACCAGCGCGTGCTGCAACGGCATGATATCGACACCGAGGCGGCCAAGCTGGCCGGCTATTTCAAGGCATCCGCATGATGAGTGTATTGAGTTGGTTACTGGGCCTGCTGGCGGTGATCGCCTTTGTGCCTGTGTCTGTGTTTTTCTTGCAGATGCTGCTGGCTTGCCTGCCGCCGCGCACGCGGCCCTTGGGCGTCAGCGTGCGTCCGCGGGTGGCAGTGTTGGTACCGGCCCATGATGAGGCTGCGATCATTCGTGCAACGCTGGCGAGCGTAACCCCGCAGTTGCTGCCAGGCGACCGCTTGCTGGTGGTGGCCGACAACTGCACGGACGACACGGCGCGGCTGGCCCGTGAGGCCGGCGCCGAGGTGGTGGAGCGCTTTGATACGTTGCTACGTGGCAAAGGCTACGCGCTGGACTTCGGCGTACGCCACCTGGCCGAACAGCCGCCCGAGGTGGTAATTGTGGTGGACGCCGACTGCCAGGTAGGCGAGGGGGCGATTGACTGCCTGGCGCGTCGTTATCACCAGGCCCAACGCCCGGTGCAGGCGCTTTACCTGATGCGCGCACCCGCCGGTAGCGGGCTGAAGGTACAGGTGGCCGAGTTTGCCTGGCGTGTCAAGAACCTGGTACGGCCGCGTGGCTGGGCCCGGCTGGGGCTACCGTGCCAATTGATGGGGGCAGGCATGGCATTCGGTTGGCACGACCTGGCCCTCATCAACCTGGCCAATGGGCACTTGGTGGAGGATGTAAAGCTGGGCCTGGACCTGTGCCAGCAGGGCAAGCCGCCGGTGTTCTGCCCCGAGGCGTTGGTCACCAGCCAGTTCCCTGCAAGCCAGCAAGGCATGAACAGCCAGCGCACCCGCTGGGAGCATGGCCACCTGGGCTTGATGCTGGCGGATGCGCCCAAGCGTGCGCTGGCCGCCATCCGCCAGCGCAACGGTAGCCTGCTGGCCATGACCCTGGACCTGCTGGTGCCACCGCTGGCGCTACTGGTGCTGGCGTTGCTGGGGCTCAACCTGGTGACCTGGCTGGCCTACCTGCTGTCAGGCCATGCGGCGCCTGCGTGGATCGCACTGGCTGCGCTGGTCATGCTCGGCCTTGCCGTTGTGCTGGCGTGGGCACGCTTCTGCCGTGAGCTGATCCCGTTTTCCGTGCTGCTGTACGCGCCTTTTTACGCCGCAAGGAAAATCCCCCTGTACCTGGGGTTCCTGATCAAGCGCCAGGTCGAATGGGTGCGCTCCAAACGGGATGATGACTGATGGCTCAGTGGCAATGGCAGAAACGCTGGCGGGGTATTATCGACACGCTGGAGGTGGTGCCTGACAGCGCCGCAGCGCAACGCCTGCTCGACAGGCTTGCCACCCCGGACTCTGCAACCGTACTGGGCTTCGTCAATGCCCACGCAATGAACCTGGTGGTGCGCGACGGCGCGTATTGCCAGGCGTTGTCGGCGGCCGATGTGCTGTTGCGCGACGGCTCTGGCATGGCGATCCTTTATCGCCGGTTGGGCCTGGAGCCTGGGCTCAACATGAATGGCACCGACTTCATTCCCAGCCTCATGGAGGCATACCGCGGACGACGGGTAGCATTCTGGGGCACGCAGCAACCGTACCTGAACCAGGCTGTGCAACGCAGCGAAGCTTTGTTTGGCGTGGTGCCGGTATCGGTCCACGATGGCTTTGCCAGCATCGACACCTACCTGCAACTGGCCCGTGAACGCCAACCGGAGCTGATCGTGCTGGGGATGGGCATGCCCAAACAGGAAGCGGTGGCGGCCAGGTTGGCAGCTGTCGGCGGGCCATGCCTGATTGTGTGCGGCGGGGCGATTCTGGATTTCCTGGGTGGCAAGGTCAGCCGGGCACCGCAGTGGCTGCGGCATTTGGGGGGCGAGTGGGCCTACCGGCTGTTACGCGAGCCGAAGCGCCTGTTCATGCGTTATGTGGTGGGTAACCCATTGTTCTTGCTGCGCACCCTGCTGTGCCGCAAGACAGCCGATTCGGCCAGTGGAACCCTATGAATCGGCCAAAATCCGCGCTGATGGCGGGTGGCTGCTACAGTGAGATCAGTGGCTTGGGGGCTGCACGATCCTGCTTCACTGGCGTTGAATAAGCTGTTTTCAAGGCTTGATGTTTGATGGACGGCACTTGCTACGCTCAAATAGATGAGGTCTGAAATGGTTTTCGAACCCAGAAGCAGTCGTTCCTTACTCCAGAGAAGAAGCAGCGTCAGTAACGCCATTCAGGCGGGGCTTGATGGTATTGCAGTCACCGGTATTGCCTGGTACCTCATCTACGACCAGTTTGGTTACATTACCTCCGATTATGTAATCATGCTGCTGTTGCTGATTGGCGCACTGGCGGTCATCTACGACCATTATGCAATCTACCGTACCAACGTTGGCCTTTCGATCAAGGCGTTCCGCCTGTTCAAGGCGTGGTCGGCGACGTTCTGTTTTCTTGTGGTCATGGCGTTTTTGACCAAACAGAGTGAAACCTACTCCCGGTTGTTGGTCGTGCAGTTGTTTATCATTGGTTATATTGCCCAGTTGTTCTTGCATTTTGCGGTTCGTGAACTGCAAAAACGCTTTACCGCGCATGCGCGCCTGGACAACGCCCTGATTATCGGCAACGGCGATCTGGCCAATTTTCTTTACCAGAAGATCAGCAACAACCCCTGGTTTGGCGAACGGGTGCTGGGGTGTGTGCTGACTGACAAAGCCGGCGAACAGGGGCAGGAAAGTGCCGAGGGCAAGCAACGCCTGCCCGTGCTTGGGCACATTGCAGAGCTGGATGAAATCGTTGCCCGACATGGCATTCGCACCGTCTACCTGGTGACCCCGCTGGGGGGCTCAGAGGTCATCAACGATGTGTACTTCAAGTTGCTCGACAAATGCATCGCTGTGAACTGGGTGCCGGATATCTTTTCGTTGCGCCTTATCAATCACAGCGTGCGGGAAATTGCCGGCATTCCTGTGCTGACCCTTTCTGAAACGCCGTTGACGGGCATGAGCCTGTTCCTGAAAAATATCGAGGACCGCGTGTTGGCGGCATTGATACTGTTGTGTGCATCGCCTGTATTGCTGGGCGTTGCGCTGGCCATCAAACTCACCAGTCGCGGGCCGGTGTTCTTCCGCCAGGAGCGCACGGGCTGGACGGGCGAGTCGTTCCGTATCTGGAAGTTCAGAAGCATGCACGTTCACCAGCCGGACAATGGCGTGGTTAAACAGGCGCAGAAGAATGACCCGCGGCTGACTAAAATTGGCGCCTTCATCCGCCGTACCAGCCTTGATGAACTGCCACAGTTGTTCAACGTGCTGACCGGGGAAATGTCGCTGGTTGGGCCACGGCCACATGCGTTGCAACACGACACGTTGTATTCCCAGGACATCGTCGATTACTTTGCCCGCCACAACATCAAGCCGGGCATGACCGGCCTGGCGCAAGTGCGCGGTTTCAGGGGGGAGACCAAGGACATTGAGCAGATGATCCAGCGGGTGGACTCGGACATCGAGTACATCAACAACTGGTCGCTGTGGCTGGATTTTGTGATTCTGGTACGCACGTTGAATGCGTTTACCGGTAAGCAGGCATATTAATTAAAGTGCAATCCCGGCAGCAGTGTTGTGGGCGCGGGCTTGTCCCGCCAATAGCAGGCACGCGGTGCATGGCACCGGCTTGGCCGGTGTTCGCGGGGCAAGCCCGCTTGTGTCTTGGAGAAGGAATAGAATCTGAAGTGAGAGCGGTGAATGGCAAGCTGATAGC
>NZ_JBWKXT010000047.1:0-52147 GCF_059423245.1 Pseudomonas sp. GW460-LB5
CCCATCCCCCGATCTCGCCCCTTTACGCCCCTCCCTCGGACAATTTCCCCAAAGCGGCCCAAGCCGTACCACGGGGAGATCCACACATGAACATGCTCGACGGGCTGTCACTGCTGCTGGCAGTGGCCTTGGCGTTTTATCTGCTGGTGGCGCTGCTGCGCGCCGATCGCAGCTAGGGAGCGGCCATGCACAGTTACGATTTCGCCTTGCTCCTGGCGTTCTTTGCCATCGTGCTGCTACCCGCACCCTGGCTTGGGCGGTTCTACTTCAAGGTCATGGAAGGCCAGCGCACCTGGCTGTCGCCGCTACTCGGCCCGGTCGAGCAAGCCTGCTACCGGCTGGCGGGCGTGAACGCCATCCAGGAGCAGAACTGGCGGCAGTACACCCTGGCCCTGCTGGCCTTCAACCTGGTCGGGTTCCTGCTGCTGTTCGCCGTGCTGCTGTTGCAGGGGTACCTGCCGCTCAACCCGCAGCACCTGCCAGGCCAGGAATGGTCGCTGGCGTTCAACACCGCCGTCAGTTTCGTGACCAACACCAACTGGCAGGCCTACAGCGGTGAAGCGTCGGTCAGCTACCTGAGCCAGATGCTCGGGCTGACCGTGCAGAACTTTGTCAGTGCTGCCACCGGCCTGGCCGTGCTGGTGGCGCTGTGCCGTGGCATTGCCCGGCGCAGCGCGTCGACGCTGGGCAACTTCTGGGTCGACATGACCCGTGCCACCCTCTACGGCTTGCTGCCGCTGTGCGTGCTGCTGGCGCTGTTGCTGGTCTGGCAGGGCGTACCGCAGACCTTTGCCGACTATGCCCATGCGCTGACTTTGCAAGGTACTGACCAGACCATTCCACTGGGCCCGGCCGCCAGTCAGATCGCTATCAAGCAATTGGGTACCAATGGCGGCGGCTTCTTCGGCGTCAACTCGGCGCATCCGTTCGAAAACCCTACGGCCTGGAGCAACCTGTTCGAGGTGGCTTCGATCATTCTCATTCCGGTGGCCCTGGTGTTCACCTTCGGCCACTACGTGAAGGACTTGCGCCAGAGCCGCGCTATCCTGGCTTGCATGCTTGCCCTGTTCCTGATCGGTGGCAGCACGGCGTTGTGGTCCGAGCATCAACCCAACCCGGCGTTGCAGAGCCCACAGGTGCAACAGACTGCCCCCCTGGAGGGCAAGGAAAGCCGCTTCGGCACCACCGGTTCGGTGCTGTGGACGGTCACTACCACCGCGGCCTCCAACGGTTCGGTCAATGCCATGCACGACAGCCTGAACCCGCTGACCGGCATGGTGGCGATGGTCAACATGATGGTCGGCGAGGTGATATTCGGCGGCGTCGGCGCGGGTCTCTACGGGATGCTGCTGTTCGTCCTGATCGCTGTATTCCTGGCCGGGCTGATGATTGGCCGCACCCCGGAGTACCTGGGTAAAAAGCTGCAGGCCCGTGAGGTGCAGTTGCTGGTGGCGACCCTGCTGGTGATGCCGGTCGGCGTCCTGATACTCGGCGCCATTGCCGCCAGCCTGCCAGGCCCGGCGGGGGCGGTCAGCAACCCGGGGGCGCACGGTTTCAGCCAACTGCTGTACGCCTACACCTCGGGCACTGCCAACAATGGCTCGGCCTTCGCCGGTTTCGGTGCCAACACGGTGTACCACAACCTGATGATCGGCCTGGCCATGCTCATTGGCCGCTTCGGCTACATCCTGCCAATCCTGGCCCTGGCCGGCAGCCTGGCGGCCAAGAAGAGTGCGCCACAGGGGCAAAACAGCTTCCCCACCCACGGCCCGCTGTTCACCGGCCTGCTGCTGGTGACCATCTTGCTGGTCGGCGGCCTGACCTTCCTGCCGACCCTGGCCCTTGGGCCAATCGCCGAACACCTGAGCCTGGGTTTTTGAGGACCGATCATGAACATGCCCATTCCTGAAGTGAATACCCGGCACACTGCCAAGGACCAGACGCGCTTTGCCGCGCTGTGGCGCCCGGCGCTGGTGCAGGCGTTTGTCAAACTCGACCCGCGCCAGCTCAAGCGCTCGCCGGTGATGCTGGTGGTGGCCCTGACCGCAGTGCTCACCACCGTACTGTGCTTCGCCCCTGGCAATGGCGTGAGCACGGGTGTTGCCGTGCAGATCGCACTGTGGCTGTGGTTTACCGTGCTGTTCGCCAACTTCGCCGAGGCCCTGGCCGAAGGCCGTGGCAAGGCCCGCGCCGACAGCCTCAAGGCCGGTAGCCAAGGCCTGACTGCCCAGCGTCGCCAGCGGGATGGCAGTTACGAGACGGTTGCTGCCAGCGCGCTGCGCAAGGACGACGTTGTGCGCGTGGTCGCCGGCGAGATGATCCCCGGTGACGGCGAGGTGCTTGAAGGCATCGCGGCCGTCAACGAGGCCGCCATTACCGGCGAGTCCGCCCCCGTGATCCGCGAGTCCGGCGGCGACCGCTCGGCGGTGACCGGCAATACGCGGCTGGTCTCCGACTGGCTGCTGATCCGCATTACCAGCAACCCGGGCGAGTCGACCCTGGACCGCATGATTGCCCTGGTCGAAGGTGCCAAGCGGCAAAAGACCCCCAACGAGATCGCCCTCGACATCCTGCTGATCGGCCTGACGCTGATCTTCCTGATCGTGGTGGTGACTTTGCAGCCGTTCGCCCACTTTGCGGGTGGCAGCCTGCCGTTGATCTTCCTGGCCGCGCTGCTGGTGACGCTGATTCCCACCACCATCGGCGGCCTGCTGTCGGCCATCGGCATTGCCGGTATGGACCGGCTGGTGCGGCTGAACGTCATCGCCCGCTCGGGTCGCGCGGTCGAGGCCGCCGGTGACGTGCATACACTGATGCTCGACAAGACCGGCACCATCACCTTCGGCAACCGCCGCTGCAGCGCGCTGCATGCTGCGCCAGGTATCACCGCTCGCGAATTGGGTGAGGGCGCCTTGCTGGCCTCTCTGGCCGACGACACCGCCGAAGGCAAGTCGATTGTCGAATACCTGCGCCAGCTCCATGAGTTTGTCGAACCGGCGGCCGGGCAGTTCGACGCTGTGGCCTTCAGTGCCGAGACACGCCTGTCAGGCATCGACTACCAGCAGCACCGCTACCGCAAGGGTGCCGTCGATGCCGTGCTGGCATTTGTCGGCATGCAACGCCTGGAAATGCCCCCGGCGTTGGCCCGCGAAGTGGAGCGGATTGCCCAGAGCGGTGGTACGCCGCTGCTGGTGTGTATCGACAAGCGCCTGCTTGGCGTGATCCACCTCAAGGATGTGGTAAAGCCCGGCATCCGCGAGCGCTTCGCCGAGCTGCGCAAGCTGGGCATCCGCACGGTGATGGTGACCGGCGACAACCCGTTGACTGCCGCCGCCATCGCCGCAGAAGCGGGCGTGGATGACGTATTGGCAGAGGCCACCCCCGAGAAGAAGCTGGCGCGTATCCGCCAGGAGCAGAACGACGGCCGCCTGGTGGCCATGTGCGGCGACGGCGCCAACGACGCCCCGGCACTGGCCCAGGCCGATGTGGGTATGGCCATGAACGACGGCACCCAGGCCGCGCGCGAGGCGGCCAACATGGTCGACCTGGACAGCGACCCGACCAAACTGCTGGATGTGGTGCAGGTGGGCAAGGAATTGCTGGTGACCCGTGGTGCGCTGACCACGTTCTCCATTGCCAACGACGTGGCCAAGTACTTCGCCATCCTGCCAGCGCTGTTCGCCGCCATCTACCCACAGTTGGGCGTGCTCAACCTGATGCAGCTGGCCAGTCCGCAGAGCGCGATCCTGTCGGCCATCGTGTTCAATGCACTGATCATCATCGTGCTGATCCCGCTGGCGTTGCGTGGCGTACGCGTGCAGGCGGCCAGTGCCGCGCACCTGTTGCGGCGCAACCTGCTGATCTACGGGCTGGGCGGCATTGTGGTGCCGTTTGCCGGGATCAAGCTGATCGACCTGCTGCTCAATGCCCTGAACCTGGTCTGAGGAGGCCGCCATGAATGCTTATGTACGCCCGGCTTTAAGCCTGGTCCTGTTGATGACGCTGGTGACCGGCGCACTGTATCCGCTGGCAGTAACCGGCATCGCCCAGGTTGTTTTTCCGGAACAGGCCAATGGCAGCCTGGTGCGGGATGACCAGGGCCAGGTGCGCGGTTCGGCGTTGATCGCGCAGGATTTCAAGGGGGATGGCTGGTTCCATGCGCGGCCTTCGGCAGGCGCTTTTGCCACGGTGGCCAGCAGTGCCAGCAACCTTTCGCCTAGCAACCCGGCGCTGGCCGAGCGGGTCAAAGGGGAGGCGGCTAGCCTGTACCAGGCGCAGCAGGGGCCGGTGCCGCAGGCGTTGTTGACCACCTCGGGCAGCGGCCTCGACCCGCACCTGCCACCGGAGGCCGTGGCCTATCAGATCCCACGGGTGGCGGCGGCGCGTCAACTGCCGGTGGAACGCTTGCAAGCCTTGCAGGAAGAGGCCACCCTCCACCCATTGATCGGCCCACCGGTGGTCAATGTGCTGGCGTTGAACCAGGCCTTGGAAAAGCTCGCAATTACCAAATGAATTGAAGCGGTAGCAGGGACCCTGTGGGAGCGGGTGAACCCGCTCCCACAGGTACGGTGCTTGCCCCTGAAATAGCAAAGGATGAAACATGAGTGATTCCGCCCGCGCAGATGCGCTGTTGGCTAACCTCCCGCGCACCGGCCGGGGCCGGCTGAAGGTGTTTCTTGGCGCCGCGCCCGGCGTGGGCAAGACCTTCGCCATGCTCCAGGCCGCCCACGCCCAGCAACGCCAGGGCGTGCAGGTACTGGCAGGCGTTGTCGAAACCCACGGCCGCGCGGAAACCGAAGCGCTGCTTGCAGGTCTCCAGCAGCAACCTCTGCTGCGCAGCCAGTACCGCGACGTCACCCTTGAAGAAATGGACCTCGACGGCCTGCTCAAGGCCGCGCCAAAACTGGCCCTGGTGGACGAACTGGCCCACACCAATGCCCCCGGCAGCCGCCACGCCAAGCGCTGGCAGGACGTACAGGAACTGCTGGCCGCTGGCATCGACGTGTACACCACGGTCAACGTCCAGCATCTGGAAAGCCTCAACGACAAGGTGCGTGACATCACTGGCGTACAGGTGCGTGAAACCCTGCCGGACTGGGTGCTGCAGGAAGCCTTCGAACTGGTGCTGATCGACCTGCCACCCCGCGAACTGCTCGAACGCCTGCGTGAAGGCAAGGTTTACGTGCCCGAGCAAGCGCGGGCGGCCATCGATGCGTACTTCTCGCAAACCAACCTCACCGCCTTGCGCGAACTGGCCATGCAAACTGCCGCCGCACAGGTCGATGCCGACCTCGCCGACGGCTATCGCCAGCGTGGCCAAGAGGCCCCGGCCTTGCGCGGGCGGCTTCTGGTAGGCGTGGACGGCGACGACCAGGCCGAACGCCTGGTGCGCCATGCCAGCCGCGTGGCGCAACGCCGTCACCTGCCCTGGAGCCTGGTGCATGTGGACAACGGCCGCTTGCGCGACGAAACCGCGCGTCACCGCTTGCAGGCCGCGCAGCAGCTTGCCGAGCGCCTGGGCGGCGAGGTGGTGCTGCTAAGGGCTGGCGAAGTGGCGCGCACGTTGATCCAGCATGCCGCCGAACGGCGGGCCAGCCTGGTGCTGGTGGGGCAGTCCCGTGACCGCCTGCGTCGTCGCCTGTTCGGTGCCGGTGTGGCTGCGCGGCTGCTGCGCGAAAGCCATGGGCTGGAAATCAACGTGCTGGACCGCGACGTGCAGCCGCAAGCACCGCGGTCGGCGGTGCGGCGGGTGTGGGTGTGGCGCCACTACCTGCTGGCGCTGCTGGCCACGGTCATGGCGGCGGGGCTGGCCTGGGCGGTGTCGAGTGTGTTGGCGCTGCCCAACATCTCGCTGGTGTTTCTGGCTGCGGTGTTGCTGGTGGCGGTGCGCAGCAGCCTGGGGCCTGCGCTGGCGTGCGCCGCGCTATCGTTCCTGACATACGATTTTTTGTTCATTCCACCCAATTTCTCGTTCAGCATCCAGCGCGAAGAAGACGTGCTGACCCTGGTGTTCTTCCTGCTGATGGCCGCGCTTACCGGCAATCTGGCTGCACGCCAGCGCCGCCAGTTGCAGGCGCTACGCGAAACCCAGGCGCAGACCAGCCAGCTGCTCGACTTGTCGCGCCGACTGACCGTGGCCACCGACCGCCAGGCCGTGTTCAGCGCTGCGGGCCAGCACCTGGACGGCTGGCAGGACATGCAGGTGTGCCTGCTGGAGCGCAACCCCGAAGGCCAGCTGCAGGTGGCCAGCGGCGAAGCCCACGCCTTCAGCGACACCGAACGGGCTGCCGCCGATTGGGCCTGGCAGCACGGCCAGGCCGCTGGCCATGGCAGCGACACCTTGCCCAATGGCCGCTGGTGGTGGTGGCCGCTGGCGGTGGACGAACAGCCTTTGGCACTGCTGGGGGTGCGCCCGCGCAACGGGCAGCCGCTCAACGACCCACGCCGGCGCCTGCTGACGGCCCTTGGCCAGCCACTGGCTCAGGCCCTGGCCCGCGCCCGCCTGGCCGAGCAGTTGGAGGCTGCGCGCCTGCATGGCGAAACCGAGCAGCTGCGCAGCGCCTTGCTGGCGTCTGTCTCCCACGACCTGCGCACGCCGTTGACCGCCATGCGCGGCAGTATCGACAGCCTGCTGGCCTTGGGCGAAGCGATCCCGCCTGAAGACCGCCGCGAGCTGTTGGAGGGCACACGCAACGAGGCCGAACGCCTCGACCGCTATATCCAGAACCTGCTGGACATGACCCGCCTGGGCCATGGTGGCCTCAAGCTTGCACGCGACTGGGTAGCCCCGGCCGACATCGTTGGCAGTGCGCTCAACCGCTTGCGCGTTGTGCTGGCGCCGCTGCGGGTGCACACCGACGTGCCGGCCGAGCTGCCCTTGCTGTTCGTGCATGCGGCGCTGATCGAACAGGCGCTGGTCAACGTGCTGGAAAACGCCGCACGCTTCTCCCCGGGCAATGGTCGGCTTGAGCTGCAAGTGGCCGTGCATGAAGACCAGTTGCGCTTTACCGTCAGCGACCAGGGCCCTGGCATTCCGGTCGCCGACCGCGAGAAGATCTTCGACATGTTCTATACCGCTGCCCGTGGTGACCGCGGCGGGCAGGGCACAGGCCTGGGCCTGGCAATCTGCCAGGGCATGATCGGCGCCCATGGCGGGCAGATTCTGGTGGGCGAAGGCATCGATGGCCAGGGCACCGGCATCACTTTATGCTTGCCGCTACCCCCTCAACCTGAAGCCGAAAGCGAAACCCCATGAGCCAGTCCGCCACGCTGTTGGTCATCGACGATGAACCGCAGATCCGCAAGTTCCTGCGCATCAGCCTGGCCTCGCAGGGCTACAAGGTGCTCGAAGCTGCTACCGGCCAGGAAGGGCTGGCCCAGGCTGCTCTGGGCAAGCCGGACCTGGTGGTGCTCGACCTGGGCCTGCCGGACATGGACGGCCAGCAGGTGCTGCGAGAGCTGCGCGAATGGAGCGCGGTGCCGGTGATGGTGCTGTCGGTGCGCGCCAGTGAGGTGCAGAAGGTGGATGCGCTGGACGGCGGGGCCAACGATTACGTGACCAAGCCGTTTGGCATCCAGGAATTTTTGGCGCGGGTGCGGGCCTTGCTACGCCAGGTGCCACAGGCCGGGGGCTCGGAAGTGGCAGCCAGCTTTGGGCCGTTGACCGTGGATTTTGCCTTTCGCCGGGTAACCCTCGACGGTGTGGAGGTGGCGTTGACGCGCAAGGAGTATGCCTTGCTGGCGCTATTGGCCGGGCACCCAGGGCGGGTGATTACCCAGCAGCAACTGCTCAAGGATGTCTGGGGGCCTACCCATGTGGAGAATACCCACTACCTTCGGATCGTGGTCGGGCATCTGCGGCAGAAGCTGGGCGATGACCCCACGGCGCCACGGTTTATCATCACCGAGGCAGGGGTGGGGTACAGGTTGGTGGCGCCGCCCATCTAACTCCCCCTTGCGGCAGCATACTGGCTGTGCCGTTGATCGCGGGCAGTTACGTCCGCAAGGGGCGTCAGGCTCTGGGTGGCTCCTTCTCGAAGAGCTGGCGCGTGACCTCCAGGTAACGCCTGGCACCGAGGCCCAGCGGCCGTGACTTGATCCAGATGATGTCCACCCATAAGCGCAGGCGGCTGGCCATGTTGTCGAACCTCACTTCTGCCAGTGCACCCGAAGCAATCAGCGGTTCAACCAACGGCTGCGGCAGGTAGGCCCAGCCCAGCCCGGACTGCACCAGGTCCAGCGTGGCCAGGTAGCTGTCGGTCAGCCAGATGCGCCGCGACAGCACCATGCGTGGGTCCGAGCCGGTGGCCTTGCCTGAGGCTACGATGATCTGCCGTTGTTCGGCAAAGGCCTCCTCAGGCAATGGCGTGCCGCTGTTCTGCCCGGCTGGATGGCGTGGTGAAGCGACGGCCACCAGCAGTTGGCTTCCGGCTTCGAGGAACGACTCACGTTCGTCGATGCCGGGCCGCTCGAACACCAGTGCCAGTTGCACACTGCCGTCATGCAAAAGGCGAATGGCTTCGGTCTGGGTGGCCGAACGTACCTCGATTTCCAGGCTGGGAAACGCTTGGGCGAGGGTCTCCAGTGGCTGGCTCCAGCGGCCGGTCTGCAGCTCGGGCGCCATGGCGATGGTCAGGCGCTTTTCCAGGCCTTGGTGCAATTGCAGGGCTTGGGCATCCAGCAGGTTGAGCTGGCAGATCACCTGCCTGGCCTGGGGCTCCAGCGCCAGGGCGGCGCTGGTGGGCAAGGCTTTGCGTGTGGCCCGGTCGAACAGCGGCAGGTCCAGCTCGGCTTCCAGTTGGGCGATTGCCATGCTCACGGCCGAAGGCACACGGCCCAGCTTGCGCGCTGCGGCGGAGAACGAGCCGGCATCCAGCACCGCGAGGAAAGTTGCCAGGGAGTCGCTGGTAAAGGCCATTGTCAGTAAACCTGATGATGATCAGCTTTTGTTGCAGAAAATTATGAACATTAATGCGCGTACAGGACAGCCCCTCAATGGAGATGAGCATGCAGAGACCAACCGCGTGGCATGTCACTCACTGGCGTACAGACCCGTTCAGCCTCGGTGCCTACAGCGCGCTGCTGGCAGGAGGGACGCCGCAGCATCGAAGTGCCCTGGGCCACGTACTGCAAGAGCGCCTGGTCATTGCCGGAGAAGCCTGTAACACCCGCGCGCCAGCCATGGCGCATGGTGCCTGGAATGATGGCCTGCGTGCCGCCGAGGCAGCCTTGAGTGCTGGCGCGCGCAAGGTGATCGTGATCGGGGCGGGATGTGCAGGCCTGGCTGCCGCACAACGCCTGCGGGCGCAGGCCATCGATTGCACTGTGCTGGAGGCACGGGGGCGAACAGGTGGGCGTACGCATTCTGTCGATCTGGGTGGTGTGAAGGCGGATGAAGGTGCTGCATGGCTTCAGCATTTCGCTGAAAACCCGTTGGCCGCTTTTGCGCAGCAACATGGGTTGGCTTGTGTCGAGACCGACTTCAGCCGCCCGCTTGCAGCCGCACGAGGCGGGCTACTGCCCGATGTCGACGCTGCCTGGATTGCCTTGACCCAAAGTATTGATCGGCGGCGGCCCTTGTCTGAAGCGATCACCGGCTACATGGCCACACTCGACCCTGCGCGCACGCGCGCCACGCAGTTCGCCATCGACGCCAACCTTGTACTGGAGGCGTGTTTGCCAGTGGAGCAGCTGTCGGTCAGTGCGCTGGACGAAGAGGGGGTCGGGCATGGCGATCGCATGCTGCCAGGTGGTTACAGCGAGCTTGTCGACTTGCTGGCAAAAAATCTGGATATCCGCCTGAACACGCCGGTAACCCACATCGACTGGTCGAGCGCGCGCGTCAAAGTGAATGGAGAGGTGTGCGACTTCTGCATTTGCACAGTCCCTGTGGGGGTGTTGAAAGCATTGCACTTCACCCCTGCATTACCTGAAACACAGCAGCAAGCCCTGGTACATCTGGGCATGGGCAAGCTGGAGAAGGTGATTCTGCAGTTCGATGAGCGTTGGTGGCCTTGTTCACCCTCTGGCTACCTGCGCTGGTATGACGTACCTGCCAGTTGGGGGGAGTGGCTGGACCTGACCGATGCCGTAGGCAAGCCCACCATTGCCGGGCTGATCGCCGCCGACGCGATCGAGCGGCAGTTCAGCGGGCGCACGGACGAACAGATCGCCATGGCAGCCACTGAGGCATTGCAGGCGTGGGCCGCAGCCATCGGGCCCACGCCGTGATAGTTACAGGCCTTCGCCCAGCACCCGGTCAATGCTGTCGACAAAGTAGTCCACGCTCGCCCGGGTGGTGCACATTGGTGGCTTGATCTTGAGGATGTTCAGGTAGTCGCCGGTCGGCTGCATGAAGATGCCCAGGTCACGCAGGCGATTGCACAGCGTCATGGTTTCTGCGGTGGCCGGCTCCAGGGTTGTGCGATCGCGCACCAGCTCCAGCCCCAGGTAGAAGCCCGAGCCATGTGCCGCGCCAGCCAGCGGGTGCTTGTCGACCAGCGCCTGCAGGCGGGCCTTGAAGTAGCGGCCGGTGTCGCGGGCGTTGTCCCACAGGCCTTCTTCCTGCATCACATCCAGCACCGCCATGCCAATGCGGCAGCTGACGGGGCTGCCACCGGCCGAGGAGAAGAAGTAGCCCTCGGCTTCCAGCGCCTCGGCGATTTCACGGCGGGTGATGACCACGCCCAGTGGCTGGCCGTTGCCCATGCCCTTGGCCATGGTGATGATGTCGGGCACCACACCCTGTTCCTCGAAACCCCAGAAGTATTCGCCCAGGCGACCATAACCCACCTGTACTTCGTCGGCGATGCATACCCCGCCACGGGCGCGGACCTTGGCGTAGGCATCGCGCAAGTAGCCGGCCGGTAACGAGATGCCCCCGGCATTGCCGTACACCGGCTCGCAGATGATACCCGCCAGCTGGCGGTTACGGGCATCGAGGTCAGCCAGTTTGGCGTCGACGTCCTGCAGGTAGTCGGCGGCGCTGTCGGGCCCGCGGAAGCGGCCGCGGAAGGTGTTCGGCGCTTCGACCGGGTGTACCCAGTCCGGGCGGGTTTCCAGGGCTTGCGGGTTGTCGGCGATCGACGTGGAGATGGCATCGGTGGCCACCGACCAGCCGTGGTAGGCCTCCAGCACACTGAGCAGGTCACGCCCGCCGCTGTAGGCCCAGGCCAGGCGGATTGCCAGGTCGTTGGCTTCGGTACCGCTGTTGACCATGAACACCCGGTCGAAACCTTCGGGGGCCAAGTCCAGCAGCCGTTCGGAGAACTCGGTGATGGCTGCGTAGTGAAACCGCGAGTTGGTGTTCAGCAGTGACCACTGTCGTGCCGACTCGGCGACCATGCGGGGGTGGCCATGGCCCAGTACCGCGACGTTGTTCAGCATGTCGAGGTAAGAGCGGCCCTGCATGTCGATGAGGTAGTTGCGCCAGCCGCGTTCGATGTGGGGTGGCTGCGCGTAGTAGTGCTTCTGCGAACGGGCGAAGCTGGCATCGCGGCGTGCCAGCAGGGCCTGCGGATCAGGCAGCGGATCGGCATCGCAATCGAAGCCCAGCAGTGCGGCTGGTGACGGGCACAGCGCCAGCCAGGCGGCAGCCTGGGACGGGGTGGCGAAGAATGGCGGCTGAATGCTGTTGTCCAGGCACAGCTGCACGCTGAGGAAACCGCAGCTGATGCCCAGCGACTGGCCTTGTTCAACGGCCAGGCCATTTGCCGGGGCATTTTCCAGACCCTGCAGCCACAAGGCCCAGTGCGCGGTGCGCAGGCAGCCACGGCCATCCCCATGGCGATGCCAGGTGCCCGCTGCCGGCGCTTGCACCGCGCTGCCGTTGGGTACATGCAGCTCTACGCCAAGGGCGCAGGTGGCTGGCTCCTCGGGGCGGTCGATATGGGTTTGCGACAGGCGATACTGCCCGTGCAGGCTGCAGGCCGGGGCAGGGTGCAGGGTTAGCAGGCGTTGGTCGAAGCCGGGTTGCTCCCAGTTGCCCGCTTCACAATGCTTGCTGAGCACACCGAGGTCAATGCGCGTCACAGGGTGCCCCGCCAGTTCGGGCAGCAGGGGCGTGCAGCCGTTCAGGTCTGGCGTGGCGGGTTGCACGCCGGCAGCCTGCAGGATGGCCGCTTGCATGAGTGCGAAAGGCACGGCGGTAGCGGTGTCGAAAATTTCCCACTCATGGGCCACGTTGTCGCGGGTGTACTGGTTACCCGGGTCCACGGCCAGTTGCTGCGCGCTACTCAGCACCAACACTGCCGCGCGGTTTAGTACCAGAGGCCACAGGGCACGCAGCTCGGCGTCGGTCAGCGGGTTGAGCGCCTGGTAGGCGCTGACCGCCGGCAGGACCCGCAGCGGGTCGCCTTCGGCGTGGTGCAGCAGTGCTGCACAGGTCACTGACAGGTCGGCGATGCGCCAGGTGCGCAGCAGGTCGCCGAAGTCGATCACCCCTTGCAACTGCCACTGGCGCTCGCCGTCAAGGGCCCACACGGTGTTGTCGTCGGTGATGTCCAGATGCACGGCCTGGCTTGGCAGTTGCTCGGCAAGCGGGGCGAGGTGTTGGGCGGCGACGCCGGTGGCGTGTTCGATGCGGGCGCGTTGCTCGCTGTTGTCCAGTACGGGCAGCAGGTGCTGGATCAACGCCTGGGCGTGTTGCGGGTCCCATTGCAGGGTGCGCGCAAGGCCGGGGTGGTCGAAGTCGGCCAGGGTGCTGTCGAGCCGCGCACACAGCCTGCCCATTTCGGCCATCAGCTGCGCCGGCATGTGCTTGAGGCGCGTCAACGGTTGACCTTCGATGTAGTCGAGCAGGCGCACGCGCAGTGGTTGGCCATCAATCTCCACGGCCAGCAAGTTTTCGCCGCTGTGCGCCGCACGTACGGCAGGCACCGACAGGCCGTGCTCACGCAAATAGGCGAGGGCGGCATGCTGCGCCTCCAGCTCCAGCTTTGCGTAGCTGCCATGGCAGGCCTTGAGTACGAACTGCCCTTGGGCCGTATCGACCCGGAAGTTCAGGTCCTGCTGGCTGCCCAGTGCCGACAACCCACCGGCAACGCCGTAGTGCATCTGCAACAAGGCATGTGCCTGGGTTTCGCTGAGCGTGGGGCCGGGCAGGCTGGCGCGCTGGATCATCTGCTCAAGGGCAGGGGAGACGTTCTTTTGTGGATGACTGGGCATGGGCTCTACCGTTGAAGCAGGAGTGACAGCAGCGACTGTATGCCCGATCTGACTGATGATGAAAGACGATCGTGATCAGAAATCCTGATAAGTGGCGGCCCTTTGCCACAACCGCAGGTTGATGTTTGTGTTTGGTAAGCATTACCATTTGCGTTCTGTTTCACATCCTCCGCGCTGTCAGGAATTATCCCATGCCTTCCCGTGTCCCCTCGCGTCCCGCATTACTGGCGATCTGCTGTTCCGTAACCCTGATGGCGCAGGCTGCCGAACCGATCCAGCTGGAGGCGACCGATGTCAGCGCCGATGCCCTGAAGGCGCGCCCCGACGCATTGCCCGACGAGTTTGCCGGCGGCCAGGTGGCCCGTGGCGGGCGAATGGGCGTGCTGGGTAACCAGGACTACATGGATGTGCCCTTTACCATGACCAGCTATACCGCCAAGGTGATCGAAGACCAGCAGGCGGAAGACATCGGTGACGTCCTGGCCAACGACCCCTCGGTGCGTGAATCATTCGGCTTCGGTAACCAGTCCAAGGTCTTCGTGATCCGGGGGTTGCCGCTGGCCGGCGATGATATTTCCTTCAATGGCCTGTACGGCATCTTGCCGCGGCAGATCATGTCCACCGACGGCGTCGAGCGGGTCGAAGTGTTCAAGGGGCCCAATGCCTTCCTCAATGGCGTGAGCCCGACCGGCACGGGCCTGGGCGGCAACGTCAACCTGCAGCCCAAGCGCGCCGGTGATGAGCCGACCCGCCGCTACACCCAGGACATCAGCGCCGATGGCCGTATTGGCGAGCACCTGGATATCGGCCAACGCTTCGGTGAGGACAACCGTTTCGGCGCGCGCCTGAACCTCAGCCAACGCGAAGGTGAAACTGCCGTGGATGACCAGGACCAGCGCACCAAGCTGTTCACCGCTGGCCTGGACTACCGTGGCGACAACTTCCGCGTGGCGACTGACATCGGCTACCAGAAACAGCGCATCAACCATTTGCGCAATTCCGTGCGCCTGGGCAGTACCACGACCAAGGCCCCGACCGCGCCGGACGCCAGCCACAACTATGGCCAGAGCTGGAGCTACAGCGAGTCGGAAGATACCTTCGGCATGGTCCGTGGCGAATGGGACCTGAGCGACAACTGGACCGCCTACCTCGCCGGCGGCGCCCGGCACACGCGCGAGCAGGGCACCTACGGTACCCCGGTACTGGTCGGCAACAGCGGTGCAGCGACGATGACCCCTTCGGACATCGTGCACGGTGAAGACAACACCAGCTTCAGTACTGGCCTGAATGGGCGCCTGCAGACCGGGCCGATCAGCCACCAGATCGCCTTGGGGGCCAATACCATGTGGACCCAGGCGGAAAACGCCTACACCTTCTATTCGCCGGTCAGCACCAACATCTACGACGGCGTGCAAAAGGCCAAGCCGGGCACTGTCACCAGCACGGGTGGCGAAATGGGTGACCCCGGTGTTACCGGCAAGACCCGCGCGCGGAGCATCGCCATTTCCGACACCATTGGCGTCTTCGATGATCGCCTGTTGCTGACTTACGGCTTGCGACGGCAGCAGCTGCGGGTGGAAAGCTATACTTACGATGGCACGACCTCTCAAGGGCAGGCCAACCTGGCGAATGACGGCAGCCGCAAAGGCGACCCGTATGAGGAGTCGATCACCACACCGGTGTATGGCATCGTGTTCAAGGCCACCGACAGCATTTCCTTGTATGCCAACCGCATCGAAGGCCTGGCTCAGGGGCCAACGGCGCCAGCGAATGTGTCGAATGCCAACGAGATGTTCCCGCCAGGCCGCACCAAGCAGCTTGAGGCTGGTATCAAGTTCGACCGACAGACCTTTGGTGCGAACCTGGGCGTATTCCGTATCGAGAAGCCTTCAGACGGCTATACGTTGAACAATGTCTTCATTCGCGACGGTGAACAGGTCAACAAAGGCCTGGAGTTGAGCCTGTTCGGCGAGCCGGTCCAGGGTCTGCGCCTGATGGCTGGCGGCACGCGCATGACCTCGGAGCAGAAAAAAACTGCCAACGGCAGCAACGATGGCAACCATGCCATTGGCGTGCCGACGTTCCAACTCAATGCCAGCGTCGACTGGGACGTGCCTGGTGTACCTGGGCTGGCGCTGAATGCGAGGATGCTGCGCACCGGTGGCCAGTTCGTCGATGCGGCGAACAACGTCAGTTTGCCGACCTGGAACCGTTTCGATGCCGGTGCCCGTTACAAGTTGAAGGTAGCGGAGAAAGACCTGACCCTGCGGGTGAATGTGGAAAACCTGACAGACAAGAACTACTGGGCCTCGGCTAACGGTGGTTACCTGACCCAGGGCGATCCGCGACTGCTGAAGTTCTCCGGCACCATTGACTTCTGATAATCCGGGCGGTGGTGGTGCGGTGTCGCGTAAATCGAGCGCCGCCCGCGCGGCGCTGGATCTGCAACGTGCAACAAGGAGCGAGGCAAACACGCACCCCTACGAAACTTCAACCTCTAAAAACGCCGCCTCCAACAACTGTCGCGTGTACGGGTGCTGCGGCGCATGGAAGATCGCCTGCGCATCCCCTTGTTCAACCACCTGCCCATGCTTGATCACCATCAACTGGTGGCTCAGCGCCTTGACCACCGCCAGGTCATGGCTGATGAACAGGTAGGTCAGGTTGTACTTCTGCTGCAGACTGCGCAGCAACTCGACCACCTGCCGCTGCACGGTACGGTCCAGCGCTGACGTGGGTTCATCCAGCAGAATCAGTGCTGGTTTCAACACCAGCGCCCGGGCAATGGCGATGCGCTGGCGCTGGCCGCCGGAAAACTCATGGGGGTAGCGGTGGCGTGTGCGGGGGTCCAGGCCTACCTCCTCCAGGGCCGCGATAATCGCTGCTTCCTGTTCCTGCGCGGTGCCAATGCCGTGAATGCGCAGCCCTTCGCCCACAATGTCCGCCACGCACATACGCGGGCTCAGGCTGCCAAACGGATCCTGGAACACCACCTGCATTTCCCGCCGCAGCGGCCGCACGGCCTTCTGGTTCAGCCCTTGCAAGTCCTGCCCATGGAAACGGATGCCTCCCTGGCTGGAAATCAGCCGCAGGATCGCCAGACCGAGCGTTGACTTGCCCGACCCGGACTCCCCGACAATCCCCAGCGTTTGCCCTTGGGGCAAGCTGAAGTTGACCCCGTCCACGGCCTTTACATGGTCAACCGTGCGCCGCAGCAGCCCCTTCTTGATCGGGAACCACACCTTGAGATCATCCACCTCCAGCAGTGGCGCGCCGACCGGGTTGTGGGCCGGCAGCCCGCTGGGCTCAGCATTGATCAGCATCTGTGTGTAGTGGTGCTGTGGCGCGCTGAACAGCGTGGCACATTCGGCTTGCTCGACAATTTTCCCGCGCTGCATCACGCACACGCGGTGGGCGATGCGACGCACCAGGTTCAGGTCATGGCTGATCAGCAGCAGCGCCATGCCCAGGCGCGCCTGCAGTTCCTTGAGCAGGTCGAGAATTTTCAACTGCACGGTCACGTCGAGCGCCGTGGTCGGCTCATCTGCAATCAGCAGTTCAGGCTCGTTGGCCAGTGCCATGGCGATCATCACCCGTTGGCGTTGCCCGCCCGACAGCTCATGGGGCAGGGCCTTCAAGCGCTTGTGCGGCTCGGGAATGCCGACCAGATCCAGTAGCTCCAGGGTGCGAGCGGTCGCTTCCTTGCCGCTCAGGCCCTTGTGCAGCAAAAGGATTTCGTTGATCTGCTTCTCGATGCAGTGCAGCGGGTTGAGCGAGGTCATCGGCTCCTGGAAGATCATCGCGATGCGGTTGCCTCGGATTCGCTGCAAGGTCTTCTCGTTCTGCTGCAGCAGGTCCTTGTCCTGGTAACGGATGCTGCCGCTGGGGTGGCGGGCCAAGGGGTAGGGCAGCAGGCGCAGGATCGAGTGCGCGGTGACCGATTTGCCCGAGCCGCTTTCGCCCACCAGCGCCAGTGTCTCGCCTTTGCGGATATCGAAGCTGATGCCGTCTACCACCCGGTTGATCTGGTCCCCGGTCACGAACTCCACTGCCAGGTCCCGCACTTCGATCAGGTTCTGTTCACTCATGTCACTTCCTCGGGTCGAAGGCATCGCGGGCGGATTCGCCGATGAACACCAGCAGGCTCAGCATCAGCGCCAGCACCGCAAAGGCGCTGATGCCCAGCCATGGCGCTTGCAGGTTGGACTTGCCCTGGGCTACCAGTTCGCCCAGCGATGGCGAACCGGCGGGCAGGCCGAAGCCGAGGAAGTCCAGGGCAGTGAGGGTGCCGATAGCGCCGGTGAGAATGAACGGCATGAAGGTCATGGTCGAGATCATGGCGTTGGGCAGGATATGGCGGTACATGATTGCGCCGTTGCGCATGCCCAGGGCACGGGCGGCGCGCACATATTCCAGGTTGCGCCCGCGCAGGAACTCGGCGCGGACCACATCCACCAGGCTCATCCACGAGAACAGCAGCATGATACCCAGCAGCCACCAGAAGTTAGGCTGCACGAAGCTGGCCAGGATGATCAGCAGGTACAGCACCGGCAGGCCCGACCAGATTTCCAGGAAGCGCTGCCCGGCCAGGTCGACCCAGCCGCCATAGAAGCCCTGCAAGGCGCCGGCGATGACGCCGACGATGGAGCTGGCCACCGTCAAGGTGAGGGCGAACAGTACCGAAATGCGAAAGCCGTAGATTACCCGCGCCAGCACGTCTCGGCCCTGGTCGTCGGTACCCAGCCAGTTATCGGTCGAGGGCGGAGCGGGGGCGGGCACGCGCAGGTCGTAGTTGATGCTTTGATAGCTGAACGGGATTGGCGCCCACAGCACGAAGCTGTCTTTCTTCGCCAGCAGTTCGCGGATGTACGGGCTTTTGTAGTTGGCCTCCAGCGGGAATTCGCCGCCGAAGGTGGTTTCCGGGTAGCGCTTGAACGCCGGGAAGTACCATTCACCGTCGTAACGCACGGCAACGGGCTTGTCATTGGCGATCAGCTCAGCGCCCAGGCTCAGGCCGAACAGGATCAGGAACAGCCACAGCGACCACCAGCCACGGCGGTTTGCCTTGAAACGCTCGAAGCGCCGGCGGTTGAGGGGGGACAAGGCCATGTCAGTGCTCCCGGCTGGCGAAGTCGATGCGTGGATCGACCAGGGTGTAGGTCAGGTCGCCGATCAGTTTCACCACCAGCCCTAACAGGGTGAAGATGAACAGGGTGCCGAAGACCACCGGGTAGTCGCGGTTGATGGCCGCTTCGAAACTCATCAGGCCCAGGCCGTCGAGGCTGAAGATGACCTCGATCAGCAACGACCCGGTGAAGAAGATGCCGATGAACGCCGACGGGAACCCGGCAATCACCAGCAGCATGGCGTTACGGAATACGTGGCCGTACAGCACCCTTGGCCGGCTGAGGCCCTTGGCCTTGGCGGTGACCACATATTGCTTGTTGATCTCGTCGAGGAAGCTGTTTTTGGTCAGCAGGGTCATGGTGGCGAAGTTGCCGATGACCAGTGCGGTGATCGGCAGCACCAGGTGCCAGAAGTAGTCCAGCACCTTGCCGGTGGTGCTCAGTTCGTCGAAGTTGTTGGAGGTGAGGCCACGCAGCGGGAACCAGTCGAAGTAGCTGCCACCGGCGAACAGCACGATCAGCAGGATGGCGAACAGGAACGCCGGGATGGCATAGCCGACGATGATCGCCGAGCTGGTCCACACGTCGAAGTGGCTGCCGTGGCGCACGGCTTTGGCGATGCCCAGCGGGATTGACACCAGGTACATGATCAGCGTGCTCCACAGCCCCAGCGAGATCGACACCGGCATCTTCTCCACGATCAGGTCGATTACCTTGGCATCGCGGAAGAAACTGTCGCCGAAGTCCAGCCGGGCGTAGTTCTTGATCATGATCCACAGGCGCTCGGGCGGCGACTTGTCGAAGCCGTACATGCGCTCGATTTCGGCGATCAGCGCCGGGTCCAGGCCCTGGGCGCCACGGTAGTTGGAGCCGGCCACGGAAACCTCGGCGCCACCACCGGCAATGCGGCTGGTGGCGCCTTCGAAGCCTTCGAGCTTGGCGATCATCTGCTCGACCGGGCCACCGGGGGCGGCCTGGACGATGATGAAGTTGATGATGAGGATACCGAACAGGGTCGGGATGATCAGCAGCAGGCGGCGCAGGATGTAGGCCAGCATCTTAGTTGGCCTCGTCCGCAGGGGCTTCGCTGACCGCCGGGGTTACCCCGGGCTTGATCCACCAGGTGTCGATGCCGATGTCGTATTTGGGCGACACTTTCGGGTGGCCGATGTGGTTCCAGTAGGCCACGCGCCAGGTCTTGATGTGCCAGTTGGGGATCACGTAGTAGCCCCATAGCAACACGCGGTCGAGGGCACGGCAGTGGTCGATCAGGCTCTGGCGGGAGTCGGCGTTGATCAGTTGTTCCACCAACTGGTCGATGGCCGGATCGCGCAGGCCGATGAAGTTGCGGCTGCCGGGGTTGTCGGCGGCGGCACTGGACCAGAACTCGCGCTGTTCGTTACCCGGCGAGTTGGACTGCGGGTAGCCGCCGACGATCATGTCGTAGTCACGTGAACGCAGGCGGGTGATGTACTGGGAAACGTCGACCCGGCGGATGCTCAGGTCAATGCCGAGGTCGGCGAGGTTCCGCTTGAACGGCAGCAGAATGCGTTCGAACTCGGTCTGCGCCAGCAAGAACTCGATGGTTACCGGCTTGCCTTGGGCGTCGACCATCTTGTCATCGACGATTTTCCAGCCGGCGTCCTGCAGCAGCTTGTAGGCCTGGCGCTGCTGCTCGCGGATCATGCCGCTGCCGTCGCTGACCGGGTTCTTGTAAGCCTCGGTGAATACCTGATCGGGGATTTTGCCCCGCAGCGGCTCGAGGATGTTCAGCTCGTTGGGGCCAGGCAAGCCATGGGCGGCCATTTCCGAATTCTCGAAGTAGCTGCCGGTGCGGGTGTAGGCGCCGTTGAACAGCTGCTTGTTGGTCCACTCGTAGTCCAGCAGAAGGCTCAGTGCCTTTCGCACGCGAATGTCCTGGAACACCGGGCGGCGGATGTTGAAGACGAAACCTTGCATGCCGGTGGGGTTGCCATTGGGCAGCTCTTCCTTGATCAGGCGGCCTTCGCGCACGGCGGGCACGTTGTAGGCGGTGGCCCAGTTCTTCGCGCTGACTTCCAGTGCATAGTCGAACGCCCCGGCCTTGAGCGCTTCCAGGGCGACGGTGGTGTCGCGGTAGGAATCGAAGGTCATGATGTCGAAGTTGTAGAAGCCACGGTTGATCGGCAGGTCCTTCGCCCAGTAGTCCTTGACCCGCTCGTAGCGCACCGAGCGGCCGGCCTTGACCTCGGCGACCTTGTACGGGCCGCTGCCCAGGGGGATTTCCAGGTTGCCACGGTTGAAGTCGCGGTTTTCATACCAGTGCTTGGGCAGCACGGGCAGTTGGCCGAGAATCAGCGGCAGCTCGCGGTTGCCCTTGTGCTTGAACCTGAACAGCACCTTCAGCGGGTCTTCGGCGACCACCTCAGCGACGTCGGCGTAGTACTGGCGGTACAGCGGTGCACCGTCCTTGATCAGGGCGTTGAAAGTGAACACCACGTCCTCGGCGCGCATCGGGTGGCCGTCGTGGAAGCGGGCTTCGGGGCGCAGGTAGAAGCGCACCCAGCTGTTGTCCGGGGCTTTCTCGATTTTGCCGGCCACCAAGCCGTATTCGGTGAACGGCTCGTCCTGGCTCTGGCGCATCAGCGTGTCGTAGATGCTGGCGATGTTCTCGGCCGATACGCCTTTGTTGATGAAAGGGTTGAGGCTGTCGAAGCCGCCGAAGCTGGACTGGCGGAAGGTGCCGCCCTTGGGCGCGTCGGGGTTGACGTAGTCGAAGTGCTTGAAGTCGGCAGGGTACTTGGGTGGCTCGTCGTACAGGGTGAGCGCGTGCTGCGGTGCGGCCAGGGTGGGAAGGCTCAGGCAGGCGAGCAACAGGCTGCATGCCAGCCGGCGCAGGCGGTGCGTTGGCGTCATTGGGCTTTCTCCGAAGTCTTGATCCACCAGCTGTTCAGCCCGAGGGTATAGGGCGGCGTGGTGACGAAGGCGAACCGGTTGCGGTAGGCCAGGCGATGGTTGTCGAGGTACCAGTTGGGGATCATGTAGTACTGCCATGAGAGCACGCGGTCCAGGGCGCGGGCGGCGGCGACCTGATCGTCGCGGGTGCGTGCGGCCAGCAGGGTGTCGAGCAGGTGATCGACCACCGGGTCCTTGACCCCAGCATAGTTCTTGCTGCCCTTGGTCGCGGCCTGGCTGGAATGGAAGTACAGCCACTGCTCCAGGCCGGGGCTCAGGGTCTGGTTCAAGGTCATCAGAATCATGTCGAAATCGAACTGGTCCAGACGTTGTTTGTACTGGGCACGGTCCACGGTGCGCAAGCGTGCATCGATGCCGATGCTGGCCAGGTTTTCGACATAAGGTTGCAGGATGCGTTCAAGGTTGGGGTTAACCAGCAGCAGTTCCATGCGCAGTTGCTGGCCCTTGCTGTCGAGCAGGCGCTGGCCGTTCAGCTTCCAGCCAGCCTCGGCAAGCAGGCCCAAGGCCTGGCGCAGGGTCTGGCGGTTGATGCCGCGGCCATCGGTCTGGCTGACCTTGTAGGGTTCGCTGAACAGCTTGGCCGGCAACTGGTCGCGGAACGGCGCCAGCAACAGCCATTCCTTACCGGTAGGCACGCCGCTGGCGGCGAACTCGCTGTTGGGGTAGTAACTGGTCGAGCGGCGGTAGGCGCTGCTGAACAGGGCGCGGTTGGTCCACTCGAAGTCCAGCATCAGGCCCAGCGCCTGGCGTACCCGTGGGTCGCTGAAGGTGGCCCGACGGCTGTTCATGAACAGGCCCTGGGTTTGCGTGGGGATGCGGTGCGGGATCTGCGCCTTGATCACCTCGCCGCGGCGCACGGCCGGGAAGTTGTAGCCGTTGGCCCAGTTCTTCGCCTGGTGCTCGATGTAGATGTCGAATTCGCCAGCCTTGAACGCTTCGAACGCGACCGTGGCGTCGCGGTAGAACTCGTATTCCACGCGCTTGAAGTTGTACTTGCCACGGTTGACCGCGAGGTCCTTGCCCCAATAGTTCTTCACCCGTTCGAACACCAGCCGGCGCCCGGGTTGTACCTGGGTGATGCGGTAGGGGCCGCTGCCCAAGGGTGGCTCGAAGGTAGTGGCTTTGAAGTCGCGCTTTTGCCAGTAGTGCTTGGGCAGCACCGGCATTTCGCCCAGGCGCAGGATCAGCAGCGGGTTGCCGGCGCGCTTGAACACGAAACGGATGCGCAGCGGGCCGAGGATGTCTACCCGCTGCACTTCCTGCAGGTTGGTGCGGTAGATCGGGTGGCCGTCCTTGAGCAACGTGCGGTAGGAAAAGGCCACGTCTGCCGAAGTGATCGGCTGGCCGTCATGCCAGCGGGCTTCCGGGCGCAGGTTGAACACCACCCAGCTGCGGTCCTCGCTGTATTCGACCGAACGGGCGATCAGGCCGTAGCTGGAGGTCGGCTCGTCACCCGACGGGTCGTACTGGCCGGTGCCGACCATCAGCGGCTCGTTCAGCTCGCTGATGCCGTACTGCTGGAAATTGGGCGTGGTGATCGGGCTCGACCCCTTGAAGGTGTAGGGGTTGAGGGTATCGAAGGTGCCAAAAGCCATGGCGCGCAAGGTACCGCCCTTGGGCGCTTGCGGGTTGACCCAGTCGAAATGGGTGAATGTGGCTGGGTACTTGAGCGTGCCGAACTGCGCGTATCCGTGGCTTTCGCTCACCATCGCGGCTACGGGAAAGCTCAAGGCCAGGCTGAGTGACAGCAGGAGGGGACGTATCAAGTCGGCATCCGATCCAGAGGCGTTGGGCTTTGATCGGGTACAGTAACAGCTTGGTGAGATTGGAAAAAGAGCGTCCGAATGGACGCTCCATCTTGATCTCAACCTGGATAACGGGCGATGCCGATCAAGTTGGCGTTATCTTCTGAAGTGAATTGGATTTTGTATTCGGTGCCGTGCTGGTCGGTCAGAACCCAGTACGTGTTCGCAACCCAATTGTCCGGCACATCCCGCTCTTGGCGAAAGCGCAGCGCGTTCATCTGCCCAGGTACCTGATTGACGGTTATGTCGGTGTTGAGCACTTTGTGCGTCAGCTGCTTTCCAGCAGGATATACAAAATGAAGATACGAAATGTGAGAGGAGAAAGTACCCCTCATGAAATGGTCTGAATAGGCTACCAGGATAGGCGCCACGGCCGGCTTCAAGCGCCTATGGTCGCCCCTGTCATGTTGCGCAGATTTGGTGATCTGGTACTGGGGATCGATAAAACGCAAGGTATAGAGGTCGAAGTCGCCATCATCGTTGATCAGGTACTCCGCCCGGGTAAAGCTGAAGACATCATGAATGTTGGCTTCGAAGCGTTGGAGCTGGCTGTTTTGAGACGGTGCCATGGGTGCAGCCTCTTTGATGGAGTGGAGGCTGCAGCTTCAGCTGTTGGAGGTTGCGCGAGGTATTAGCCGATTACCACACCATGGCAGGTGTACCCGGAGCTTCAGATCAATGCGACAAGTAAACGGTCAGTGTCTGCCCGGGCTTCAATGCATGCCCGCTGCGCGGGTTCCAGCGCTTGAGGTGCTGCATCTCAACGTTGAAACGCTTGGCCACCAGGTACAGCGAGTCGCCCTTGCGTACTTTGTACTGGGTAGAGCGCTTGCCGGAAGCAGCAACCCGATTGCCGGCGGCGCTCGGCCCATTGCCACCGCGCAGGGCCAGCACCTGGCCGGCACGCAGGCTGTTGCCGGACAGGCGGTTCCAGCGCTTGATGTCACTGACCGAAACGCGGTTGGCCTTGGCGATGGCGCCCAGGTTGTCGCCACGCTTGACCCGGTAGCTGCGTGCCGCTACCGGCGCCTTGGCTTCGGCCACAGCGCGGGCGAACACGGCCTTGTTTGGTTGCAGGCTGACCAGTTGCTCGGGCTTGAGGTTGGACAGGCTGTCGCTCAGCAACTGCGCTTTGGCGGTTGGTACCAACAGCTGCTGCGGGCCGTCCACGGTCATGCGCTTCTTGAAGGCCGGATTGAGCTGGATCAGCTCGTCTTCGTCGATATTGGCAAAGGCCGCCACCCGCGACAGGTCCAGGCGATCATTGATGGCTACCGCTTCGAAGTAGGGCTCGTTGGCGATCGGGTTCAGGTTGACGCCATAGGCTTCAGGCGTGAGTACCACCTGCGACAAGGCCAGCAGCTTGGGCACATAGTCGCGGGTTTCCTGCGGCAGCGGCAGGTTCCAGTAGTCGGTTGGCAGGCCGAGCCTTTCGTTGCGTTCCATGGCGCGGCTGACCGTGCCTTCGCCGGCGTTGTAAGCGGCCAGGGCCAGCAGCCAGTCGCCGTTGAACATGTCGTGCAGGCGGGTCAGGTAATCCAGTGCTGCGTTGGTCGACGCGGTGATATCGCGGCGGCCATCGTAGAAGTTGGTCTGGCGCAGGTTGAAGTGGCGACCTGTCGCTGGCATGAACTGCCACATGCCGGCAGCGCTGGCACGTGAATAGGCCATCGGGTTGTAGGCGCTCTCGATGGCGGGCAGCAGCGCCAGCTCCAGCGGCATGTCGCGCTCTTCAAGACGCTCGACAATGTAGTGCAGGTAGAGGCTGCCGCGCTCACCGGCGCTTTCGATGAAGGTGGGGTTGCTGGCGAACCACAGGCGCTGCTGCTCGATGCGCGGGTTGACGTCGATGCTGTCCTGCAGGGCGAAGCCCTGGCGCATGCGCTCCCAAACGTCCTGCGGCGTTTTCTCAACCGGCTTGACCAGCAGCGGTGCAGGCTTGTGCTTGATCCGCGCCTGGTAATTGTGCGCGCGAACGCTTTCGGAGTCGTCAAGCTGACGGGTGCTCTGGCAGCCCACCAGGGTGGCGGCCAGCGCCAGCGCACTGATTTGGGCCAGGCGCGTCAAGGCGACTGAATGAGCGGTTCTGCGGCTACGGGAAGACATCGGCTGGGACAGGTATCCGGGCAAAAAATTTCGGCGATTCTAGAAACCGCTCCCGGCCGGGTCAACCGTTGTCAGCGCTTTGCGATATATCTTGAGGTTATCAGAAGGTGTCCTTCCAAGACCTCAAGGCAGCAAAAACAGTGACCTGCGAGTCGTTTGAATGTCCCTTCCATTCGTCTGCTTTTTGTTTAACTAATGTTTCAGAGGTGCGCAGGAAGGGGTTGGTGAGGCGTTCCAGGCCAATCGTTGATGGCAAGGTGATGCGATTGTCGGCGCGCAAACGGGTAACGTCCTCGAACCGCTCAAGAACGTGCAGGTTGGTGGGTTCCACCGCCTTGGCAAAGCGCAGGTTGCTGAGGGTGTATTCGTGGGCGCAGTACACTTCAGTTTGTGGCGGCAGCGCCGCCAGGCGGGCGAGGGCCGGTTGCATCTGTTCGGGTGTACCCTCGAACATTCGCCCGCACCCGGCGGCGAACAGGGTGTCGCCACTGAACAATACTGGCGTCGGCGGCTGATCGCTGAAGAACGCGATATGCCCCAAGGTGTGGCCAGGCACCGCCAGGACCTGAAACGTCACGCCAAGCACCGTCACTGGGTCGCCGTCGTCCAGCGCCAGGTCGCGGCAGGGAATGTGCTCGTTGGCCGGGCCGCAGACCCGTGCGTCGGTCAGTTGCTTGAGCCGTTGCACGCCGCCGACATGGTCGTTGTGGTGGTGGGTAATCAGGATGTCGCTGAGCACCCAGTCTGGGTTGGCCGACAGCCAGCGTTCCACTGGGCCGGCATCTCCGGGGTCGACCACCGCGCAGCGGCGTTTGGCAGTATCCTGTAACAACCAGATGTAGTTGTCGGAGAAAGCGGGGAGAGCATCGATCTGTATCATGGTGCGGATCCGATTCGCCAAGCGTGGCACATGAAGGCATCTTAGCCGCGATGGCGCGGTGGGAGAACCTTCGAGGGAGAGCGCAATGACCGACCAAGCCTTTGCCCAGGCCGACCCGGACTGGGTCAAGCTGATCAGCCTGGCCCGTGAGTGGTTCAATGGCCCGCTCGGCCAGCTGATGCTCAAGGAAGAGGAAAAACTGCTGGAAGAAGAGCTCGGGCGCTTCTTCGGGGGTTACCTCGTGCACTACGGCCCCTGCGCGGAGCCGCCGCCCAGCGCCCCCCAGGTGCAGCGCAACGTGCGCCTTGGGGCGCCGCTACCAGGGGTGGAGATTGCCTGTGAAGAACAGGCCTGGCCATTGAGCGAGCACGCCGCCGATGTGGTGGTGCTGCAACATGGCCTGGATTTCAGCCTGTCGCCTCACGGTTTGCTGCGCGAGGCCGCCAGCGCCGTACGCCCGGGCGGGCACCTGCTGATCGTCGGGATCAACCCGTGGAGCAGTTGGGGCATGCGCCACTTCTTCAGCCATGATGCCCTGCGCAAGGCCCGCTGTATCTCGCCGTCGCGGGTAGGCGACTGGCTCAACCTGCTGGGCTTCGCGCTGGAGAAACGCCGCTTCGGGTGCTATCGTCCGCCGCTTGCCTCACCGGCCTGGCAGCAGCGCCTGGCGGGCTGGGAACGGGTGGCTGGCGGCTGGCAGACCTCTGGTGGCGGGGTGTACCTGCTGGTGGCGCGCAAGATGGTGGTGGGCCTGCGGCCGTTGCGCCCGGAGCGCCGCGAGCCGATGGGCAAGTTGCTGCCGCTGCCGCTGGCCAAGGTGAACCGCACGGCGGCCAACCCTGAAACTGACAAGCACTGAATTCAAGAGTGGTACATGAGCGATAGCGTCGAAATGTTTACCGATGGTGCCTGCAAAGGCAATCCTGGCCCGGGTGGCTGGGGCGTCCTGATGATCTACAAGGGCGTCGAGAAGGAACTGTGGGGCGGCGAACGTGAAACCACCAACAACCGCATGGAACTGATGGCGGCCATCCAGGGGCTGATGTCGCTCAAGCGTGAGTGCGACGTGGTGCTGACCACTGACTCGCAGTACGTGATGAAAGGCATCAACGAGTGGATGGTCAACTGGAAGAAGCGCGGCTGGAAAACCGCAGCCAAAGAGCCGGTGAAAAATGCCGACCTGTGGCAGCAGCTCGATGAACAGGTCAACCGCCACAAGGTGAGCTGGAAGTGGGTGCGCGGCCACATTGGTCACCCCGGGAACGAGCGCGCTGACCAACTGGCCAACCGTGGGGTCGATGAGGTGCGCGCCCAGCGTTGAGCTGGGGTACAATTGCGGCCTTTGTAACTGATGCAAGTTGGAGCGCCCCGCGTGGAGCAGCAGCAAGATAAACGCTTCGTCATTCTCGATACCGAAACCACGGGTATGCCGGTCAGCGAAGGCCACCGCATCATCGAGATTGGCTGTGTCGAGGTCATCGGCCGGCGCCTCACCGGGCGGCACTTCCACGTCTACCTGCAGCCGGACCGCGAGAGTGACGAGGGCGCTATCAACGTCCACGGCATCACCGATACTTTCCTGGTCGGCAAGCCACGCTTTGGCGATGTAGCCGAGGAATTCTTCGAATTCATCCAGGGCGCCACGCTGGTCATCCATAACGCGGCGTTTGACGTTGGCTTCATCAACAACGAATTCGCCTTGCTGGGCCAGCAGCATCGCGCTGACATTTCGCAACATTGCACCATCCTCGACACCCTGTTGCTGGCGCGCTCGCGCCACCCGGGGCAGCGCAACAGCCTCGATGCGCTCTGTAAACGCTACGACATCGACAACTCGGGCCGTGAGTTGCACGGCGCATTGCTCGACTCGGAACTGCTGGCTGACGTCTACCTGGCGATGACCGGTGGCCAGACCAGCCTGTCGCTGGCTGGCCATGGGGCGGATGCCGAAGATGACGGGCAGGGCGCTGGCGGCAGCGAGATCCGCCGCATTGTCGGGCGTACGCCGGGGCGGGTGATCATGGCCAGTACCGAGGAACTGGAGGCGCATGCCGAGCGGCTGGCCGCCGTTGCCAAGTCGGCGGGTGGGCCCTCCATGTGGCAGGTCCTTACCGAGACGCCAACAGGGTAATTTTTTCTGCTTGCCGTGGGTTGTGTGGCGCCTTTGAGATCGAGCGCCGCGCGGGCGGCGCTCGATCTACGCGTCACCTCAACGCTCAAGACCGGCCCGTCAACTACCCTGAAGTGGACGCCATGTCCTTCGGAGGTAGCCACCTGATGTACAAGGACCTCAAGTTCCCGATCCTCATCGTCCACCGCGCCATCAAGGCCGACAGTGTCGCTGGCGAGCGCGTGCGGGGTATCGCCGAGGAACTGCGCCAGGATGGCTTCGCCATTCTCGCCGCCGCTGACCACGCCGAAGCCCGTCTGGTCGCCGCCACTCACCACGGCCTGGCCTGCATGCTGATCGCTGCCGAAGGCGTTGGGGAGAATACCCACCTGCTGCAGAACATGGCCGAACTGATCCGCCTGGCCCGCCTGCGCGCACCCGATCTGCCGATTTTCGCCCTGGGTGAGCAGGTAACCCTGGAAAACGCCCCCGCCGAAGCCATGAGCGAGCTTAACCAGCTGCGTGGCATTCTTTACCTGTTCGAAGACACCGTGCCGTTCCTCGCCCGCCAGGTGGCGCGTGCCGCACATACCTACCTTGACGGCTTGCTGCCGCCGTTTTTCAAAGCCTTGGTGCAGCATACCGCGCAGTCCAACTATTCTTGGCACACCCCGGGCCACGGCGGTGGCGTGGCCTACCACAAAAGCCCGGTGGGCCAGGCGTTTCATCAGTTCTTCGGGGAAAACACCCTGCGCTCGGACCTCTCCGTATCCGTGCCGGAACTCGGCTCGCTGCTCGACCACACCGGCCCCTTGGCCGAGGCTGAAGCCAGGGCGGCGCGTAACTTCGGTGCTGACCACACCTTCTTCGTCATCAATGGTACTTCCACGGCCAACAAGATCGTCTGGCACGCCATGGTCGGCCGTGACGACCTGGTGCTGGTGGACCGCAACTGCCACAAGTCGGTGGTTCACGCAATTATCATGACTGGCGCCGTTCCGCTGTACCTGTGCCCGGAGCGCAACGAGCTGGGTATCATCGGCCCGATCCCGCTCAGCGAATTCAGCCCCGAGGCTATCGAGGCGAAGATCCAGGCCAACCCCCTTGCCCGTGATCGCGGGCGGCGCATCAAGCTGGCGGTGGTGACCAACTCCACCTACGACGGGCTGTGTTACCACGCCGGGATGATAAAGCAGTGCTTGGGTGCGAGTGTAGAGGTGCTGCACTTCGACGAAGCCTGGTTTGCCTATGCGGCGTTTCATGATTTCTTCACCGGGCGCTATGCCATGGGCACGGCCTGCACGGCGGGCAGCCCGCTGGTGTTCAGTACCCATTCCACCCACAAATTGCTGGCCGCGTTCAGCCAGGCCTCGATGATCCATGTGCAGGACGGGGCCAGGCGGCAACTGGACCGAGACCGCTTCAACGAAGCGTTCATGATGCATATCTCGACCTCGCCGCAGTACAGCATCCTTGCCTCGCTGGATGTAGCCTCAAGCATGATGGAAGGGCCGGCGGGGCATTCACTGCTGCAAGAGATGTTCGACGAAGCGTTGAGTTTTCGTCGTGCCCTGGCCAACTTGCGCGAGCACATTGCTGCGGATGACTGGTGGTTCAGTATCTGGCAGCCGCCGGGCACCGAAGGTATCCAGCGCCTGGCCGCGCAGGACTGGTTGCTGCAACCGGGTGCCGAGTGGCATGGCTTTGGCGAAGTGGTGGACGACTACGTGCTGCTCGACCCGCTCAAGGTCACATTGGTAATGCCGGGCCTGAGTGCGGGTGGTGTGCTGGGCGAGCATGGCATCCCGGCGGCGGTGGTCAGCAAATTTCTCTGGGAGCGGGGGCTGGTGGTGGAGAAAACCGGCCTGTACAGCTTCCTGGTGCTGTTTTCCATGGGCATTACCAAAGGCAAGTGGAGCACTTTGCTGACGGAGTTGCTGGAATTCAAACGCCACTATGATGGCAACACAGCCCTGAGCAGTTGTCTGCCGAGCGTGGTGGCAGCTGATGCTTCACGCTACCAGAGGATGGGGTTGCGCGACCTGTGTGACCAGTTGCATGACTGCTACCGCGCCAATGCCACGGCCAAGCAACTGAAGCGGCTGTTCACGCGTTTGCCGGAGGTGGCCGTGAGCCCGGCCCGTGCCTATGACCAGATGGTGCGTGGGGACGTGGAGGCGGTGCCGATCGAGGCGCTGCTGGGGCGTGTGGCAGCGGTGATGCTGGTGCCGTATCCGCCCGGTATTCCATTGATCATGCCGGGCGAGCGGTTCACCGAGGCGACCCGCTCGATACTCGACTACCTGGCCTTCGCCCGGGCATTCAACCAGGGCTTCCCCGGTTTTGTCGCCGACGTGCATGGCCTGCAGAACGAGAGCGGCCGTTACACCGTGGACTGCATCACGGAATGCGAATGATCTCGACGCCGCTGCGCGCCAGTTCGAAGCGGTTTTCACCGAGGTGGTTGACCTTGTCGCCGATGGCCAGGCGGTAAGTGGTGATGGGGGCGCCCAGCGTGCTGCCGTCAAGTTGCAAGGTGGACTCCTGGAACTCGTGCACGGGGTAGATACGGCCTTCGGCGTCACGGGCGTGGAATTGGCCGACCATTACTGCTGCCATTTGGGTGGAAACCTCTGAATTACGTAGAAAATGTCTGAAGGCATAGACCGTGCAACAGCCTCGGAAGTTTTCACCCTGAGGAAAAAAAACCAAAGCGCCGAGCAACGGTCATCTATAACTACAACGTCCCTTTACCCAGCAAAGGTTGGAAATTGCCATGAGCCAGGTGTATTCGGTAGCGGTTGTCGTGGGTAGCTTGCGCAAGGAGTCGTACAACCGCAAGGTCGCCCGCGCACTTTCGGAGCTGGCGCCGTCCAGCCTTGCCCTGAAGATCGTCGAAATTGGCGATTTGCCGTTGTACAACGAGGACGTCGAGGCCGAAGCGCCGCCAGAGGCGTGGAAGCGTTTTCGCGAGGAGATCCGCCGCAGTGATGCGGTGCTGTTCGTTACCCCGGAATACAACCGCTCGGTGCCTGGTTGCCTGAAAAATGCCATCGACGTGGGTTCGCGGCCCTACGGGCAAAGTGCCTGGGGTGGCAAGCCGACGGCGGTGGTGAGTGTATCGCCCGGGGCCATTGGAGGCTTTGGCGCCAACCATGCCGTGCGCCAGTCGCTGGTGTTTCTGGACATGCCATGCATGCAAATGCCCGAGGCCTACATTGGCGGGGCAGCAAGCCTGTTCGAGGACTCGGGCAAGCTCAACGACAAGACCCGGCCATTCTTGCAGGCGTTTGTCGACAAGTTTGCTTCGTGGGTGAAGTTGAACAGGGCGGTTTGATCCGCAATCATCGGGTGAGCGCGGCCTTTGTAGGAGCAGCACAAGGCTGCTCCTGCAGAAACACTGCGCTGCATGTTCTAGCGGAAGCTGTAGGAAACACCGGCGTAAACGCCAAACCCTTCGCCCGGCGTCGAACGGGCGTTGTCCTGGCCGGCATCGTTGTAGGTGGGTGTCACTGTCGCCGCATAGCGCTTGTTGGTCAGGTTGCGCAGGTCCAGCCACGTCTGCCAGTCCTGTTTGGGTGAATTCCAGCCCAGGCGCGCGCCTAGCAAGGCATATGCATCGGCGTGATAGCTGTTGGCATAGTCCACCTGCACTTTCGACGCCATTTGCGTGTTGACCCCGGCGTAGAAGCCGCTCGGCCAGTCATAGCGCAGTTCGGCCTGGTAGTAGTGCATGGGGATGCCGGGCAGGCGGTTGTCGCCAAACTTGTCGTCATCACGGTAGTGGAAGTCGCTGAAGGTGTAGGCTTGGCGTACGCTCAGCTTGCCGGTACCGGCGCGTTCCCACAGGGTGCTGTCGAGGCCGGCTTCCACGCCTTGATGCACGGTGGCGCTGGCGTTGAACTCCGAGGTGAAGTTCGGCACCACTTCCACGGCCAGCAGTTCGTGGCGCACTTGCGAGTAGTACCAGGCAAGGTCCCAGTGGCCAAACGCCGAGTCGCCACGCGCCCCCAGCTCAAGGGTAGTGGCGGTCTGGTTCTGCATCTCGATCGGCTGGATCTGCTTGCCGCCTGTGCTGGGGGCGCTCCAGATCAGCGACCACGGGTGTGGCGGCTCTACCGAGCGGCTGAGATTGCCATACACCTGCAGGTCCGGGCGGATGTCGTAGCGCAACCCCAGGCGCGGTGCAAAGTCCCAGTCATGCATGCTCACCTTGCCGCCTTCGGCCGGGTAGGTCACGTCACTTTCGCGGCGCGTGTAGATCATGGCCAGGCCGGTGGTCAGCCAGAGGTTGGGCACCAGCTCCAGGTCATTACCTGCATGCACAACGGTGTCCGACCCCTGGTAAGTGAAATCGCGGGTACGTGCGCCGAACACATCGCCATTGCGCGCGAACTGCGAGGCTCCGCTGTTGGGCAGGTGCTTGGTGGTGCGCCAGCCGATGGTGGTCTTGCTCTCATGACCGAACAGGGTGTCGCGGCGGAAATAGTTCAGCGTACCGCTGACATCGGTGTAGGCCACTTTCAGGCGCATCGGGCCTTCGCGCAGGTCCATCGGGTAGTCGTGGTAGACCAGGCCGGCTTCCAGGCGCGTATCGTCGTCGAGGTAGAAGGTGGTCTTGTTGCCCACCCAGGTGCTGCCTGGCTGCGGGCGGCTGTCGTCGCGCGCCAGATAGGCGGGGTTGGCCGCGCGGGGGTGGTGCTTGATCTGGTCTTTGGTCAGGCGCCCGGCCAGTTCGTTTTCGGTCTCCCGGTAACGCAGGTAGAAGCGGGTTTCAAGGTTCGGGTTGAAGCGGTAGCCGACATTGGCGGCAATGCCCTTGGCGCTGCCGCTGCTGTGAGCCTGATAACCGTCATATTCCGAATCGGTCAGGGCCACGTAGTAGTCGAGATTGCCCAGCACTTGACCTGAGCTGATGTGCCGGTGCTGGTAACCGCGGCTGCCGACTTCGTAGCGCACCTGTAGCGGGGCGGCGTCGTAGCCGGTGTGGGTGACATAGTTGATCGCACCGCCCAGCGCAAGGGCTCCCTGGTCGAAACCGTTGGCGCCGCGCAGCACTTCGGCACGGCTCAGCCACAGCGGCTCGAACAGCTCGTAGGGGGTACCGCCCGGGCCCGTCAGGGGCAGGCCGTCGAACATCGTGTAAACCCCGGAGCCGTGGGCCCCCGGAGCGCGGTTGATGCCCGAGCCGCGGATCGACAGTTTGATGCCATCGTTGCCCGCCGATTGGGCAAAAACGCCGGGCTGGTAGGCCAGCACATCCTGGTTGCTGGCAACCCGGCCTTGCCCTGCGCGTTGCATGTCTACCAGATTACTGGCGCCTGGCACCTCGCGCAGGCGTTCGCTGGCAGCTGACAGGTCGTTCTGCTCCTCATCGGTGATCAGCACCTGGCCTAATTCGACCGAGGTTGCTGCCAGGGCCGGCTGGGTGGCAGCAAAGGCAGCCAGCAGGCCAAGGCAGTGCGATGGGGGGAAAACGGAACGCATTGTACGACTCCAGGCGAAAAACGGATGGATAACGGCGTTGAGACGAGCGAAATGCCGCTTGGAGCACGCAGGAACTCAGCAAATTTCGTGAAGCCTTCATCAGATGGTTTTGTACGAAAGTTCTTTACAAGCCGCATCGGTGGAGAGGGGTGGCGTGCGCTTCGTAAGGTGGCTGCAAATTGGCAGCGATGCCTCGCTCAACCAGCTGCGGAGTTCAAACATGACTGACAATGCCCGACATTTGCTGCAACACCCCGCTGACGCTCCGGTTCGCTTGACGCCACGTGAACAGCAGGTGCTGTTGTGGTGTGCCTATGGCAAAAGTTCCTGGGAGATAGGCCAGATCCTGGCGTGCAAGGAGTCGACCGTGAACTTTCATGTGTCCAACATCCTGCGCAAGTTCGATGTGCCTACACGGGTGGCGGCAGTGATCAAAGCGATCCGCTACGGCATGCTGGCCGGGCAGTGAGGGGGTGATGCATGGATAACGATCCTCGGCTGCCGCGCTTTGCCGATAGCCACGACCCGTTCTGGCCGCGGGTGGACCTGGGCAGGCTGCGTGAGCGCCTGCAACTGCAAGCGCCTGTCAGTGAGGTTGCACTTGAAGTAGCTGCCCGCTGTGCGGCCATCGACGCGGCACGCGAATTCGCTCGCTGGCGGGCAGTATTGCGAGAGCGCGGCTACAAGCGCCTCGAAGATGTCGCCGGGCATGACCATGGGCGTGCCTTGCGGGTGTGCTACATCCGGTTCGTCGAAGCGGCGGTCATGTACAGCCTGCGTTCGACGGCCTGCCTTTCTGTGCCGCGACGAGGGCAGTCCCATGCCTGAGCAATCTGTGCTGGATAACCTGGCATCGGCCTTCTTGGCGCTGCTCGGTGTGGATGGCAATGTACTGTTCGCTGCGCTGCTGGGGGCATTGCTGGTCAGTGCGGCGCGCGATCGGTTGATTACCAATACAGCCAGGCGCCTGACGCTGAGCAAGAAATTGCTGTTGATATTCATCACCGTGGGTGTGGGCCATTTATTCGAACCACTGGTTTCGTCACTGGTGCCACTGTTGACCCGTGGCATGGCGGCATTCGTGGCTGCCGTGGTGGTGATCCCCATCAGCCTCAAGGTCATGGTGCTGGTGGACACGCTTGACCCGCGTGAGCTGATCCAGCGCTGGCGCCGGCGGGGTTAGCCACCAAGCTCACTCAACTGCCGCTCCAGTTGCTGGATACGCTGCTTGTCCTTGATGAACAGCAGGATGGCCTGGCGATCACTGGGCGATAGCGTACGCAGGCGCTCAAGCATGTCGCATTCCCAGCCTGCTTCATGAGGGCCTGCGGGGTGCTGATCGGCCTGGCCCAGCAACAGCCAGTCCAGTGAGCAGTCATACTGCCTGGCGATATCTATGCAAAGTGAGTATGGAATGCTGTCGCGCGTCTTCCAGCTGCTCAGCGTTTGTGGGCTCACCGAAAGTGCCCGGGACAGCTCGGCATCGGACTCTGAGCCGGTCAGCAGTTTAAGGCGCGTGAGCACAGCAGCAAGTACGTGAGTACTCATAACAAATATCCATGACTGGTTTAATGATATTCCATGGGCTTAAACTACTCGTTATGAATACAGCCCTGCGTTTTAAGGAGCACTTCTGCAATGAGAACCACCCAATTGAAGAATACACCCACAGTTGCAGCCAATACTTACACACAGGCTGGCTTGGGCAATGCTAGCAGGTACTTGCCGTGAGTACTTACAAGCTGGTTTGCCCGCATTGCCACAGCCGGATGCGCATACGTACTAGCGAGGGGCGCCATATTTTCCTGCGTATCGCTTATTTGCAATGCACCACCGAGGCGTGTGGCTGGTCAGTACGTGCCGAATTCGAAATGACCCATGAACTGTCCCCTAGCGGGATGCCCAATCCGGAAGTGTACCTGCCTTCGGCCAATGGTGATTTGCGCCAGGCCGCCCTGCCTGGAGCAGGCCAGCCCAGCCGGGTTGAGTGAGGCGTCACTGGGGGCAGGCCAAAAATACGCCGATAAAAAAACACCCCGCATAGGCGGGGTGTTTTGTGTTGCCGGGGCAATCAGCCTATCAGTTGCAGGCCGGCTTGCTGGACCAGCTCCAGCAGCGGTTGCGGGTAGACGCCGAGTACGAAGGCAAGAATGGCGATGGCCAGCAGCATGACGCCACCGGTGCGCTGTTCCCACTTCAGCGGGGCGTCATGGCGACGCAGGTTCGGCTCGACCAGGTACAGGGTGACCATGACGCGCAGGTAGTAGTAAACGCCGATGGCGCTACCGATCACCAGGGCACCGACCAGCCACCACAGGTGCGACTCTACGCCAGTGGCGATGATGTAGAACTTGCCGATGAAGCCAGCGGTCAGCGGGATGCCCGCCAGCGACAGCATCATCACGGTCAGTACGGCCGTCAGGTACGGACGGCGCCAGAACAGGCCGCGGTACTCATACAGTGCATCGGCGTCACGGCCGCCGTAAGGCGAGGACATCAGGGTGATGACACCGAAGGCACCCAGGCTGGTGATCACGTAGGTGACCAGATAAACGCCCATGGCTTCCAGGGCCAGGCCCTTGCTGGCAACCAGGGCAATGACCAGGTAGCCGAAGTGGGCGATGGACGAGTAACCCAGCAGGCGCTTGAGGTTGCTCTGGGTCAGCGCCAGCAGGTTGCCAATAAGGATCGAGGCCACGGCAATCACCGCCAGTACGGTGCTCAGCGCGCCGCTGCTGGCAGCAGGGGAGAGCATGAACAGGCGCACGACCACAGCGAACACCGCGACCTTGCTGGCGGTGGCCAGGAACGCGGCGACCGGCGCCGGGGCGCCTTCGTACACGTCCGGGGTCCACAGGTGGAACGGTACCAGCGACAGCTTGAAGGCCAGGCCGACCAGCATCATGCCCAGGCCCAGTTGGGCCACCAGGCTTGGCATGCTGGTGGTCGCCAGGGCTTTGCCGATCTGGTCAAAGCTCAGGCTACCTGCATCCGCGTACAGCAGGGCCATGCCGAACAGCAGGAAAGCCGAGCCTGCAGCCGACAGCACCATGTACTTGATGCCGGCTTCCAGTGAACGCTTGTTGAAGAACGCATACGCCACCAGGCCGTAGACCGGTACCGACAGCAGCTCCAGGCCAATGAACAGGCCGGCCAGGTGGTTGGCGCTGACCAGTACCAGGCCACCGAGTGCCGACATCAGCAGCAGCAGGTACAGTTCTTCACGGTTGCCCGGGAAGCCCTTGGAGCCTTCGCCAAGGTAGGCGTGGGCCAAGGTGACGCACGCCAGCGTCGCCACCAGGATGATCGCCATGTACAGGCAGGCGAACTTGTCGATGGTGATCAGCGCGGTGACGGCCAGCGGCGCTACCTTCAGCGCCGGCAGGATCGACAGCAGGGCCAGGTTCAGGCCCACGGTGGACAGCAGGAAGGTCTGCGAGTGGTTGCGCTTCCAGGCGATCGCCAGCATCACCACCACCGTGGTGATGGTGGTGATCAGCATCGGCGCCAATGCGATGAAGTGTTGAGTGGTGAATTCCATAGCGCTCTTACCGGGCCGAAGCGAGTTGAGTGAAAGCGGAACCGAGCCACTGCTGCACACCACTCATGGTGGCGGCAGAGGTGTCGAGGAACGGCTGCGGATACACGCCCAGCAGAATCAGCAGTCCCGCCAGGCCCAGCACCATGATCAGCTCGCGACCATCCATGCCAGCCAGCACGGTGTCGGCCTTGGCCGGGCCGAAGTAGGCGCGGTGGATCATGATCAGCGAGTAGACCGAACCGAATACCAGGCCGGTGGTGGCGATCACGGTGATCCATGGTACATGCGCGAAGCTGCCGATCAGGATCAGGAACTCGCCGACGAAGTTGCCGGTACCTGGCAGGCCCAGGGAGGCAGCGGCGAAGAACAGGCTGATCGCCGGGAGGTAGGCGATGCGGTGCCACAGGCCACCCATCTGACGCATGTCACGGGTGTGCAGGCGCTCGTACAGCTGGCCGGACAGGATGAACAGCGCCGCAGCCGACAGGCCGTGGGCCAGCATCTGGATCACCGCGCCTTGCAGGGCCTGCTGGCTGCCGGAGTAGATGCCGATCAGCACGAAGCCCATGTGCGAGACGCTGGAGAAGGCGATCAGGCGCTTGATGTCGGTTTGCGCAAAGGCCAGGAAGGCACCGTAGAAGATACCGATCAGGCCCAGGGTCATGGCGATGGGCGCGAACTCGGCCGAGGCGTTCGGGAACAGCGGCAGGGCGAAGCGCAGCAGGCCGTAGGCCGCGGTCTTCAGCAAGATACCCGCCAGGTCCACGGAACCTGCGGTCGGTGCCTGGGCGTGGGCATCAGGCAGCCAGGAGTGGAACGGTACCACTGGCAGCTTCACCGCGAAGGCGATGAAGAAGCCCAGCATCAGCAGGTACTCGACACCGGCTGGCAGCTCGGCTTTGAGCAGGTCGCTGTAGTTGAAGGTGAGCACGCCGGTGGTGTTGTAGTTGACCAGCACCAGGCCCAGGATCGCCACCAGCATGATCAGGCCGCTGGCCTGGGTGAAGATGAAGAACTTGGTCGCCGCGTAGATCCGGGTCTTCTTGCCGTCTGCCGAGCTATGACCCCAGAGCGCGATGAGGAAGTACATCGGCACCAGCATCATTTCCCAGAAGAAGAAGAACAGGAACAGGTCCAGGGCCAGGAACACACCGACCACGCCGCCGAGAATCCACATCAGGTTGAGGTGGAAGAAGCCGACGTGGCGCTGGATCTCTTTCCAGGAGCACAGTACCGACAGCACACCGAGCAGGCCGGTGAGCAGGATCATCAGCAGCGACAGGCCGTCGAGGGCCAGGTGGATGCTGATGCCGAAGCGCTGGATCCACTGGAGTTTGTATTCCAGGGCCCAGGCAGGTTCGGCGCCCGGAGCGGGGGCGAGGGTGTAGTCGCCGGTCGCCCACAGCCACAGGCCGATGCCGAGCAGCAGGGACATGGTCAGCAGCGCGATCCAGCGCGGCAAGGTGGCGCCGAAGCGCTCACCCAGCCAGCACAGGAAGCCGCCGATGAAGGGGATCAGGATCAGCCAAGGCAAAATCATGACGGGTTGGTTTCCTTTGGCAAAGTCGCAAGATTCATTGTCATACCGCAGCCACTAACACGGCACCGAGCACCAGCACGGCACCCACGGCGATAGAGGCGGTGTACCAGCGCAGTTGGCCAGTCTCGGTCTTGCTCATGGCGACATGACCGCCACGCGCCATCCGAGGAATCAGGCCGATGCTGCGGTCTACCGGGTCCTTGCGCAGGATGTGGCAGATCAACAGGTACGGTTTGACGAAAAGCTTGTCGTAGATCCAGTCGAAGCCCCAAGCGGCGAACCACCAGGCCGACAGGACGCGGCCGATGCCGCTGTTGGCGACTGCGCTGACGAAGCTGCGCTTGCCCAGGAACAGCAGGGCCGACAGCAGGATACCAGCGATGGCGATGGCACCCGAGGTGATCTCCAGCGCATGCTTGGCTTCACCACCGGCGTGGCCGGCGCTCTCAGGCAGCACGCCTGCCAGCGGCGGGGTGATCCAGGCACCCACGAAGGTCGACAGCACGATCAGCACACCCAGCGGCAGCCAGTGGCTGATGCCGTGACCCGCGTGAGCTTCGGTCTTGGCTTCGCCGTGGAAGGCGATGAAGATCAGGCGGAAGGTGTACAGCGAGGTCATGAACGCACCGACCAGGCCGGCGTACAGCAGGCCGGTGTTACCGCTGGCAAACGCTTCCCAGAGGATTTCGTCCTTGGAGTAGAAGCCCACGGTCACGATCGGCAGGGCGGCCAGGGCAGCACCACCGACCACGAAGCTGGCGTAGGCCAGGGGCAGTTTCTTCCACAGGCCGCCCATCTTGAAGATGTTCTGCTCGTGGTGGCAGGCAACGATCACCGCACCGGAGGCAAGGAACAGCAGGGCCTTGAAGAAGGCGTGGGTCATCAGGTGGAAGATCGCCGCATCCCAGGCGCCAACGCCCAAGGCCAGGAACATGTAGCCGATCTGGCTCATGGTCGAGTAGGCGAGGATACGCTTGATGTCGGTCTGTACCAGCGCGGCGAAGCCGGCCAGTACCAGGGTCACGCCACCGACAACACCTACCAGGTGCAGGATGTCCGGTGCCAGCAGGAACAGGCCATTGGTCCGGGCGATCAGGTACACGCCCGCAGTCACCATGGTTGCCGCGTGGATCAGTGCCGAAACCGGGGTTGGGCCCGCCATTGCGTCGGCCAGCCAGGTCTGCAGTGGCAGCTGGGCCGATTTACCGACCGCACCGCCCAGCAGCATCAGCGTTGCCAGCACCATCCAGGTGTCGCCCGCCTGGAACTTCTGCGGTGCCAGCACCAGCAGTTCCTGCACGTTCAGGGTGCCCAGCTGGGCGAACAGGATGAACAGGCCGATGGCCAGGAACACGTCGCCGATACGGGTAACGATGAATGCCTTGAGCGCCGCGTTACCGTTATTGCGGTTGCTGTAGTAGAAACCGATCAGCAGGTACGAGCACAGGCCTACACCTTCCCAGCCGAAGTAGATGAACAGCAGGTTATCGCCGAGGATCAGGAACAGCATGCTGGCGATGAACAGGTTGGTGTACGAGAAGAAACGCGAGTAGCCGGCTTCGCCACGCATGTACCAGGACGCGAACAGGTGGATCAGGAAGCCGACACCGGTGACCACGCCGAGCATGGTGACCGACAGGCCGTCCAGATACAGGGTGAAGTTCGGCGCAAAGCCGTCCACCGACATCCACTGCCACAGCAGTTGGCTGTACGCGCCACCTTCAGGTGGTGCGACATTGAACTGCCAGATGACATAGGCGGCGGTGGCGGCCGAAAGGCCCACCGAGCCGACGCCGATCAGGGCGGACAGGTTCTCCGAGAACCGCCCGCGCGAGAACGACAGCAGCAGGAAGCCGACGAGGGGGAAGACGAAAGTCAGGAAGAGAAGGTTCATCCGCGCATCTCACTGGCAGCATCGATGTCGAGAGTGTGGAAGCGGCGATACAGCTGCAGCAGGATGGCCAGGCCAATACTGGCCTCGGCGGCTGCCAGGCTGATCACCAGAATGAACATCACCTGGCCGTCGGGCTGGACCCAACGGGCCCCGGCGACGACGAACGCCAGGGCAGAGGCGTTCATCATGACTTCCAGGCTCATGAGCACGAAGAGGATGTTGCGGCGGACCATCAGGCCAACCAGACCTAAGCAGAACAGGATACCGGCGACCGCCAGGCCATGCTCGAGAGGGATAGCACCCATGATTTACTCCTTCGCCTCGTTGCGGCCCAGGTGGAAGGCGGTGACGGCTGCAGCCAGCAGCAGCATCGAGGCCAGTTCGACCACCAGCAGGTACGGCCCGAACAGGCTGATGCCCACTTCTTTCGGGCCCACGGTGGTGCCGCTGATGCCAGCGCCGCTCGGGGCGACGAACAGCACGTACAGCAGTTCCAGCAGCAGCAGGGTGCCGAGAATCACCGGCCCTGCCCAGATGCCGGGCTTGAGCCAGCCCCGTTCCTGGGCGACCGAAGCCGGCCCCAGGTTGAGCATCATCACCACGAACACGAACAGCACCATGATGGCGCCGGCGTAGGCGATCACTTCCAGGGCGCCGGCGAACGGCGCACCCAGTGAGAAGAAGATCATGGCCACGGAGATCAGTGAAATGATCAGGTAAAGCAAGGCGTGCACGGGGTTTGTGCCGGTCACCACCCGAAGGGTGGAGACCACGGCGATCCCGGATGCGAAGTAGAAAGCGAATTCCATCTTTCTGTCCTTATGGGAGCAAGCTCTTCACGTTGATCGGCTCGGCTTCGTTCTGCGCAGCGCCTTTCGGCTTGCCAGCGATCGCCATACCCGCAACACGGTAGAAGTTGTAGTCAGGGTTTTTGCCGGGGCCGGAGATCAGCAGATCTTCTTTCTCGTACACCAGGTCCTGACGCTTGAACTCGGCCATTTCGAAATCCGGGGTCAGCTGGATTGCGGTGGTCGGGCACGCTTCTTCACACAGGCCGCAGAAAATGCAACGCGAGAAGTTGATGCGGAAGAACTCCGGGTACCAGCGACCATCCTCGGTCTCGGCCTTCTGCAACGAGATGCAGCCAACCGGGCAGGCCACCGCGCAGAGGTTGCACGCTACGCAGCGCTCCTCGCCATCGGGGTCGCGGGTGAGGACGATGCGGCCGCGGTAGCGCGGCGGCAGGTACACGGGTTCTTCGGGGTATTGCAGGGTGTCGCGCTTGCGGAACCCGTGGGAGAACACCATGGCCAGGCTGCGCAGCTGTGTGCCGGTGCCCTTAACGATGTCGCCGATATACTTGAACATGGGTCAAATCCTCACTGGGCCGCGACGGCTGGCGTGTTGTAGAGCACGATCGCAGCGGTCACCAGCAAATTGATCAGGGTCAGCGGCAGGCAGAACTTCCAGCTGAAGTCCATCACCTGGTCATAACGTGGGCGCGGAATCGAGGCGCGCAGCAGAATGAACAGCATGATGAAGAACGCGGTCTTCAGGGCGAACCACAGGAACGGCAGTTGCGGCAGGATGCCGAACGGGCCGTGCCAGCCACCGAAGAACAGGGTTACCAGCAGCGCCGAGATGAGGATGATGCCGATGTACTCACCGACAAAGAACATGCCCCATTTCATGCCGGCATACTCGATGTGGTAGCCGTCGGCCAGTTCCTGTTCTGCTTCTGGCTGGTCGAACGGGTGACGGTGAGTCACGGCGACGCCAGCGATGAAGAAGGTGCAGAAGCCGAAGAACTGCGGAATGATGAACCACAGGTTCTGCGCCTGGTACTCAACGATGTCGCGCATGTTGAACGAGCCCACCTGCACCACAACGCCCATCAGCGCCAAGCCCAGGAACACTTCGTACGACACCGTCTGTGCCGAAGCACGCAAGCTGCCCAGCAGGGCGTACTTGTTGTTCGACGACCAGCCGGCGAACAGCACCGCGTAGACTGACAGGCCAGCCATGGCGAAGAAGAACAGCAGACCGATGTTCAGGTCGGCAACGCCCCAGCCCGGTGTGATCGGGATGATCGAGAAGCCGATCAGCAGGGCGCTCATGGCCACGACCGGCGCCAGGGTGAAGATCATCTTGTCGACGAAGGGTGGGTTCCAGTCTTCCTTGAAGAACATCTTCAGCATGTCGGCGGCGATCTGGAACATGCCGAACGGGCCGACACGGTTAGGACCGTAGCGGTCCTGCCACCAGCCCAGCAGGCGGCGCTCGACGAAGCTGAGCAGGGCGCCGCAGACCACTACGGCCAGCAGCACCACGATAGCCTTGACGACCTGGATGATCACATCGATCACTTCGGGGGTGAACCAGCTCATTGTGCTGCCTCCTGCAGACCTTCGACGGATGCACCGAAGATGGCAGGCGGGATGCCGGCCAGGCCTTTCGGCAGCGCGACCAGGCCAGCGCCCAGCTCTTCATTGATGCGCAGCGGCAGGCGCAGGGCCACACCGGCCACGTTCAGGCTCAGCAGGGCGCCCTCGTTGACACCCAGGCGGTCGGCTTCGGACTTGGCCAGGGCCACGTAGGCAGCCGGGATACGTTCTTGTACCGGCGCGGCCCGCGAGGAGCTTTCTTCGCTGCCGAAGAGGTGGAAGAACGGTACCGCGGTCCAGGTGCCACGGGCCGGGTTGAAGGCGCCCGGAATGGCGTTGAACCAGTTCAGGCGATCGCCTTGCGACTCGATCAGGCGTACGCCAGGGTCACCGGCACGCAGGTGGCCACCGACCTCGTCCTGGAACTTGTTCCAGGCTTGCGGCGAGTTCCAGCCCGGCGACCAGGCGAACGGCACCTGCTGGCGCGGTTCGGCGGAGCCCGAGTAACCTTCCATGGAGAAGGCGAACGCGGTGTCCTTGTCTTGCGGGGTGCGCGGTTCGTGCACGCTGATGTTGGCGCGCATGGCAGTACGGCCAGAGTAGCGCAGCGGCTCACGGGCCAGCTTCATGCCCTTGATGCGGAAGGCGGCGCTTGGTGCAGCGTTGACGATGCCGGCCAGTTGCGGGGCGGCTTCGGCGCAGGCGCTGGTAACGTGGTCCAGCTGGGTCCAGTCGACCGGCTTGTTCAGCAGGGTGGCACGCAGGGCGTGCATCCAGCGCCAGCCTTCGTGGATCTGGATGCTGCTGTCCAGGTACTGCGGGTCGAACACCTGGAAGAAGCGCTGGGCGCGGCCTTCCTGGCTGACGAGGGTTCCGTCGCCTTCGGCGAACGAGGCGGCCGGCAGTACCAGGTGGGCGCGGTCGACCGTCGGCGTTTTCGAGTGGTCGGCAACGATCACCACCTTGGCCGCAGCCAGGGCGGCGTCGACCTTGGCGGCCGGCACGCGGGCGTACAGGTCGTTTTCCAGCACGACGATGGCGTCGGCCTTGCCGCTGATGACCGCGTCCAGCGCGGCATCCACGGACTCGCCGCCGAGCATGGCCAGGCCGATGCTGTTGGCCTCAGGTACCACCAGGCTCAGCGAACCGTCCTTCTCGCGCAGCTTCAGGGCCTTGGCGATGTTGGCGGCGGCTTCGATCAGTGCCGGGTCGGCCAGCGAAGTACCGGCGACAACCAGTGGGCGCTTGGCGGCAACCAGCGCGTCGGCGATGCGTTGGGCCAGGGCCTTGGCTTCGTCGTCCAGGCCGGCGACGGCTGGTGCGCTCGGGTCGATGGCGTGAGCCACTGCGAAACCGATGCGGGCCAGGTCGGCAGGCGCGGCGTGCACGCATTCTTCGGCAACGTCGTCCAGCTTGGTTTCAGCCAGCGAGGCAATGAACAGCGGGTACAGCGCGTGCTGGCCGATGTTCTTCACGGCGGCGTCGAGCCATGGCTGCACTTTCATCGCTTCGGCCATGGCCTCGGCCTTGCCCTTGGTGGCCTGGCGCACGGCGAGGGCCACGCGGGCAGCGGTCTGGGTCAGGTCTTCACCGAGCACGAACACGGCGTCGTGGTCTTCGATGTCGCGCAGGGTCGGCACCGGCAGCGGGCTGTTGTTCAGCACGTTCAGGGCCAGGCGCACGCGGGCCAGTTCGCCCGCTTCCATGCCGGAGTAGAAGTACTCGGCACCGACCAGCTCACGCAGGCCGTAGTTGCTTTCAAGGCTGGCGCGTGGCGAGCCGATACCGACGATGGTACGGCCGCGCAGCAGGTCGGCAGCCTTGTCCAGGGCGGCGTCCAGGCCCAGCTTGGTGCCATCGGCCAGGTGTGGCTGGCGTGGGCGATCCTTGCGGTTGACGTAGCCGTAACCGAAGCGGCCGCGGTCGCACAGGAAGTACTGGTTGACCGAGCCGTTGAAGCGGTTTTCGATCCGGCGCAGTTCACCGTAGCGCTCGCCCGGGCTGATGTTGCAGCCGCTGGAGCAGCCATGGCAGATGCTTGGGGCAAACTGCATGTCCCACTTGCGGTTGTAGCGCTCGGAGTGGGTCTTGTCGGTGAACACACCGGTCGGGCAGACCTCGGTCAGGTTGCCGGAGAACTCGCTTTCCAGCACGCCGTCTTCGACACGGCCGAAGTACACGTTATCGTGGGCGCCGTAGACGCCCAGGTCGGTACCACCGGCGTAGTCCTTGTAGTAGCGCACGCAGCGATAGCAGGCGATGCAGCGGTTCATCTCATGGGCAATGAACGGGCCGAGGTCCTGGTTCTGGTGGGTACGCTTGGTGAAACGGTAGCGGCGCTCGTTGTGGCCGGTCATCACCGTCATGTCTTGCAGGTGGCAGTGACCGCCTTCCTCGCACACCGGGCAGTCGTGCGGGTGGTTGGTCATCAGCCATTCGACGACGCTGGCGCGAAACGCCTTGGACTCGTCATCTTCGATGGAAATCCAGGTGCCGTCGGAGGCTGGGGTCATGCAGGACATGACGATACGACCACGGGTGTCGTTCTCGTCGGTGTACTGCTTGACCGCGCACTGCCGGCAGGCACCGACGCTACCAAGCGCCGGGTGCCAGCAGAAATAAGGGATGTCGAGGCCTAGCGACAGACACGCCTGTAACAGGTTATCTGCACCGTTGACTTCGAGCGCTTTGCCGTCTACGTGGATAGTGGCCATTGTTCAAAGTTCTTCGTTGGCCCGCGTGAGCGGGCGTGGCTAATGGAAATCTGTATGCCTGCGGCACGCCACACTTCATGCGGGCCGGCCGACAGGCTGGCGGGTGGCACGGACCACCCGCGTTCTATCTTGTTATGCGCCTACCACAATGGGCTTCGCCAGGTTCGGGCGCAGGGTGCCAGCGCTTTCCGGTGCTACACCGGCCTCGAACTCCGAGCGGAAGTATTTGATGGCACTGCCCAACGGCTCCACCGCCCCCGGTGCGTGAGCACAGAAGGTACGGCCGGGGCCGAGGAAGTTGACCAGGCCCAGCAGCGTCTCGATGTCTTCGGCGCGGCCCTGGCCGTTTTCCAGTGCGCGCAGCATCTTCACGCTCCACGGCAGGCCGTCACGGCATGGGGTGCACCAGCCGCAAGACTCGCGGGCGAAGAACTCTTCCATGTTGCGCAGCAGCGACACCATGTTGATGCTGTCGTCCACCGCCATGGCCAGGCCAGTACCCATACGGGTGCCGACCTTGGCGATGCCACCGGCGTACATCTGCGCGTCGAGGTGCTCGGGCAGCAGGAAGCCGGTACCGGCGCCGCCTGGCTGCCAGCACTTGAGCTTGAAGCCATCACGCATGCCACCGGCATAGTCTTCGAACAGCTCGCGGGCGGTGACGCCAAACGGCAGCTCCCACAGGCCTGGGTTCTTCACCTTGCCGGAGAAGCCCATCAGCTTGGTGCCGTGGTCTTCGCTGCCTTCGCGGGCCAGCGACTTGTACCAGTCGTTGCCGTTGGCAACGATGGCTGGCACGTTGCACAGGGTTTCGACGTTGTTCACGCACGTCGGCTTGCCCCACACGCCGACGGCGGCAGGGAAGGGCGGCTTGGAGCGCGGGTTGGCGCGGCGGCCTTCCAGCGAGTTGATCAGTGCAGTTTCTTCACCGCAGATGTAACGGCCGGCACCGGTGTGCACGAACAGCTCGAAATCGAAACCGGAGCCCAGGATGTTCTTGCCCAGCAGGCCGGCGGCCTTGGCTTCATCAATGGCGCGGTTGAGGTTTTTCGCCGCCGTGGTGTATTCGCCACGCAGGAAGATGTAGCCACGGTAGGCCTTCAGGGCGCGGGCGCTGATCAGCATGCCCTCGACCAGCAGATGGGGCTGTTGCTCCATCAGCATGCGGTCCTTCCAGGTGTTGGGCTCCATTTCGTCCGCGTTGCACAGCAGGTAGCGGATGTTCATGGATTCGTCTTTGGGCATCAGGCCCCACTTCACGCCAGTGGGGAAGCCTGCGCCACCACGGCCCTTGAGGCCGGAGTCCTTGACGCTCTGCACGATATCGTCTTGCGACATCTCGCCCAGCGCCTTGCGGGCAGCAGCGTAGCCGTTCTTGGCCTGGTATTCGGCCAGCCAAACAGGCTCGCCGTCGTCACGCAGGCGCCAGGTCAGCGGGTGGGTTTCGGCCGAGCGCGCAATGCGGTTGGCCGGGCCGAAGGAAGTAATGGTCATACGTAACCCTCCAGCAATTGGGTGACGCCAGCGGGCTGCACGTCGCCAAAGGTGTCGTCGTCGATCATCAGCGCCGGGGCCTTGTCGCAGTTGCCCAGGCAGCACACCGGCAGCAGGGTGAAGCGGCCGTCGGCGGTGGTCTGGCCGAGGCCGATGCCCAGCTCGCTCTGGATCTGGCTGACGACCGATTCATGGCCGCCGATGTAGCAGACCATGCTGTCGCACACGCGGATGATGTGGCGGCCAACGGGCTGGCGGAAGATCTGGCTGTAGAAGGTGGCTACACCCTCCACGTCGCTGGCCGGGATGCCCAGCACCTCGCCGATGGCGTGGATGGCGCCGTCCGGCACCCAGCCACGTTCCTTCTGGACGATCTTCAGGGCTTCGATGGACGCCGCGCGCGGGTCTTCGTAGTGATGCATTTCGTGCTCGATGGCCGAGCGCTCTGTTTCGCTCAGGGCGAAACGGTCTGTCTGGATAAGCGTGCTGTTCATGCTTAGCGGTCCACGTCAGCCATAACGAAGTCGATACTGCCCAGGTACGCAATGAGGTCGGCGACCATGCTGCCTTTGATCACCGAAGGGATCTGCTGCAGGTGCGGGTAGCTCGGGGTACGGATCCGGGTGCGGTAGCTCATGGTGCCGCCATCGCTCGTCAGGTAGTAACTGTTGATGCCCTTGGTCGCCTCGATCATCTGGAACGACTCGTTGGCCGGCATGACCGGGCCCCACGAGACTTGCAGGAAGTGCGTGATCAGGGTCTCGATGTGCTGCAGGGTGCGCTCTTTCGGTGGCGGCGTGGTCAGCGGGTGATCCGCCTTGTACGGGCCTTCCGGCATGTTGCGCAGGCACTGGTCGATGATGCGGATACTCTGGCGCATCTCCTCGACACGGACCATGCAGCGATCGTAGGCATCGCCGTTGTGGGCCAGCGGTACTTCGAACTCGAAGTTCTCGTAGCCGGAGTAGGGGCGGGCTTTGCGCAGGTCGAAATCGCAACCGGTGGAGCGCAGGCCGGCACCGGTGGTGCCCCATTCCAGGGCTTCCTTGGTGTTGTATGCAGCAACGCCAATGGTACGGCCCTTGAGGATGCTGTTCTGCAGGGCAGCCTTGGTGTACTCGTCGAGGCGCTTGGGCAGCCATTCAACGAAGTCCTTGACCAGTTTCTCCCAGCCGCGCGGCAGGTCGTGGGCGACGCCGCCGATGCGGTACCAGGCCGGGTGCAGGCGGAAACCGGTGATCGCTTCGATCACGGTGTAGGCGCGCTGGCGGTCGGTGAAGGTGAAGAATACCGGGGTCATGGCGCCAACGTCCTGGATGTAGGTACCCAGGAACAGCAGGTGGCTGGTGATGCGGAAGAACTCGGCCAGCATCACGCGGATAACGTCGACCTTCTGCGGCACCTTGATGCCCGCCAGCTTTTCCACCGCCAGTACGTACGGCAGGTTGTTCATCACCCCACCGAGGTAGTCGATACGGTCGGTGTAGGGGATGAAGCTGTGCCAGGACTGGCGCTCGGCCATTTTTTCGGCACCACGGTGGTGGTAGCCGATGTCCGGTACGCAGTCGACGATCTCTTCACCGTCCAGCTGCAGAACGATACGGAACGCACCGTGCGCCGAAGGGTGGTTAGGGCCGAGGTTGAGGAACATGTAGTCCTCGTTGGCGCCCTGACGCTTCATGCCCCAGGCTTCCGGGTTGAAGCGCGCCGACTCTTCTTCAAGCTGTTGCTTGGCCAGGGTCAGGCTGTAGGGGTCGAACTCGGTGGCACGGGCCGGGTAGTCCTTGCGCAGCGGGTGACCTTCCCAGGTGGGCGGCATCATGATGCGGCTGAGGTGCGGGTGGCCGGCAAAGTCGATGCCGAACATGTCCCACACTTCGCGCTCGTACCAGTTGGCGTTTGGCCAGATACCGGTCACGGTCGGCAGGTTCAGGTCGCCTTCGCTCAGCGACACCTTGATCATCACGTCACTGTTACGCTCGATCGACAGCAGGTGGTAGAACACACTGAAGTCGGCGGCCGGCAGGCCACGGCGCTGGGTGCGCAGGCGTTCGTCCACGCCGTGCAGGTCGTACAGCATGCTGTAAGGCTTGGCGACACCGCGCAGGAAGCTGAGCACCTCTTTGAGCTGGGCGCGCTTGACCCACAGCACGGGCATGCCGGTGCGGGTTTCCTGGGCGACGAATGCTTCGGCGCCAAAACGGTTGTTCAGTTCGACGACCACATCCTGGTCGTCAGCCTTGTAGGGCGGAATATAAATAGCGTTGTCCGCTGTCATGGTCTCGGTCGCTTTGGGTCAACGTTAAGAATGAAGCCAGGCCGCCGGCTCCAGGGGGAGCGGGCGGCAGGTCGCTGGATCAGACTTCGTCGGGGCTGCGCAGGTTGGTTACTGCAATGCGCTGCTCACGACGCAGGTCTTTCTGGGCTGGCATCTCGGCACGGTAAATACCTTGATCACCAACAACCCAGGAAAGCGGGCGTCGTTCTTGGCCGATCGACTCCTGCAACAGCATCAAGCCTTGCAGGAAAGCCTCAGGGCGTGGCGGGCAGCCAGGCACATAGACGTCCACAGGGAGGAACTTGTCGACCCCCTGAACGACCGAGTAGATGTCGTACATGCCACCGGAGTTGGCGCACGAACCCATGGAAATGACCCATTTCGGTTCGAGCATCTGCTCATACAGGCGCTGGATGATCGGCGCCATCTTGATGAAGCAGGTGCCGGCGATGACCATGAAGTCGGCCTGACGCGGCGAGGCCCGGATGACTTCGGCGCCGAAGCGGGCGATGTCGTGGGGTGCCGTGAATGCCGTGGTCATTTCCACGTAGCAGCAGGACAGGCCGAAGTTGTACGGCCAGAGGGAGTTCTTGCGACCCCAGTTGACCGCGCCACGCAGCACATCTTCGAGTTTCCCCATGTAGATGTTCTTGTGGACCTGGTCCTCCAGCAGTTGGTCGGTGACGGTTTCCCGTTCACCTACCGGGTACTGCTCGTTAGGCGCATCCGGATCGATTCTGGTGAGATTGTATTGCATTGCCAAAGCCTCATTGTTTCAGCTTCGCTTGCCGCTTGCGGCGACCTTCGGGAGCCCAATCAAGAGCACCGACGCGCCATAGGTAGACAAGACCTGCCAACAGAATTGCTATGAAAACGAGTGCTTCGACGAACCCGGTCCAGCCGCTTTCGCGGACGGACACAGACCATGCAAAGAGAAAGAGGGCTTCGATATCGAAGATCACGAACAGCATCGCGACCAGATAGAATTTGGCGGACAGGCGCAGGCGGGCGCTGCCGACGGGCAGCATGCCGGATTCGAAGGGTTCGTTCTTGGCGCGGCCCCAGGCCTTGCTACCGAGCAGGCTGGACAGGCCGAGCATGAAGGCACACAGGCCGACGACACCCAGGAGGAAGATGGCAAAGCCCCAGTTGTGGGCGATGAGTCCTGCCGAATCGGACATGCTAGAGATCCTTATACAGAGACCCAGCTCTGCAGTCTGAAATAAGTAGAGCGGCGACGTGGTGTCGCAGGTGCAGTGACCAAATGTCGCAGCTGAATCAATCGCGCTGATTTTATGGGTAAACCCGGTGCAAGTAAAATTTCTGTCGCAAATTTATTCGTAGGATTAAGAACAAAAGGCAGTCGTAAATGGCTGAAAGCCTTGATATTCGGGCATTGCGTGCGGTTTTGTTAATTATGTTTCTTGCGACTGGTAACGAATTACAACTTTCGTAATGATAATTAATATCATTTGACCTGATGCTATGTAATTTGGCTGTTCTGTGCCTTGTAAAGTTCATCTGGCGACTCCCCCTACTTGCAAATGCGAAAGACTCCTGTTCTAACAGCTTCCGACGCTGCGCGCACCGCTCTGGGTCAATACTTTATCGGTTGAGCGTTGACTCGCTGATGCCGCAATCGCCCACTGGCCGAGCCAGTAGGTGAGGATGATCAGGTACGGCGCGGCGGCGAACGGGCTGACAAAGCGGTCGATGCCGATCATGCTGTCGGAGAGCACGAACAGGCCGGCGCCGATTGCGACCAGCCCGCCACAGGCCAGGGCGCGCCAGAGCATGGCGCTGATGGCCAGGGCGTACAACGCGACAGGGATCAGCAACGGGCCGAGGCCGTGGCTGGCCAGTACGCCGAGCAGCGCGATGCCGGTGATGGCGCTGAAGATCAGTGCGGGCAGGGCGGGGCGCAGGGTAATGCCGCAATAGCCGCGCAGGTAAGCCAGGTGGGCACATAGGAAGGCGGCCAGGCCGAATACGAACAGGTCGGCGGGGATGGCCAGCATTATGTCGCCGAGTACCGAGAAGCCCAGGCCGATCGAGATCCACTTGCGATAAGGTGTGGCCGGGACGCCGCGCAGCCAGGCGACAAGCGCCAGGACGGGAACGGGTTTGGCCAGCAGGGCGAGCAGGGTATTGTCGCTGGCCAGTGCATATATATAGAGGGCGGCGGCGGCCAGGGCCAGAATCATCAGGTGGCTTGGACGAGGCATGGGCGGTCCTTGCTGCTGTGCTGCCTCAAGCATAGACGTGATTGTGGGGTTTGCTGGTGACGCCATTGGATTGTGTTAGGGCTGGCATGGGCCTGGCGAAAGGAATGCGACGCCTGTGAGATCGAGCGCCGCCCGCCTTGTCTGTCCCCTTCGATATTGAAGGTTGCATCACTGCTCTTAATTATTCTCCAGCCATGCACCCAGGGTGCGCGCGCCTATGGCTCAGGAATAATTGGCCCGAAACAAATGTGGGAGCGGCCTTGTGCCGCGAAGCGCCGCGCGGGCGGCGCTCGATTTGAGGAGCGCCGCAACAATCAAGCCGGGCGCTTCGCCGCCCTGACGCAATCGGGCGCAGAACACCTGACAGGCAGCGGGCGGATGGCAGCCAAACAGGAAAGAAAGGAGCGAGTCATGCTGAAAGTTGTCCCCGACCCACCCCACAAC
>NZ_JBWKXT010000048.1:0-51727 GCF_059423245.1 Pseudomonas sp. GW460-LB5
GCGAACCCCGGCGCAGCCGGGGCCATCCATCGCGTCGCCTGCTTCGCGGGGCAAGCCCGCTCCCACAATGGCACTTGTTCTCTACGCGACAGCGCAACCTAACTGATTTGCTGATTTAGCGGTGACTTTGTGGGAGCAACTGCCTTGCTCAATTTCTAGAATCTAGCGCGGTCCCTGCAGGTACGTGCCAGGGCTGTTACTGCCACCGCTCCAGGTTCTGCTTCAGCAGTTGCTCAGGCAGCGCCCCGCCAACGACCTTCGCCATCTCCCGCGCCAGCGCCTCACGCAGCTGTGGCTTGTTGCAGGGCGATTCATGTGACATAGCCAGGTACAACCCTTCACTGGATACAGGCGGCTGCAACACCTGCACGGTATCAGTGATACCCAACGTGCGGGCCAGCGCCATCCCGGGGTACTGCTCGTACACCACGTAGTCACTGCGCTTGTGCATCAGCTTCTCGAACGCCTGCCGGGCGCCGGGCACCGCTTCCAGGGTGAGGTTTGCCTGGGCATATTCATCGAACTGCTGGCCATGGCTGTTGTTGACCAGGGTCCCGCCTTTGCGGCCCTTGAGGTCTGCCCATTGATGGTAGGCAAAGGCATTGTCCTGGCGTACCCAGACTACGCTCGGGGTGTGCAGGAATGGCGGGGCGACAAAGTCCATCTGTTGCTGCCGGGCGTGGGTGATGAAATACCCGGCCAGCAGGTCGATCCGGCCTGTGCGGACTTCTTCTTGGGCACGCGACCAAGGCCCACCGTACACCACCTCGATTTCCAGCCCCAGCTGCTTGCCCAGGTATTTGAGCAGGTCGGCGTTGGCACCGATCAGTTGCCGAGGGTTCTGCGGATCGCGCCATAGGTAAGGTGGATACTCAGGGTTACCGGTAGCGGTCAGCCGTCGGCAGGGCTCTTGCGCTGCGCCCGGAAAAGCCAGCAACAGGCAAGGCAACAACAGCAAGGCTTGACGCAAGCAACGCTCGATCATCTACAACCCTCGGCACATGGAACCTCTGGCGACCCGGCGAAGCGGCCAAAGGCCGCCACGCCCTGTGCTCGAACGCAGCATTGGTCTGCGCGTGCTCAAACAGTCTGGACCAGGAACGCTTGGAGCCGCGGCCTTTTATCGCTCAGCAACGAACCGGCCGAGCAACGCCTCAGGCGCCCTGCCGACGCATTGCCAGAATCGCCGCGCCAAAGCCGATAAAGGTGGTACCCACCACGCGGCTCACCCAGCGTGACATCGACGGCCGGGTCAGTACGCCCTTGGCCCGAGCGGCCAGTGCGGCATACAAGCTCAGAGATGCAAGCGACAAGCTCACGAAAATCCCGGTCAGGGTCAGAAACTGCGGCAACAACGCCGCCCCTTGGTCGATGAACTGCGGGAACAGCGCGGTGAAAAACATGGTCGCCTTGGGGTTGGTCACTGCTGTGAGGAAAGCCGATTTGTACAACTTCAGCGGTGTGGGCCGCACCTTGACAGCCCCCTCAGCAGCGCCCTGCTCCAGCATCGGGTTCTTTTTCAGCAACTGCCGCGCACCGAGGTAGAACAGGTAACCTGCCCCCAGGATCTTCACAGCGTTGAACAGTACTTCGGAGCTGGCCAGCAAAGCGCCCAGCCCAAGCATGGCCGCAGCCGACAGGCAGAACAGGCCCGAGCCATTGCCCAGCGACGACCAGATCGCACTGCGCTGGCCGTGGGCAAGGCTGTTGTTGATGGCCATCAGGGTGGCAGGACCGGGGCTGGCAATCGCGATGGCGGCGACCAGGGTAAACGCAAACAGCGAGTGAGCATCCATTTTCAGGCTCTTCAAGCAGATCAGGGTAGGCCGTGCGCAGGGCACGCAGGTTCAGTCATTCTGCCGCTTGGCTGCCTTCTTGGCGATAGCTTTCATCCGCGTCGCCGCGCGCTGCACCGTGGCCATCTTTTCCGGGCGTTTCATGCCCCGCCATTTGCGAATTTCGTCGCGGGTGCGACCACAGCTCACGCACAGCTCGCTGTTGAGCTGGCATAACGAGACGCAGGGGTTATCGATGTCTTTGGCCATGCCACCACTCAGCCGGCCATGTCTGCCCGTGCTCGTTCGACGGCACTGTCAAACACCTCGCGCAGCTCTTGAGCCTTGGCCTTGCTGACCGACCTGGCATCCAGCAGTTCATCGATCACCCGAATGCACTGGCCCTTGGCGGTGTCCAGTTGCTCGGCGTCGGAGGCGTCAGCGATATCACCCAGATAAGGAGCGATGAGGTACACGTAACGGTCCTGCAGCTTGAGCGCTGCCAGCGCGTCGAGGGCTTTCTGGAACCGGTCGGCGGCGGCAGGGCTCATGCTCAATTTATCGAAATGAATCAGGCTCACACGGTCAGTGGCCATTGACGAATCTCCGTTTCCTGGTGCGGCCTGGCCCACGGGCAGCAGCGCTTCTACGGTGCTCGGATGTGCAGGCCAGGGTAATGCCAACAGGGTACCAGAACGCGGGGCAGAAAGGGCCATCGCCCCCAGAACTAAAAGTATTTGGCAGGTCGCGCAATGGACGCCCCAGGACGTTTACGGGACAGGCACAGCGGTTTCGGGCACTGGATAATCGGCCGGCAATTTCCCCGCCGAGGCCGTCATCGAACTCGGTAGCCCACACAACAACAAGCCTGCGCGTCCAGGTAATCCTCAAAGGGCCTCAACATTCATGGCAAAGGAACACATCACCGAAACACTCGACCTTGGCGTGACGGACCCCTCGAAAACCGCAGAAGCCCGCCAGGACAGGCATTTCGAGGGCAAGCTCGACTGGATCGTCTTTGGTTTTACCAGCCTCCTGGCTGTCGCGTTCGTCCTCTGGGGCTTCCTCAACCAGGCCAGCCTCGCCAGCAGCGCCTCCAGCGCGCAGTCCTGGGTCATTCTCAACTTCGGCTGGTTCTTCGTGCTCACCTCCACACTTTTCGTGGTATTCGTGCTGTGGCTGGCTGCCAGCCGTTATGGCCGGGTGCCACTGGGTCGTGATGGCGAACAGCCAGAATTCCGCACGGTGTCCTGGGTGGCAATGATGTTCAGTGCCGGCATGGGCATCGGCCTGATGTTCTTTGGCGTTGCCGAGCCGCTGTCGCACTATGTGACGCCGCCCCCCGGCTCGGCCACCGGGCAGACCAGCGAGGCGATGCAGGTGGCCATGGCCACCACCCTGTTCCACTGGACGCTGCACCCCTGGGCCATGTACGCCATCGTGGGCCTGGTGATTGCCTACGGTACCTACCGCCGCGGCCGCTCGCAGCTGATTTCTGCGGCCTTCCGGCCGTTGATCGGCAAGCACGCCAACGGCCCCCTCGGCCGCCTGATCGACATGATGGCGATCTTCGCCACGCTTTTCGGCTCGGCGGCCTCGCTGGGCCTGGGTGCGCTGCAGATTGCCGGCGGGCTGGAATACAACGGCTGGGTCGAAAGCCCCGGCAAGCTGTTCTACATCGCCATCATCACCCTGCTGACCATTGCCTTCGTCACCTCGGCGGTGTCCGGTGTCGGCAAGGGCATCCAGTGGCTGTCCAACACCAACATGGTGCTGGCACTGGTGCTGGCAGCGTTCGTGTTCATGGTCGGCCCTACCCTGCTCATGCTCAACCTGCTGCCGACCTCGATCGGTATCTACATCAAGATGCTGCCCGAAATGATGGCCCGCACCAACGCCAGTGGCGGCGATCAGATGAACAGCTGGCTGGCCGGCTGGACCGTGTTCTACTGGGCCTGGTGGATTTCCTGGACACCGTTCGTAGGCATGTTTATCGCCCGCATCAGCCGCGGTCGTACCATCCGCCAGTTCGTCACCGGCGTGCTGCTGGTGCCCAGCCTGGTCAGCCTGGTGTGGTTCACCATTTTTGGCGGTGCTTCCATCGATGCCCTGCGCGAAGGCGCCTTCCAGCTGGCCAACGGTGCAGTCAACAGCAACCACGCGCTGTACCAGCTGCTCGACAGCTACCCGCTGGCATCGGCCTCCTCGGTACTGGTGATGATCCTGGTGGGCATCTTCTTTGTCTCCGGTGCCGATGCGGCGTCACTGGTGATGGGCACGCTGTCGGAACACGGCACCACCGCACCCTCGCGGCGCACGGTGATTTTCTGGGGCGCGCTCACCGGAACGGTGGCAGCGATCATGCTGGCGATCGGCGACCCGAGCGACCCTGGCGAGGCGCTGACCGGGCTGCAGAACCTGACCATCGTCGTGGCCTTGCCCTTTGTCGTGGTGATGGTGCTGCTGTGCCTGGCGCTGTACCGCGACCTGCGCAAAGACCCGATGATGCTGCGCCACCTGCGCGGCAACGAGCTGATCGAAAAGGCGGTGTTGTACGGGGCTGTGAAACATGGTGAGGAGTTCTACATCGTGGTCCAGGAGAAGAAGGCTTCGGTGAAAGTGGCAGCAGCAGCGAGCGAGGTGTCCGAAACCTGACACGCTAGCCTCGCGCTTCACCGCTTGATTCGGGGGCCGCCACTTGGATCCAGAAAAAACGGCCCCCTCGATCAACGATAGATCGCCCAACCAAGCCGATAACCAAAGGGCAGCAAACAGATGAGGGATCACCCCTTCAATGCCGCTGCAATCTTGGCCACATCGATTTTGCCCATCTGCATCATGGCCTCGAACGCCCGCTTTGCCGCAGCGCGGTCAGGGTGGCCGATGGCCTCTATCAGGATACGGGGGGTGATCTGCCAGGAAATCCCCCATTTGTCCTTGCACCAGCCACAAACGCTGGCCTCGCCACCGTTTGCGATAATCGCCTCCCACAAACGGTCGGTTTCGGCTTGGTCTTCGGTACTGACCTGGAATGAAAACGCCTCAGAATGCTTGAACGTAGCGCCGCCATTAAGCCCCACACAGGGTATGCCCATGACGGTGAATTCGACGGTAATGACATCGCCCTCCTTGCCCGAGGGGTAGTCTGCCGGGGCCTTGTGCAGTGCGATCAACTTGCTGTCCGGGAAAATGCTGGCATAGAAGTTGGCAGCCTGCTCGGCATCATTGTCGTACCAGAGGCAGAGGGTGTTCTTGGCAGTCATGGCCTTGCTCCATGAAGGGTATGAACCCTTGAGTCTAGCCGCACCCTTGAGCGCGAAAAAAAGCGCCCCGCACGGAGCGCCAAAACATCCACCCAAACCAAAGGAGCAGCAAGGCTACCCAGGTGAATTCACAGGACCGACAACGGGTACTCCACGATCAGCCGCACCTCGTCCAGGTCCGACTCGAACGCCGTGGCCCGGGTGGTAGCCTGGCGTACGCGCAACGACAGGTCCTTGGCTGCGCCGGTCTGCACCACGTACTTGACCTCGATGTCACGCTCCCAGCGCTTCTGGTCGGTCAGCGGGTTGCCGTCGGCATCGCGGCGCATGTAGAAGGCGTTGGCATTGGAATAGTCGGCGTCGGTGCCTTTGCCATAACGCGTCATGAACGACAGCCCGGGAATACCATAGGCGGCGATGTTCAGGTCATAGCGCAGCATCCACGAACGCTCCTTGGGCGAGTTGAAATCGCTGTACTGGATGGAGTTGTCGAGGAAGATCGAGTCGGATTGGCGCAGGTAGTCGAAATCATCGTCGCCATTGTTGCGCTGGTGAGTCAGCGCCAGGGTGTGGGCGCCGAAGCGCACCCCCAGTTTGGCGCTCCAGATGTTGTTGTCGAAGGCGCCCAGGCGCTGCTGCCCTTCATCAACGGCTTTGTAATAGTTGAAGCCGCCAATCAACGCCAGCTCATCACTCAGGGGCCAGCTCAGGCTGGTGCCGGCGTAATACTGATTCCACACATCCTTGAGCCGGCTGCTGAACAGGCTGACACTGACATAATCGTTCAGCGTGTAGTCACCGCCGCCGTAGGCGATCCATGGCGAATCGACCGGGCCGCCGTAGAAGGTCATGAAGTTCTCCCGCAGGTCACTGGACACCGGCTGGCTCATGGCATGCAGGCGCCCGGCCTGCAGAACAAGGTCCTTGATGCTGGTATTCTCCAGGGTCACGCCCCGGAAGCTTTCCGGCAGCAGCCGTGAGTCGCCAGCGGCCACCACCGGGTTAGCAGGGAACACATCGCCTACCTTCAGCACCGTGTCGTACAGGCGCACCTTGGCCGCACCACCGAATTTGGTGTACTCGTCACGGGCCTGACCGTCGTGGTCTACCGGCAAAACATCGAACGAACTGCGCCCGCCATTGCGGCCGCCCCCGGTGTCCAGTTTGAGGCCGAGCATGGCGAACGCATCCAAGCCAACGCCTACGGTGCCCTGGGTGAAACCTGACTCGAAACGGGCAATGACAGCATGCGCCCAAGCTTCGGAATAGCCGTTATCAGGTTGTTTGCCGGGGTTGCGCGTGGGGGCTGCGGCATCGCGGTTGTCGCGGTTGAAGTAGAAGTTGCGGTTGAGCACGCTGAGCGTGCTGCCCTCGGCAAAACCCTGCGCGGGTTCGTCCGACGCCATCGCCAGGTTGCCGACGCCGGAGAGCGCCATGCACGCAGCCAGTTTCAGGGGTGATCTGCAGGTCATCCGATGCTCCTTGTACGTCGTCTTTATAGTGGTGTCGGCTGGCCGAGATTGACGGCCGGCAGATAACGGCAAGGTGATCGGCGCATTACAATTGCGTCATCGGCGGCGAAGCGCTGGGAGGGCGAGTTCTGCAACATCCTGCAGATATTTCCGACATCAGGTAGTGAACCTGCTGACAAAAAAAGGGTCATTGGCTGACGGTCAACTCACCGACCGGTTCATCGGCCCAGTCACCGGGCCTACTTTTGTCCTGTTTCAGCGAAGACCCAACATGCCCGAATCCCGCCCAACCGCTTTCGTCCTCCCTGCCCTGCGCGGCGGCCTGATTGCCGCCCTGGTGGCCCTTGCCGCGCCGGTGCACGCCGAAGAGCCCGCCAGCGACGCACGCTGGGTCAGCGACAGCCTGAGCACCTATGTGCGCAGCGGCCCCACCGACGGCCACCGCATTGTCGGTACCCTGAAGTCCGGGCAACCGCTGACCCTGCTCGGTACTCAGGGCAATTACAGCCAGGTGCGTGGGCAGAATGGCGATGTGGTATGGATACTCAGCAACGACTTGCAGGCGGTGCCGGGCCAGAACGAGCGCCTGCCGCAGCTCGATGCCCAGGTGGCAGACCTGACAGGGCAGTTGAAAACCATCGATGACAGCTGGAAGAGCCGCGTACAGGGCATGCAGGAAACCCTCGACTCACGGAAAAAGCTGATCGACGAACTGGAGGCGCGCAACAAAGCGCTGAACGAGCAGCTCGACGAGAGCCAGTCGACCCTGCGCGATACCCAGGCGCGCCTGGGTGACGAGAACAAGCAGGTGATGATGCGCTACATGGTGTATGGCGGCAGCATTGCCGGCGCGGGCTTGCTGGCGGGGCTGATCTTGCCGGCACTGACCCGGGGGCGCAGGAAGAACGACCGCTGGTTCTGACGCACCGGCCTTTTCGCGGTCCTATCCGCGAAAAGGCCGATAGGGGCTTACTTGCTACGTGCCTTGTTATAGATGGTCTTGGCTTGGTCCGCCGACGCCTGACACTGAGCCATGTCCCCCTTGCTCTGGGCCTCCTTTGCGTTTTGCAGGTGGACTTTGAAATCATGGGCCATGCCCCCATGCATCGCCTGGCCACTCGCTTTGTGGAAGTCCTCGAGTTCCTTGATCTTGGCTGCACAGTTGCTTGCCGGGTCAGCATGGGCGGCAACACTCAATACTGAAGCAATCACCAGTAAAGGTATGCATTTCATAGGCTTCATGGAACGTTCTCCTGGAAAACCGTGGGGTTCGTCGAGGTGTATTCGGCTCGACGCAGCAAAAAGCATAGTTGGCCATCACCTGCAGCGCAGCGCTTCAGCCCAGCGGTAAACCTACTGCCGCAACCGCTCCAATGCTTGCAACACATACCCCGTGGCCCGTTCCACCTGCCCCTCCCGACAGGCAATACCCAATTGCCGCCACAACCCTGGTCGCAGGGGCCGGCGCGCAATCCGCTGGTCCAACTCGCCTGCCTCGCCTTCCTGCGGCAACAACGTCGCCCCATACCCGGCGCCGACCAGGCTTTTGATCGCATCGTTGTAATTCAGCTCGATCCGCGGCTCGGGGTAAAACCCCGCTGCCGCGAACCATTCCCCGGTAACCCGTGACAGCTGGGTACTGCTGTCGTTGAGAATCAACGACCGCTGCGCCAGCCAGGCCGGCGTGACCTTCGCCGGCGGCTGCCAGTCGGCCGGTACGTAGGCCAGGATCGGGTCGCGCCGCCAGGGGGTAACAGTCAGCCCCTTGCCGGCCACCTGCGGCAAGGCCACCAGGCCGATATCCAGCGTCCCCTCACGCAATCGACCCAGCGACGCCTGGGATGTCAGCACTTGTACCTGCACGTCGATCCCCGGGTGGTCCACACGCAGGTGCTCCAGCGCCTGTGGCAGTAGGTGGGCGATAGCACCGGTAGACGCGCCAAGGCGTACCCGGCCAGTCAGCCCCTCAACCTGACGGCGCACTTCGTCCAGCGCCAGGTCGGCGTCGGCCAGCAGGCGCCGGGCACGGGCCAGCAGCGTTTCACCAATGGCCGTGGGGCGCACCTGGCCGCGGGCGCGACCAAGCAACGGGGCGCCGATACGTGCTTCCAGTTCGGCCACATGCAGGCTGATGGTGGGCGCTGCCAGGTTGAGCTGGCGGGCGGCCTCGGCAAAAGAACCCAGGTCGGCGATGGCCACCAGGGTGCGGAGGCGGTCGAGGCTGATTTCGCGCATGGTCAGTACCGGCCTGAGTGACGTGTTCAGAAAAACTGAATGTAACCGTCATCATATTCAAATTTTCATTACCAAAGCCATAGGCGAGCATAGGCCATCCTTACCCAACCGGACCCGAACATGCACACTCCTGTTGTCTTCATCGACGGCGACCAAGGCACAACCGGCCTGCAGATCCATGCTCGCCTGCAAGGCCGCAGCGACCTGCACCTGCTCACCCTGCCCGAGGCTGAGCGCAAAGACCTGCGGCGCCGCCGCGAGGCAATCAACAGCGCCGACATCGCCCTGCTGTGCCTGCCCGACGATGCCGCCCGCGAGGCCGTGGCGACGATCCACAACCCCAAGGTGCGGGTGATCGACGCCAGCTCCGCGCACCGCACCACCCCCGGCTGGGTCTATGGCCTGCCGGAACTCGACGAGCAGCAAGCCGAGCGCATCGCCCGAAGCACGCGTGTCAGCAACCCGGGCTGCTACCCCACTGGCGCCATCACCCTGCTCCGCCCCCTGGTCAAGGCCGGGTTGCTGCCAGCCGACTACCCACTGGGCATACATGCCATTTCTGGCTACTCCGGCGGTGGCCGCGCGGCGGTCGAGCGCCACGAAACCAGTACCGGCAATGCCCCGGCCCTGCAACTGTATGGGCTGGAGCTGGCACACAAGCACGTACCCGAAATCCAGCAACACGCCGGGCTGTCGGCGCGGCCGATGTTCATGCCCGGCTACGGTGCCTACCGCCAGGGCATCGTGCTGAGTATCCCGCTGCAATTGCGCCTGCTGCCCGGCCAGGTCAGCGCCGAACAGCTGCAGGCCCGCCTGGAACAGCATTACCAGGGTGCCCGCCACGTCCAGGTTATGCCGCTGCATCAGCAAGGCACAGCCGCCAACCTTGACCCCGAAGCATTGAACGACAGCAACGACCTGCGCCTGGCGCTGTATGCCAACCCCGAGCATGGCCAGGTGCTGCTTACCGCGGTGTTCGACAACCTGGGCAAAGGCGCCTCCGGTGCGGCCGTGCAAAACCTCGACCTGATGCTCGGTGCATTACAGCAACAAGGCTGACACGGCAAAACCGGTTAAACTGTACAGCCCGCGCCAACCTGGCCCGGGCTGTATTCCCACCCGCCGGAGCCGACCCCCAAGATGTTCATCCTGAGCCGCCTCGACAGCGTGCCGCCCGAATCCTTCCAGAACCAGATCCGCGAGCTGGTGATCCACCATGTCGGCGAACTGAGCAGTGTCGCCATCACCGCCGACAACCCGCTATACCCGCTGTACCAGTACGGCGTAGGCATGGAGGTGCACCAATACCTGCAAGCGCTGGATGGCACCCGCGGCCTTGCCGTGGCGCTGACCCTTGCCCTGGATGCCGAGGCGCCGGACCAGCTGCTGGGCTTTGCCCTGTCGTTGCCGGCCGAGGACGATGAACAGGCGTGTTCATTGGCATTTCTTGCCGTGCGCCCCAGCCATCGCCGCCAGGGCATCGCCCGTGCCCTGCTGAGCGACCTGCAGGCACGTCATGCCTGTGTGGAACTGAATGCCTTTGCCAGCCAGGTGCCGTGGTTCGAGACGATGGGCATGCAAGTGGTGGCCGCCAATGGGCCGCAGGTGCTGATGAGCAGTACCGGCCAGGCCAGTGGTGCGCTGATCGGGCGCCTGGACATTGCGCCGATTTATCAGGCAGCTGAAGTGTTGCAGATTCATACCTACCTGCTTAATCAGCAGGGAGAGGATGCAATGATCGAAGCGGAGCAGATGCGCGATGAGCGGCTGGATGAACTGGCCGCCCAGGCGCTGGAGTGCGTACACCAGCGCAAGACCGTGCATTGACCCAAGGACCGATTGGCGGGTAAACCTGCCGTTTTGGAAAAACCGCTGATTTACTGAATCAGCAGTGTCTCTGTGGGAGCGGGCTTGCCCCGCGAACACCGGCAAAGCCGGTGCCATGCACCGTGCGGTCCCCTTCGCGGGACAAGCCCGCTCCCACAATCACCGGTGTTCTCTGCCGGACAGCGCAGCCCAAGGGGCTGAGCAATCCCCCACAATGACACCCGTCAGCCATGCACCCAGCGCCGATGCAACCCACGCGCCAAGGCATCCAGCACGAACCCCAGCACGCCAATCAGCAGCACCATCGCCATCAGTTCGGAGTACGCCAGCCGGTCGCGGGTATCGAGAATGAAGTAGCCAAGCCCCGCACTCACGCCCAGCATTTCGCACGGCACCAGCACAATCCAAAGAATGCCGATGGCCAGGCGCACGCCGGTCAGCACGTGGCCGATCACCCCCGGCACGATCACCTTGCACAAGGTTTCCCAGCGCGTGGCGCTCAGGCTGCGGCTCAGTTGCAGCCAGCGTGGGTCCAGTTGCCGCACCCCTGCCGCCGTGTTCAGCAAGATCGGCCACAAGGCGGCAAACGCCAGCAGGAAGTAGATCGGCTGGTCACCCACGCCCATCAGCATCACCACCACCGGCATCCACGACAAGGGCGAGATCATGCGCAGAAACTGAAACGCCGGCGTGGTCGCCGCTTCCAGGTGCCGATAGCTGCCCACCAGCAAGCCCAACGGCACGCCAATCAGTAGCGCCAGCAGCAGCCCGACCAGAATACGTTTGAGGCTGACCCAGATGTGCCCGTAAACCTCACCCTGCCCCAACAGCTCGACCAGGCTGGCCAACGTTGCCGCCGGCGAAAAGCGCGCCGACAGCCCTTCGGCCTGGCCAAACACGGCAACACCGGCCCACCACAGCAGCATCAAAGCCAGCAACCCAGCCAGCCCAAGGCTGGCGTGTACGACATGCGTGCGCATCAGACGGCGAACTCCTCGCTACGCTCGAAGTTGTCGGCAATACCGAACACCGACGGGCCGCCAACCGCAGCGATGGCATTACGCACGAAACGATCGTCGACCAGGTCGCGGGCGGTCTGCACCGGGTCCAGCCCGGCAAGGAACGCGTTGTCGCCCTCGATCAGGGTGGTTTTCAGGCGCTTGACCAGCTCTTCGGTGTAACTGGGGAACGGGTATGGCTGGAAGTCGATGCGCTTTTCGTCCCACTGCTGGTGGCGAATGGCGCCACTGGCAACGTAGCCGGCACGGTCCTCGGCGGCCGGCGCCAGCACTTTGGCCAGCACCGCGGGCTCGTGCGGGGTGTACTTGTTGGGGCCGGCCTTGGACAGCAACGCAGCGGCTTCGGCGCGGTGGTCGCGGGTCCAGTGCTGGGCCTTGACGATGGCATTGACCACCTTCTGCGACCACTCCGGGCGGTTGTTCAGGTCATGCTCATGCATGAACACCACGCAGCAGGCGTGGTTGCGCCATACATCGCCGGTAAAGCGCTGCACACGGCCAACCTTGAGGTTCTCGGCCAGGGCGTTGAACGGCTCGGCGACGATGTAGCCGGCAATGCGCTTGCTGGCCAGTGCTGGCGGCATGTCGGATGGCGGCAGCACCAGCAGGTTGACCTCGGTGGCGGCCAGCTGCGCATTGGCCGGCTTCGACACCGGCGTCAGGCCGTTGTCGTTGAGCATCTGTTGCAGCACCACATTGTGGATCGAGTACCAGAACGGGATGGCCACGGTCTTGCCACCGAGCTGTTTCATGTCGCTTATGTCGGGCGCCACGGTCAGGCCTGAGCCGCCCACATGGTTCCAGGCCACTACCTTGGCTGGCACCTTGCTGCCGTAGCGCGCCCATACAGTCATCGGCGACAGCAGGTGGATGACGTTGACCTGACCAGAGATGAACGCCTCGATCACCTGTGCCCAGCTGCGCAGCAGCACCGGGCGCTCGGCCTTGATGCCTTCGGCCTCGAACAGGCCGTTGTTATGGGCCACCAGCAACGGCGTGGCGTCGGTGATCGGCAGGTAACCGATGCGCACCGGCGCATCCGGCTCGGCAGCCGCGCGCGCCTGCAAGCTCGACAGCAACGGCAGCGCACCGGCGGCGGTGAGCATGGCCCCAAGCTTTAGAAAATCACGACGCGAAGAAGTGGAACAGCAGTCATCCATGCACATGGACAGCCTCCGAGGGCAACGGGGTTGGGGTAGGTTCGCCTGTGCGGCTTGCCCGCCGAAGGGTTTTGAGGATTTCGATGCGCAACGCGCCCAGTTCTTCGACCCGTTGGGCGCGCGGTTGCGGCAGGTCGATGTGCCACTGGCCGAGGATGTGCGCTGGGTGGTTGCCCAGTAGCAGGACCCGGTCGGACAGCAGCAGGGCTTCGTCTATATCGTGGGTGATCAGTACCGCCGCAGTGTTGTGGGTGGCGATCAGTTGCAGCAGCAGTTGCTGCATGTCGGCGCGGGTCACTTCATCCAGGGCGCCGAACGGCTCGTCCAGCAGCAGCACCTCGGGCTGGCGGGCCAGGCAGCGGGCCAGTGCGGTGCGCTGGGCCATGCCACCGGACAACTGCGCCGGGTACTGGCCACGGGCGTGGGCCAGGCCCACGGCGGCAATCGCATGGTCGATGCGCGCGCGCCGCTCGTCAGCGGCCAGCTTGGGCTGGCGGGCAAAGTCCAGGCCGAAGGCGACGTTCTTTTCCAGGTTCAGCCAGGGCAGCAGGCTCGGGTCCTGAAAGGCCACCGCCAGGCGCGGGTGCGGCCCTTGCAGGGGCTGGCCGTGCAGGCTCACGCTGCCGCCCCCGGGTTGTTGCAGGCCGGCCAGCACCCGCAGCAGGCTGGATTTACCGACACCACTGGGGCCAAGAATGCTCACCACTTCGCCCGGCGCCAACTGCAAGTCGAACTGCGCCAGCACCTGCTGCCAGCCACCCTCCCGCGGGTAGCCCAGGCTGATGCCGCGGGCTTCGAGCAACACTTCACTCATGCCGCGCCCGCCTGGCGTTGCAGTTCGGCGCGCAATTGCACCAGGCTCGGCGTCACGATCGGCACGAATGCCGACTCGCGCCAGCGGCGGGCGAAGCCTTCTCCATACTCGCTGAGGTAGGCCTTGCCGCCGCTGGCCTGCAACTCTAGCTGGACTGCATCGGCGGCACATTCAGCCAAGGTGATGCGCAGCTTGAACAAGGCCGCCGGCTGTTGCTGGAAGCGGCCTTCGAGCAGGCCCTGCTTGAGCTCGCTGACGGTGTTTTCCAGGCGCTCGCTGAGCACCTGCCGGGCTTCGTCGAGGAACGAGGCGCGACCGTGCAGGTGCGCCTGAACCTCTTCCAGCGCCCGTCGCGCCAGGCCGATGGCCATGCCGCACTGCAGCGCCAGGAATGCCGGGCGTACCCGTGGCAGGAACTCGCGCGCATTCTCGTGCAGCAGCCAGTCACGCGCCAACGGCACCTGGTGGAAGGCCAGTGCCGCCGTGTTGCTCGACTGCAGGCCCATCAGTTGCAAGTCGTCGGAGCGTTCCAGGCCCTGGGCGTCAGAAGGAATGGCCAGTACGAACGGCGCGCCGCCGGCTTCATCTTCGATGGCCGCCGCCACCACGAAGCCGCTTTTGCGCAGGTTGGTCACCCAGTGCAGGCGCCCTTCCAAGTGCCAGCCATCGGCTGCCGGCCGGCCACGCACCTGCAACGCTTCAATGCCGGAAAGGAACTTCATGGCGTTGGACAGCCCGGTGGCGCCGGCCAGCTCGCCTGTCAGCAAGCGCGGCAGCAGGCGCTCGCGCAGGGGCTGGTTGGGGCTGTGCAACAGGTATTCGATAAAGGCACGCTGGCCCCAGCAGACGAAGGCTGCGGCCAACGAGCGGCTGGCGATAGCGGCAATCGCCTCGACCGCGTTGGTCACCTGCCCGCCCGTGCCGCCCAGCGCCGGGTCGACACCCACGCGCAGCAGCTGAGATTCGGCGATCTGCGCCAGCACCTGCTGCGGTTCGCACAGGCCCCGGTCGATGGCCTCGGCATTGGCATCCAGCCAGTGTCGAAATGCACAATCTTGCATGGTCTTGCTCCTTTTTGAACGCCAGGGCCGCTTTGCGGCCCATTCGCGGCACAAGGCCGCTCCTACAACGACCGCGTCAGGTCCGCGCTCACACGTGGGCTATGCAGAAGGCTGCCAGCGGTACTTGCCAAGCTCTTCGTTGAGCGGCGTCTGGGCGAAAACATTAGCAAAGTTGCAGAGGGTTGCGAGACTTACCCCCAAAATCACTTCCAGCGCGTTGCCTTCGCTGAAGCCAGCTTCACGGAAGGCCTGATAGGTGGCTTCGCCGACGTTGCCGCGAGTGTCGATCACTTCACGGGCGAAGGCGGCCAGGGTTTCGTAACGGGCATCGGGCAGTTCGCCGCGGGCACGCAGGGCATCGACTACTTCCTGCGGCAGCTTGGCCTTGTTCAGCGCCACGGCGGTGTGGCCGGCCACACAGAAGTCGCAGCCATGCCGGGTGGCGGCAATCAGCTGCACCACTTCACGCTCGGCCAGGCTCAGCTCGGACTTGCCATTGAGTGCCGAAACGGTCACGTAGGTTTCCAGCGCCGCCGGGGCGTTGGCCAGCACGCCCAGCAGGTTGGGGATGAAGCCCGAATTCTTCTGGGCATTCTCGAGAAACGGCCGGGCCGCTTCCGGAGCACTCTGCAGCGTGTGTAAAGTAATACGCGAGGACATGGAGTGGTCTCCTTTGATGGGTGTCACTACAGTCTGTTGGTTATAAGAATTACCCTCCATATTCATCAGTCGCCTTTCCTTGTTCCTGAGTCTTTGGATTAGATGATTTCGTCCAGCCACCTTGTCGATTGGTTATTAGAGGGCCTGGAGCTCGATGCCAGCCTGTTTCATGTCGGCCGCTACTGCGGTGGCTGGCACGCCAGCACCCAGGGCATGGGCCGCGCCAGCTTCCACTTGGTGGTGCAGGGCCATTGCTGGCTGCACATCGACGGCCAGCCGCAGCCGGTGCGCCTGGAAAAGGGAGATGCCGTGTTCCTGTTGCGCGACCTTGCCTATCGATTGTCCAGCGATCAGGACCCGGTCGACGCCTGTGCCCAACCGCGCCAGGCCATGCAGGCGCTGGATAGCGAAGCCAGCGACGGCGTCGGGCTGGTTTGTGGCTTCTTCCATTTCCAGTCCGGCCTGTCTTCACTGATTGTCGAAGGCTTGGCCGACTGGATCCTGCTGCGCGCCGAAGACCCCGCCGGCAGTGCGGCGCGGGCGCTGTTCGAGCTCATTCTGGAAGAATGCCGGCGGGCCGCTGGCCCGTCGCAGACGTTGCTGGAGCGCCTGACCCACCTGTTGTTCCTGTACGTGCTGCGCCAGCAGGTCATTGCCGGGCAGTCACTGGGCGGCCTGGTCGCCCTCGCCCGCCAGCCAGCGTTTGCCGGGCTGCTGGCACAGCTGATCGAAGCGCCGGGCCAGGCCTGGACGCTGGAGCGCATGGCAGCCTGCACCGGGCTTTCGCGTTCGGCTTTCTTCAAGCGTTTCAGTGAGCTGGCCGGGCAGTCACCTGGGCAGGTGCTCCTGGCATTGCGCATGCGCCTTGCCTGCCAGCTGTTGCAGGCGGGCAATACCGTCGAACAGGTGGGCGCGCAGGTGGGGTACCAATCGGTGGCGGCGTTTACCCGGGCCTTTGCCAAGGCGGTGGGCCAGCAGCCGGGGGCTTATCGGCGGCGACATGAGGGCCGCTAGGCTCTGCCTGAAAAGGGGGGTGCATTCACCGCCTAGAGCGAGCAGCGTTTGGAAGGCAGGCAGGTTGGGTTGTCGGGATAAGGACACCCTCCGCCATGCTGAGGCGTAACTGCTACGCCCTACCTTGCCCGCCATAGAGAAGAAATCAAAACAACACCCGTTGACATTCAAACGGCAGTAATTGGATTTGCGGGATTTAATACAGAACTCGGCAGTATGGGCGCATGCTTCTATTGGTTTGAGGTGTGTCTGGACAGCCGTGGCCGCAAGCTAGAGCGTTGCTGAGGCTTCACAAGCCAAAATACCCGAGGGACGACGAGTGGTTTACTGAGAGTTGAATTGCCCCTATGACCTGACATTTTTACCAGTTTCAATAGGATTAGTGTGCCTGCATAATCAAGCCTGAAGACCTCAGAAAAAATCCACGCTGGAAGATAGAACAACGTCCATCAACACGGGCGCTGGTCGCCCGGTCAAAAGCAGGACAAACGTACCAAGCGCAAAGCGGTATTAACGGAAGATCGTCATACATGAGCAATGGCTTACGCAGTATAAGTCTCGCCGATGGCCCGCCTGCATAATTCCGGCGCAGCCCCGTTATGGATACGGCCGTCAGCTACCAGGATAAATGCATAAACTGAGGATACCCCATGGAACTTTATCAGCAGTTTGACCCTTCCCATAGTGGGAATGAAAGCCTTAACTTGAGCGATTTCGCAAAAGATAGCCATGTGAGGCTATGGATAAAAGCTGAAAACACTATCAACCCTGTCTTGGAACAGGGCACCATCAAAGAGATAAATTGGAAGATAGGAAAAATAAAAATATTTAACGACACCAACAAAAAAACCAAATCAATAGACCTGAAAAAAACGCACAGCTTTAATGGAAAGTCATTTCATTTTGATGACTTCGTAAAAAACGATTTGGAAGAACTATTTATAGCCTCTGCACCATCCATCTTAAGTACGCACATCTCTCTACCCAATGAACCAATGGCAAAAATCTCAGTCCTAAATGTTGGCATATCGCCTGACAAAAATCTCATCGTGACTGGAAATAAAAAGTTTATCGACAAATTCAACACACTCTGCAAAACCCTCAACGACCTCAAAGTTATAGTTGACACGACATCAACGACGGACGACGCGTTGCACATGCTCATATGCGAGCATGCACAGCTTGACCCTGAAACAGAAATGATTTTACAAAGCGTCATCATGCATTCGGATGACTTACCGCTAGAAGGCAACGATGAGGCCGCAGAACCGAATGAGGGCACCGTCGAACAGGAAGAAGTCGACATCATCGCAGAGGAGGCTGAGGATACTGAGGAGGAAATAAGCGCCGGCGAGACACTTCCATATGGATGCAGCAAGCCATACGCGATTGACATTCATATTTATCACCCATTGAAAAACCGCGAAATAAACAGACGACACATAACCCTTAAAGGAAACGCCCCAGCAAATACACTTATTTGGCTATGCCATAACGGTTGGAAGAGAGAAGCGATATATTTCTCTGCTTTAACCACCTCGGACAGCGAGGGTAAGTGGAAAGCATCCTTAACTGTGGAAAATGGTGATCACAAAATCGCCGCGAAATACAACAAGGGCAAATCCAATGTCTGCACATGGGGCCACGACTTCAAAGTCGTTAGCTTGTGGCTCAAATATTACCCAAAACAAGATAGCGAAGCAGGTTTCCGTATTGCCGAATATCGATACAGCGCTTTCGAGCCGCCTAAAAACGATGAAGGTGTTTGGGTTGAGGTCAGAGGACATATCCCATTGCACCTGAGAAACAATCTTTACTATCACCCATTAGCGGACACCCTGACAACTTCACGTCTAAATGGCACTTTGACAGTCAGCCGATACAAGCGACAAGCAAAGCCTGAGATACCCCTTCACGCTGTCTATACAGAAGCTGATTTTCAAAAAATCAACGACAAAATAAACACCGTTTGTCAAATGAATTTTATTGGCACCTTGTACAGTTCATTCAATTGGGCGAAAGCCGCTTATGTAGCCGCCGAAGCTTTAAAAAACCCTGTGGGAGTATTTGCAACGGTCATTACCCTGCCTTTCACCTCCAACAGGGAAAGTGTTACCATCGCCTATAACATCGGTTCCTCCATCGGCTTTATCTTACAAACCCTGCTTATGCGAGTTCCTGTTGTGGGCCCGGTAGTTGCAGGATTAACCATGGCTGGCGCTGTGATTCAGGAAGTTATCAAAGTAACTGATTCAGGCACCATCACACACGACAACCTTATTGACATTAGCAGTCTCATGAAGGGCTTTGGAGATCTGGCCAACCTTGCAACACCTAAATATGGAAATCTAATTAATGAAAAAAAATTAATAGAAAATACAACCATCGACAGCAGGGGATCTCGCGACTTCATCATAACATCCAAACCATTAACTCCACTGTACGGTAATTTTTCACATGAAGCCAGAATTGTTGCAGACGATTTGGAGCTCAGAGGCATTACCTATCAAGGCGGTTATTATAGAAACTTGACCACCAACAAAGACTATATCTATGTCGATGGCAGATGGGTAAGGATTAATGGTTTCAGGAAAAATGGCTCACCCATCCCGGCAGATAAAAACGGCACATCCGTGACCAACTTGCCGACCGATATTGTAAAAGACAGTAATGGAAACTGGACCGTACTTAAATTAAGGGGAGGCGTAGGCGAAAAGACCATTCCTCTTTATCAAAACATCCGTTCTGGGTACAACCCCGAGCCACAGTTATCCTACGACCCTAATTATGTGGGCCAAGGCGCCATCCGACTTAAACTCCCTATAACTTTTGAAGAGGCCGATAATAGTGCCTTGCCGATCGCTATCGGTGCTGATGCAAGACTCCCGTCAGATCCGAGGTGGATGGGAAATGACCGAGAGCCAGGTATTTTATTGTTTGAAACGCGACGTTTTATGGTTGATTCCCCAAGGAGCAATACGTTACACGATTTTATTAATGTCACACCCACGAGCACTGAACGAGCCAGTGACAACAACAAACTCATTTCAGCGTACTGGGTGCCTCAGAACAAGTATTATGACATTCCGATTCACCCCACAGGCACGGAGCCAACCACTCTATTCACAGATAATTTCAGCGGCTGCAGTTTTGTTGTGGACCAGATAAATGACACGCAGTATCGTGTTTATCACGTCTTCAGTAAAAAAGAAAACGAACAGTACAATTTACTGAAAGAACACGGGAAAGGGCAGGTCGCGTACATACCACATACAGAATACAGCTTCTTGCACCGGCCAACAGCTGATAGCTTGCATCCCTCGCAGGACGCATGTGGCTTTATATCCATGCGATATAAAAAATACCCAAACGAAGCCCAAGGCAATTGGGTTATTACTGTCAGAAGTCAAAGCTTGCCCGTGCAAATTACGGCATCAGGTTATCACGGACAATTTAACGGCGCTCCGCCACGGCTTAATATGCATACTCCGATAACCGTCAGACCCATTTAGCGATAATGAGACGTATGACCAGCAATGATGCATACAGCGTTTTTTTTGCGCCAGCAGCGCAAGAGCCTGTGTAACTTTCGCCACATTGGCGGCGGTGCCCTGGACGTGATAAGCCATCACCGGCCTCGACACCGGCGCCAATGTGGGAATCAAAATCAAAGCTGATCCACTGCAATATCCCCAGCCCCTTTACTCTCTCGCCGCTCGGCCATCCAGGCATCGACCTGCTGCCCGAACTCGGCCGGGGCCTTGCGCCCGAAGCGCATTGCCAATGCCAGAACAGTTTGCTGCGCCAACGCCTCTTCCATGCGCTTCTGCGCCCCCAGCATCACGGCATGAATCGCACAGGTGCCTTCCGTCGCCCAAGCGGGCGGCGAGCCCTCGAACAGCGTGCAGCGTTCGCGGATCTCGCGGCAATCGAAAATCTTCTTCGGCCCGTCGATGGCGTTGACGATATCCAGCACGTTGATTTCAGCCGCCGGCCGCGCCAGGCGGAAACCACCGCGCACGCCTTCGGTGGCGGCCACCAACCCGGCACGTGCCAGCTTGGTGAAGACCTTGGCCAGGTATTCCTGCGGTACGCCCTGCAACTCGGCCAGGTCGCGCACGCTGGAATCACGGCTCTCACCGCCCTCGCCTACCAGAAACAGCAGGCAATGGATGCCGTATTCGACGCCAGCACTGTAAAGGGACATATCAATCTCCGACCAGCTTTGTCGCAAATGATACGCGGGGAGTGCCAGCACGGCAAAACACTTCCCCGCTAGCCGCGCATCCTGATCACGAGGTCAGGCTCGGCGGCTACCTGCGCAGCACCTTCACCTCTGCTTGCTTGCCGTCCGTTTCGCGCAGGTACTCCTGCATCGAGTCGTCCATGGCCTGCATCCAGCGGGTATGGTGAGGCACTGCTTTGGTGCCGGTGATCACCGAGCGGTAGGATTTGTCACGGTAGCCCATGATGTCGTGCTTCTTGTCGGTCTTCCATTGCAGGAAGATGCGGTTCACCGCATCGATGTCGAAGCGCGGGTAATCCGTCTGCTCGATCAGGTGCTTGATGTATCGGCCCTGGAATTCATACATCGAAGCAGTAGTTGCCAGCCGCCCCTCATCCTCGCGCCAGCGCGCACTGTCAGCCTGCATGACCGCCTTGGCCGGCAGCTTGATGCGCCCCAGCATGTAGTCACGAGCAAACCACGCCTGTGCATCGAACAGGTTGAAGCTGTACCACAGGTCCTGCATGCCCAGGTAAAGCAGTTGCGGGTTTTGCTCCCACACCACGCCTTGGTACAAGCCGGCAGGCCACAGGCGGTTGTTGGTCTTGAGGGTGAGTTCATCGGGCAGGAACGGGAAGTGATGCTGGTAGCCCGTGCACAGGATGATCGCATCCACGCGCTTGTTCGAGCCATCGGCGAAGAACGCCAGGTCGTTTTCGACGCGGACCAGTTGCGGGCGCTCTTCCCAGCCCTTGGGCCATTTGTAGCCCATCGGCTGGGTACGGTAGGCCGTGGTGATCGAGCGCGCACCGTACTTGTAGCACTGCGAGCCGATGTCTTCGGCCGAGTAGCTGCTGCCGACAATGAGCAGGTCCTGGCCGTGGAATTCCATGGCTTCGCGAAAGTCGTGAGCGTGCAAGATACGCCCGGTGAAACGTTCGAAGCTTTCGAACTCCGGCACGTGCGGGGTAGAAAAGTGCCCGCTGGCCACCACCACATAATCGAACACCTGCTCGATGCCAAGCCCCGCGCCGTAGTCGTGGGCGCTGACGGTGAACTCGCGGGTGCTTTCATCGAAGCTGACATGCTTGACCACCGTGTTGAAGCGGATGTAGTCGCGCACCCCAGCCTTGTTTACGCGGCCCTGAATGTAGTCCCACAGCACCTCGCGCGGCGGGTACGAGGAAATCGGCCGGCCAAAATGCTCATCAAAGCTGTAATCGGCGAACTCCAGGCATTCCTTGGGGCCGTTGGACCACAGGTAGCGGTACATGCTGCCGTGCACCGGCTCGCCATGCTGGTCGAGGCCAGTGCGCCAGGTGTAGTTCCACATACCGCCCCAATCGGCCTGTTTTTCGAAGCACACGATTTCGGGCATGGGCGCGCCCTGGGCATGGGCGGATTGGAAGGCACGCAGTTGCGCAAGGCCGGACGGGCCGGCACCGATGATAGCGACACGAAGAGTCATAGTGATTCCTGAACAGTTGAACGCTGAAAAAATGCAAAGGCTCCCCAACCCCAAACGGCAAAAGACCGGGGGGTGGTGAAATTCAGGCGCTACGGTGCAGGTGGGGGGACGGGGCGTTTGCGCATCTGGGTCAGCAGAATGTTGACCGGCGGAATCGACAACACGTGGTACAGATTCGAAAGCGGAGAGAGGGTCATGGGGGCGGGCCCGTATCCATCTGCGCAAGGCGCGAAATGGGGGCCTGAAGGGCGGAAGATACGTGTGATCTCGTGCATGGGGGGCTGAAATGGCCTCTTTTCTTTATGGTTTCTTTTTTATCTATAACGGATGGGGGTGGGGATAGCAAGGTTTGCGGCCCTGCCGCCGGCAGCCAAGACAGCACGAAGTACGGCCTTTGCGTTCGTTCGTCCTCGGGCTCGCCTCATCGCAACGATGAAAAAAACTTGCAGAGACAAACTACGACCAATAGAGTCGTAGTTATTCGAGCGGCACCTATCGTGCGATCGAAGCCACCGTTTTCATCCCCGACCTTTGCGGAGCACCTGCATGAAATCCAACATCCTGATCATCGGTGCCGGCTTTGCCGGCGTGTGGAGCGCCCTGAGCGCCGCCCGGCTCCTCGACCAGGCCCAGCGCGAAGACCTGAGCATCAGCGTGCTCGCGCCGCAAGCGGAACTGCACATTCGCCCGCGCTTCTACGAGGCCAACGCACACACGTTGAAGGCCCCCGTGGGTGAGTTGTTCACTGCGGTGGGCGTGCATTTCATCACCGGTAACGCCCAAGCCATCGACGCCGATGCGCGCACCGTGAGCTACATCGACAGCCAAGGCCAGCGCCACCAGATCAGCTACGACCGCCTCATCCTCGCCGCTGGCAGTCAGGTAGCGCGCCCAGCAGTCCCGGGGCTGGCCGAGTACACCTTCGACGTCGACAAGATGGAGTCGGCCGTACGCCTTGAGCAGCATCTGACGGGCCTGGCTGCCATGCCCCCTTCACCTGCCCGCAATACCGTGGTGGTCTGCGGTGGTGGTTTCACCGGCATCGAAACGGCCACCGAAATGCCCGCCCGGCTGCGCGCCATCCTCGCAGGCGCCGATGTGCAGGTGCTGCTGGTTGACCGTGGCGCCAGCATCGGCGCGGCATTGGGTGCAGGCATCAAGCCGTCGATTGTTGCCGCCTCGCAGGTTGCCGGCGTCCAGTGGCTGACTGGCACCTCGGTGGTGGCTGTCGATGCCGGTGGCGTCACCCTGGACAACGGCGAGTACATCGCCAGCAACACCGTGATCTGGACCGTCGGTGTCAAGGCCAGCCCGCTGACCGCTCAGGTTGCCGGCGAGCGTGACAACTTCGGCAGGCTCAAGGTCGACGGGCACCTCAAGGTCATTGGCCAGGACCACATCTATGCGACCGGCGATACTGCCTGGGCTGCTGTGGACGAAGCTGGCAACCACGCCCTGATGACCTGCCAACACGCCATCCCGATGGGTCGCCACAGTGGCAACAACGCGATGGCCGACCTGCTGGGGCTGGCACCTGTGGTGTACCGCCAGCCCAAGTACGTCACCTGCCTCGACCTGGGTGAGTGGGGGGCGGCGTACAGCGAAGGCTGGGAACGAGAATTGAAACTGCAGGGCCAGGAAGGCAAGCACCTCAAGCGCCAGATCAACTCGGTGTGGATCTACCCGCCGGCAGCTGACCGCACCTTGGCGTTGGCAGCTGCCGACCCGATGATTGCCATCGTTTGATGCGAGAAAACCTGACAAAACCGTCAAAAACGTCGGTTTTGTCAATTATTTCGTTACATTGAATGACTGTTCAACAATGATGGCCATATGGCATCATTCAAAGAAAACAATGCAAGAGGGTGAGAAAAATCTACTAACCCGCAGTGCATCAAGAGCCTGGCGCCACCTCGGTGTCCTGGCTTTGCAGCCAGCTCCTGACGCCTGCACGCCACCGTCAAGGAGCATTCCATGCAGTTAAGGAATTTGAAAATCGGCATTCGCGCTGCCAGCGTGTTTGCCCTGCTGGGCGTCCTGGTCCTGATCATGGGCCTTATCGCACTTTACGAAACCCGCCAGATGGACACGGCCACCGACGAGATCCGGGTCACCTGGATACCCGCTGTGGTAGCGCTGGGTGACATCAGCAGCAACCTCGGGCGCGCCCGCGCCGTTACCCTGCGGGCCGCGCTGGACGATAACCCCGGCGAGCGCACACGTAACCTGCAGATGCTCGAAGCCATCAATGCCGAGCTCAAAGGTGGCCTGAAGGACTACGCCGACACCATCATCGCGGCCGACGACCGTGCCCTTTTCAACACCTTCAACGACGGGTATCACCAGTACCTCGAACTGCAGCTGAAAGTGCTGCAGGACATTGCTGCAGGCCGCATGGACGAGGCAAAGCAGCAGATCAGCGGCCCGCTCACCCAACGAGCCGACAGCATGATGAAGGCCTTGACGGCGCTGATCGACTACAACAGCAAGGGTGCCGAAGATGCCTCGCAGCGCAGCAGCGATGTAGCGGACGAAGCATTTAACGCCATCATCTTCTCGTTGCTTGTGATCATGCTTGCCCTGGCCGCGATGGCTACCGTGCTGACTCGCAGCATCGTGGTGCCTCTGGCCGATGCAGTGGCCGTGGCCGAACGTGTGGCCACGGGCGACCTCACCCAGGAAATCCGCGTCACCGGCCGCGACGAGCCCGCCTTGCTGCTGCGCGCCCTGAGCCGCATGCAAGGCAGCCTGCGCGACACCATCCGCAAGATCGCCGCCTCGTCCGACCAGTTGGCCTCGGCCTCGGAAGAACTCCACACCGTCACCGAAGACACCAGCCGCGGCCTGCATCAGCAAAGCGCCGAAATCGACCAGGCCGCCACGGCTGTCAACCAGATGACCGCAGCAGTCGAGGAAGTGGCGAACAATGCAGTCAGCACTGCGGACGCCTCCAAAGGTGCCGACCAGACCACCCGCGATGGCCGTGACCGGGTCAACCAGGCACTGGCGTCCATCCAGCACCTGGTGGCCGATGTGACCGGCACCTCGGTCGAGATCGAACAGCTGGCCAACAATGCCAATGAGATCAGCCGTGTGCTGGATGTGATCGGCGCGATTGCCGGGCAGACCAACCTGCTGGCACTGAACGCCGCTATCGAAGCAGCCCGCGCCGGCGAGGCAGGCCGTGGCTTTGCCGTGGTGGCCGACGAAGTCCGCGCCCTCGCCCACCGCACCCAGCAGTCGACCGCAGAGATCGAGCAGATGATTGCCGGCATCCAGAACGGTACCGAGCGGGCCGTGACGGCGATGCACAGCAGCCAGGGGCGTGCGACGGGCACGCTGGAAGTGGCCCAGGGCGCCGGTCAGGCGCTGGAGGTGATTGCCGAGGCGATTGCGTCGATCAACCAGCGTAACCTGGTGATTGCCAGTGCTTCAGAGGAGCAGGCGCAGGTGGCGCGCGAAGTGGACCGCAATTTGGTGAACATTCGTGATCTGGCGATGCAGACCTCAGCGGGGGCCAACCAGACCAGCGCGGCGGCACAGGACTTGTCGCGGTTGGCGGTGGACCTGAATGGCATGGTGGCGCAGTTCAAGGTTTGATCGGATATAGCCGGGGCTGCTTTGCAGCCCATTCGCGGGGCAAGCCCGCTCCCACAGGTTCACTCCATTGCTTTGGTTGAATCTGTGGGAGCGGGCTTGCCCCGCGAATGGGCCGCAAGGCGGCCCCCACTGCAACTGTCAGTCGTTGACGCTGATCACCCGCGTACTGTTGACCGCCTGCCCCCGCGTCGCCAGGCAGTAATACAACGGCACCGTCACCAGCAACCCGAACAGCCAGGACAAGTCCGCCCCTTCGACAATGTTCGAATACGGCCCCACATACAGGGCGGTGTTGGCAAACGGCAACTGCACCAGAATGCCGCAGGCATAGGCAATGATCGCGTGGTGATTGAAGCGACCATAGATGCCGCCATCAGCGCTGAAGATCGAAGGAATGTCGTACTGGCCCTTCTTGATCAGATAGAAGTCGATCAGGTTGATCGAAGCCCACGGCACCAGCACCAGCAGCAACGCCAGGATCAGGCCGATGAAGTGGCCGATGAAGTCCGCCGAGGCGTTCAGCGCGACCATCCCGCAGCCCAGCAGAATCACCGAGGCCAGGATTACCCGCACCTTGATGCTTGGCGTCCATTCGGCAAAGAACGTCTGAATAGCAGTGACGATCGACAGCACCGCGCCATACAGGTTAAGGGCGTTATGGCTGATGATATTGAGCAGGAACAGCACCATCAGGATCGGGCCCAGCCAACCGGTAGCCTGCTTCACTGCGTCCATGGCGTCAGTACCTTCCGGCACGCACAGCACCGCCACGGCACCAAAGCTGAAGCACAGGATGGTGCCCAGGGTCGCGCCAAAGTAAGTGGCCCAGAACGGCTTGGCAATGCCCACTTTACGTGGCAGATAACGCGAATAGTCGGACGTGTACGGCGAGAAGCTGATCTGCCAGATAGTGCCCAGTGACACGGTGGCGATAAAGCCCGACAGATTGAATGCACCACGGCTGAAGAAGTCGGCCGGCAGCTCCTGGGCGAACATCATGATGAACCCCGCCAGCAGCGCAGAGCCCATCACCCAGGTACCGATGCGGTTCAGGACATGGATGAAGCGGTAGCCGATCACGCCAATGGCCGTGGCGCTCAGGGCACCGATCACGATCGCGCCCGGCATCGGCATGCTCGGGGCGATGCCGTGAATGGTCTTGCCCGCCAGGACGATGTTGGAAATAAAGAAGCCGACATAGATCAGTGCAGTGAAGAACACGATCAGCAAGGCGCCGTAGCGGCCGAACTGGCCACGGCTTTGCACCATCTGTGGAATGCCCAGCTGCGGTCCCTGCGCAGAGGCAAGGGCGATGACCACGCCCCCGACCAGATGGCCCAGCACAATGGCGATCAGCCCCCACAACAGGTTCAGGTGGAACACCTGGACCACCATGGCGCCGGTGACAATTGGCAGTGGCGCAATGTTGGTACTGAACCAGAGGGTGAACAGGTCGCGCGCCTTCCCGTGGCGCTCGGCAGGTGGAACGTAATCGACCGTGTGATTCTCGACAAACGGGTGTTGCGATGACGGTTGGGACATAGGATTCAGCTCGAAAGGTCGTTTTTATCGTTGTAAGGAAACCGCATCTAGGCGGCCTCTCAGCTGCGGACCATATTATGGTATTCCAAGCTTTTGACAACACTGATCCGCACGAAAAAGCGTCCACTGATCTGCTTTGCAAACCCATACAACAAACCGCGTCACCGCTCTAAGCCACGGTATACGTGGCCTTTAGCCGTTCATCGTGTAAACCTCGGGCATTAAAATTCCGCTTGCAAAATAGGTATTACGGTATACCATCAGACACATCAACGATAAAAACCGCGGACCACCGCAGCCTTTTAGAGGTATTCCCGATGATCGACGCAACCGTCTACAAGAACGTCCTGGGCTCCTTCCCCTCCGGCGTTACCGTCATCACCACCCTGGACGATGACGGCTCGGTTGTCGGCCTGACCGCCAGCGCCTTCTCCTCCCTGTCGATGGACCCGCCGCTGGTGCTGTTCTGCCCCAACTACACCTCCGACTCCTACCCGGTGCTGATCAAACAGAAGCGTTTTGCCATTCACCTGCTCTCGGGTGAACAGCAAGCCGAAGCCTATGCGTTCGCCAAGAAGGGTAAGGACAAGGCCAGCGGCATCGAGTGGTCCATGAGCGAACTGGGTAACCCGATCCTGGCCGGCGCCACCGCCGTCATCGAATGCGAACTGTGGCGTGAATATGAAGGTGGCGACCACGCCATCATGGTCGGCAAGGTGCATAACCTGATCGTGCCCGAAGAAGCGCCCCGGCCGATGGTGTACTGCCGCGGCAAGATGGCCAGCCTGCCGGCCTTTGCCTGAAGCCTGTTCTGAATCGAGACCACTGGCGCCTCCCCTGCCAGGCGCCAGCCCCTTTCAAGCGTTGAGGAAAGCCCCATGAAATTTTCGTTGTTCGTACACATGGAACGTTGGGATGAACAGGTCAGCCACCGCCAGTTGTTCGAAGACCTGACCGAACTGACCCTGATGGCCGAAAACGGCGGTTTCAGCACCGTGTGGATTGGCGAGCACCACGCCATGGAATACACCATTTCGCCGAGCCCGATGCCGCTGCTGGCCTACCTGGCCGCGCGCACCGGCAAGATTCGCCTGGGTGCCGGCACCATCATTGCGCCGTTCTGGAACCCGATCCGCGTCGCCGGGGAATGCGCCCTGCTCGACGTGATCAGCAACGGCCGCATGGAAGTGGGCCTGGCCCGTGGCGCCTACCAGTTCGAGTTCGACCGCATGGCCAATGGCATGCCAGCCACCGACGGCGGCAAGGCGCTGCGCGAGATGGTGCCGGTCGTACGTAAGCTGTGGGAAGGCGACTACGCCCATGACGGCGAAGTGTACAAGTTCCCCACCTCCACCAGCGTGCCGAAACCGTTCAACGCGACGCCGCCGATGTGGATCGCCGCCCGCGACCCGGATTCGCACAACTTCGCCGTGGCCAACGGCTGCAACGTCATGGTCACCCCGCTGATGAAGGGTGACGAAGAAGTACTGGACCTGAAGAACAAGTTCCAGGCCGCTCTGGACAACAACCCGGACGTGCCGCGCCCACAACTGATGGTGCTGCGCCACACCCACGTGCACAGCCCGGCCGAGCCGGAAGGCTGGAAAGTCGGCGCGCAGGCCATCTCGCGCTTCTATCGCACCTTCGATGCCTGGTTCGGTAACAAGACCGTTCCGGTCAACGGCTTCCTGGAGCCGAGCCCGGAATCGAAGTTTGCCGAAGTGCCGGCGTTCCAGCTGGAGAACATTCGCAAGAACACCATGATCGGCACGCCGGAAGAAATCATCGCGCGCATCAAGTACTACCAGGAGCTCGGCGTCGACGAGTTCAGCTTCTGGTGCGACAACAGCCTGCCCCACGCCGAGAAGAAGAAGTCGCTGGAACTGTTCATCAAGGAAGTGGTGCCGGCGTTCGCCTGAATTCCCATTGCCTGAATCATTGCGGGACGCGCCCGCTCACGTGGGCCCCTTCAGCCTGCGTGAGCGGGCTTTTTTTTGAAACCTTTACTGGCCCTATCGCCGGCAAGCCAGCTCCCACATTGCCACTACAGGCTCTGAATGCAGCGCGGTACCTGTGGGAGCTGGCTTGCCGGCGATAGGGCCAGTACAGACAGCAGCGAAATCAAGGCATCAGGCCACCTTTCGTCCCCCGACAAGAGAAATTTCCTGACACCTCTTGCACAACAAATATTATGGTATACCATCAGACAACAAGAGCTGATAACCCTCACCAGGAGCCCTCCATGAGTTTCGAAATCCGCAAGATCGTCACCTACTCCGAAGAGACCCGCATCGAAGGCGGCAAGGCCACCGACAAACCAGTGACCATGGTCGGCCTGGCCGTCGTGATCAAGAACCCATGGGCCGGTCGCGGTTTTGTTGAAGATCTGAAGCCGGAAATCCGCGCCAACTGCTCGGAGCTGGGTGCACTGATGGTCGAGCGTCTGACCGCTGCCATTGGCGGTGCCGACAAGATCGAAGCCTACGGTAAAGCGGCCGTGGTCGGCGCCGACGGCGAAATCGAGCACGCCTCGGCTGTGATCCACACCCTGCGCTTCGGCAACCACTACCGCGAAGCGGTGCAGGCCAAGAGCTACCTGAGCTTCACCAACAAGCGCGGCGGCCCCGGCACCTCGATTCAGATCCCGATGATGCAGAAGGACGACGAAGGCCTGCGTTCGCACTACATCACTCTGGAAATGCAGATCGAAGACGCCCCGCGCGCCGATGAAATCGTTGTGGTGCTGGGCGCTGCCGACGGCGGCCGCCTGCACCCGCGCATCGGCAACCGCTACATCGACCTGGAAGAACTGGCTGCCGAAAAAGCCAACGCTCAATAACAACAACCAAGACGGGCCGGGGCGTGGCGTGCTTTCCCGCCGCGCCCGACCTTCAAGGAGCGCCCTCCATGATTCAGCCTGTCGCTGAACGTACACCTGCCGGCACCAGCTACCTGTCCGTAGGCCAGGGCCAACCCGTGGTACTGATCCACGGCGTGGGCCTGAACAAGGAAATGTGGGGCGGCCAGATCGTTGGCCTGGCCAACGACTACCGTGTCATCGCCTACGACATGCTCGGCCACGGTCAAAGCCGCGTGCCGGCTGCCGACACGCCGCTGCAAGCCTACGCCGACCAGCTCGCCGAGCTGCTCGACCACCTGCAAATTCAACAAGCGACCGTGATCGGCTTCTCCATGGGCGGCCTGGTTGCCCGTGCATTCGCCCTGCACTACCCGCAGCGCCTGACTGCACTGGTCGTGCTCAACAGCGTGTTCAACCGCACCCCCGAGCAAAGTGCCGGCGTGATCGCCCGCGCTGCCCAGGCAGCGGAGCTGGGCCCCGACGCCAACGTCGATGCCGCCCTGGATCGTTGGTTCAGCCGTGAATACAAGGCTGCCAACCCGGCACAGGTCGCCGCCATTCGCCAAGTGCTGGCGAGCAACGACCCGCAGGGCTACCACACCACGTATTCGTTGTTCGCCACTCAGGACATGTACCGCGCTGACGACCTGGGCAGCATCCAGGTGCCGACGCTGATCGCCACGGGCGAACTCGATTCGGGCTCCACCCCGGCCATGACCCGCCAGCTTGCCGCCAGCATTCCGGGTGCGCACAGCGTGGTCCTCGCCGAGCAACGGCATATGATGCCGGTAGAAGCACCCCGTGAAGTCAACAAGATGCTGCTGGACTTCCTCGCGCAAGCCCGCACCCTCACCGAATCCGCCAAGGGGATTGTTGCATGACCCTCGTTCGTTTCCAGATGTGCATCGACGGCCAATGGCGCGATGCCCAGAGCGGCAAGACCTTCGACAGCCTCAACCCGGCCACCGCCCAAGCCTGGGCGCAGCTTCCCGACGCTGACGAAACCGACGTCGAGCTGGCCGTGCAGGCCGCCCAGCGTGCCTTCGACAGCAAGGAATGGCGCAGCATCACCGCCACCGCGCGTGGCAAGCTGCTGCGTCGCCTGGGTGACCTGATTAGCGAGAACAAGGAACACCTGGCCCAGCTGGAAAGCCGTGACAACGGCAAGCTGATCCGCGAAACCCGCGGCCAGGTCGGCTATCTGCCAGAGTTCTTCCACTACACCGCAGGGCTGGCCGACAAGCTTGAAGGCGGCACCCTGCCGCTGGACAAGCCCGACCTGTTCGCCTACACCGTGCACGAGCCCATCGGCGTGGTTGCCGGGATCATCCCGTGGAACAGCCCGCTGTACCTCACCGCGATCAAGCTGGCCCCAGCCCTGGCTGCCGGCAACACCATCGTGCTCAAACCGTCCGAACATGCCTCGGCGACCATCCTCGAGCTGGCCCGTCTGGCCCTCGAAGCCGGCTTCCCGGCCGGTGTGGTCAACGTGGTCACCGGCTACGGCCCGACCACCGGCGCGGCACTGACCCGCCACCCGCTGGTGCGCAAGATCGCCTTCACCGGCGGCGCCGCTACAGCCCGCCATGTGGTGCGCAGCAGTGCCGAGAACTTTGCCAAGCTGTCGCTGGAGCTGGGCGGCAAGTCGCCGAACATCATCTTCGCCGACGCCGACCTGGACAGCGCCATCAACGGTGCCGTGGCCGGCATCTATGCCGCCTCCGGGCAAAGCTGCGTAGCCGGTTCGCGCCTGCTGGTGCAGGACGAGATTTTCGACGAATTCGTAGAGCGCCTGATTACCCGCGCCAAGCGCATCCGCATCGGTAACCCGCAGGACGACGCCAGCGAAATGGGCCCTATGGCCACCGCGCAGCAGTTGGCCGTCGTCGAAGGCCTGGTGGCTGCGGCCAAGGCTGAAGGTGCCAAGCTGCACATGGGCGGCAAGCGTGCCGAGGTCGAGGGTGACGGCTGGTTCTACGAGCCGACCCTGTTCGAGTGCGACAGCAACTCGATGACCATCATGCAGGAAGAAGTGTTCGGCCCTGTCGCCGCGGTCATCCGCTTCAAGACCGAGGAGGAGGCCCTGGAAATCGCCAACGACTCGCAGTTCGGCCTGGCCGCCGGCATCTGGACCCGTGACCTGGGCCGTGCTCATCGCCTGGCCCGCGACGTGCGTTCGGGGATCATCTGGGTCAACACCTACCGCGCCGTGTCGGCCATGGCGCCAATTGGTGGTTTCAAGAACAGCGGCTACGGCCGTGAGAGCGGCATCGATTCGGTGCTGGCCTATACCGAGCTGAAGACCGTGTGGATCAACCTGTCCACCGCGCCGATGCCCGACCCGTTCGTGATGCGCTAGGAGGAACACAAGATGATCGAACCCGGCATCTACAAAGACGTGATGGGCTCTTTCCCGTCCGGCGTCACGGTAGTGACCACCCTGGACGCCGACGGCGCCATCGTCGGCATCACCGCCAGCGCCTTCAGCGCATTGTCGATCGACCCGGCGCTGGTACTGTTCTGCCCCAACTACGCCTCCGACACCTACCCGATCCTGCGTGACAGCAAGCAGTTCGCGATTCACCTGCTGTCCGCCGAGCAGACCGCTGAAGCTTACGCCTTCGCCGGCAAGGGCAAGGACAAGGCCAAGGGCGTCGAGTGGCATTTGAGCGAGCTGGGCAACCCGCTGCTGGCCAAGGCGACCGCGATCATCGAGTGCGAACTGTGGCGCGAGTATGACGGTGGGGACCACGCGATCATCGTCGGTGCAGTGAAGAACCTGGTGTTGCCGGCCGAGCCGGTGACGCCGATGGTGTACCACAAAGGCAAACTGGGCGCCCTGCCGCCCCTGGGCTGACCTTGAGACCGCCGGGGGCCGCAACGCGGCCCCCGTTCCCTTTTTTCTTCCGGAGTACGGCACATGAGTAACGAGAAGTACGACAAAGGCCTGGCCATCCGCACCCAGGTGCTGGGCGAGGACTACGTCAACCGCTCGATCCAGAACGCCGACGAGTTCACCAAGCCATTGCAGGAACTGGTCACCGAATACTGCTGGGGCCACGTCTGGGGCCGCGAAGGCTTGTCGCTCAAAGAGCGCAGCATGATAAACTTGGCCATGATTTCCGCGCTCAACAGGCCCCACGAGCTCAAGCTGCACATCCGCGGCGCATTGCGCAATGGCCTGAGCCGTGAACAGATTCGCGAAATTCTGCTCCAGGTCGGCATTTATTGCGGCGTACCCGCGGCGGTGGACAGTTTCCGCCTGGCCCGTGAAGCGTTTGCCGAAGCCGATGCGGAGTCAACCCGTTAACAACGGGCTGTTCGAACCACTGCATGGAAAGCCTCGGTTCGGGGCGTTCCGCGATGTTGGCGCAACAGCCTCATAAAGAGCGCTCCTGATGAAACGCCAGCCACTCGACGACAGCTTCAAGGTCAACCGCAACCCCGTTACCCTGCGCGAAATCGTGCTAGACAAGCTGCGCGCCGCAATCATGAACTTCCATCTGCTGCCCGGCGACCGCCTGGTGGAGCGCGACCTCTGCGACCGCCTCGGCGTCAGCCGTACCTCGGTGCGCGAAGCCCTGCGCCACCTGGAGTCCGAAGGCCTGGTGGAATTCGCCGACGCCAAAGGCCCGCGTGTCGCCATCATCACCCTGGAAGACGCCCGCGACATCTACGAGCTGCGCTGTGTGCTCGAAGGCCTGATCGTGCAGCTGTTCACCCTCAACGCCAAGGCCAAGGACATCCGTGCCCTGGAACGCGCGCTGGAGGTGAACCGCGAAGCGCTGGAAGAAGGCGAGCTGCAACAGGTGCTGGATTCGGTACAAGGTTTCTACGACGTGCTGCTGGAGGGCTCCGGCAACCAGGTGGCGGCCCAGCAACTGCGCCAGTTGCAGGCGCGCATCAGCTACCTGCGCGCCACCTCGGTGTCGCAAGAAAACCGCCGCGGCGCCAGCAACCGCGAAATGGAAAAGATCGTCGAAGCCATCAAGGGTGGTGACCCGCTGGTGGCCCACCAAGCTTCGGTCGACCACGTCCGCGCTGCCGCCAAGGTGGCCCTGGACTACCTGCGCCAGAAGCAGGATGACAACACCAAGGTGCGCGACATCGTCGAGCCCCTGGCCCTGAAGGAACCTCGCATAGGCCGCTGATCATGCCCAACGCCCCCCGCTACTGCCCGCACTGCACCACGGAACTGGCCCGGGGCGTTCCCACAGGCGACACCCACGAACGCCTGCACTGCACCGGCTGCGGCTACATCCATTACATCAACCCGAAGATCATCGCCGGCTGCATCATCGAGCGCGATGGCAAGTACCTGTTGTGCCAGCGCGCCATCCCGCCGCGCCCCGGCACCTGGACCTTGCCGGCCGGGTTCATGGAAGCTGGCGAGACCACCGAGCAGGCTGCACTGCGCGAGGTCTGGGAAGAAAGCGGGGTGCGTGCCGACATCGTCTCGCCCTACTCCATCTTCAGCGTACCCAGGATCAGCGAGGTGTACATCATCTTCCGCGCCGTCGTCGCCGAAGAAACCGGGCACTACGGGCCGGAGACCCTGGCATACAAGTTCTTCGAGCCCGACGAGATTCCGTGGGACGACATCTACTATCCGGCTATCCGGCAGATTCTCGAGCGCTACATCCTTGAACGGCAGGCCGGGGTCTACGGGATCTACATGGGCAATGACGACACTGGCAAGGTGCACTTCATGCGCTAGCCTGTGCCGGCCTCTTCGCGCGTGAACCCGCGAAGAGGCCGGCACAGGCCACCACAAAATGCTCGCCAACCGTCTATTCTCGGTGCACCCTAAGGCCTTGTGTTAAAGGACCGACAGAACAAATGGCGAAATGGCTAGACGGCGGCGGGCTGATGGCCGAACGCATCCGCAACCACAACTGGGCCGCCACCCCCCTGGGGGCATTGGAACATTGGCCTGACGCCCTGAAGACCACCATGGCCCTGTGCCTGGCTTCGCGTTTTCCGCAGGCGGTGCTCTGGGGCCCTGACCTCATCACCCTGCACAACGATGCTTTCATCCCGATTCTCGGGCGCAAGCCCTCGGCCTTGGGTATCCCCTTCCGCGACGTGTGGCATGAGGCCTGGGCCGATATCAGCAAAATGGCCGACTGTGCGTTGTCCGGCGAAGCGGTGTACATCGAAGACTTCCCACTGACGATCGACCGCAACGGCGGCCCGGAGCAGGCTTATTTCACCTTCTGCTACAGCCCGATTCGCGGCCTGGATGGCGAAGTGCTTGGCATGCTCGATACGGTTACCGAAACCACCGCCGGTGTGGTCACCAACCTGCGCCTCAACTTTCTCGACAGCCTCGGGCGCGCCGTGGCCGACGCCACCGACCCCGACCAGATCATGGCCATCACCACGCGCATGCTGGTCGAGCACCTTGGCTTGTCCAGCTGCGCCTATGCGGTAATGGAGCCGGACGAGAATGGCTTCACCATCTGCGGCGATGCCGTAGCACCCGGCTCCCCACGCCTGGTGGGCCAATATCACCTGCATGATTTCGGCCGCCTGGCGGTCAGCCGCCTGCGCAGCGGCCTGGCGTTGGTGATCAATGACAACCTTCGCGAACTGGCCGCTGACGAAGCGGCGACATTTCAGGCCATCGGCATCACCGCTACTGTCTGCATGCCGCTGATCAAGGCTGGCAGGCTGACCGCGCTGATGGCGATTCACGACCGTTTTCCCCGGGAATGGACCGACTACGAGCAAGCGCTGATCAGCGAGGTTACCGAACGTTGCTGGGCGCATATCCAGCGGGTTCAGGCCAATGCTGAAGTGCGTGAGGCGATGGCAGCGCTGGAGGCGCTCAACGCCAACCTTGAGCACCGCGTGGAAGAACGCACGACCCAGCTGCTGCACACCGAAGCCGTGCTGCGCCAGGCACAAAAGCTGGAAGCCATCGGCCAGCTGACAGGTGGCGTTGCCCACGACTTCAACAACCTGCTGACCATCATCCGTTCCTCGCTGCACTTCCTGCAACGCCCCAACCTCGACGAGAAGCGTCGCGAACGTTACCTCAAGACCATATCCGACACCGTCGACCGTGGTGCCAAACTAACCGGTCAGCTCCTGGCCTTCGCCCGCCGACAGGCCCTCAGCCCACACGTGTTCGAGGCAGGACCACGGTTGGAAGCGATGGCTGACATGCTCGACACCGCCACCGGCGCACGCATCCAGGTCGAGCTGCAGTTACCGCCTGCGCCGTGCCACATCCGCGCCGACCTCAGCCAGCTGGAGAACGCAGTGATCAACCTCATGCTCAACGGCCGGGATGCCATGGCCGGCGAAGGTGTGTTGCAACTGCGCCTGCAGGCCGATCAGCGCCTGCCGGCCTTGCGCGGCCAGCCGTCCCTGCCAGGCCCATTCGCGGCGATATCCGTGAGCGACAGTGGTACCGGTATTGCCGCCGATTTGCTGGAGCGCATCTTCGACCCGTTTTTCACAACCAAAGCTGCAGGTGAAGGGACCGGGCTTGGGCTGTCGCAGGTGTTCGGCTTTGCCAAGCAGTCCGGGGGGGATGTAGCAGTGACCAGTGCCCCCGGCCAAGGCACAACGTTTACCCTTTACCTGCCGCAGGAGGACCCGCCCGCTGCCCCGTCGGAAGACGCCTCGGCCGGCAGCCTGCTGCAAGCACAGAGCGAGCGGCGACGGATACTGCTGGTAGAGGACAATTCCGACCTGGCCCGCTTCAGCGCGCAGATCCTTGAGGACCATGGTTATCAGGTCAGCTGTGCACGCTCGGCGGAAGAGGCGCTGGCGCAGTTGACTGGCCCGGCGGGCGGTTTTGATGCGGTGTTTTCCGATGTGGTCATGCCCGGCATGGGTGGGTTGGCACTTGCCCTGGAGCTGCGCCGTCAGCGCCCGCAGCTTCCGGTGATCCTTACTTCGGGCTACAGCGATGCAATTGCCGAAGGCGGGCACCAAGGGTTTACCTTTCTGGCCAAGCCTTACTCGGCAGAACAGCTGTGCCAGACGCTCGGGAACGTCCTGGCCCCCTTGCCTCACGGTGTCAGTTGATTTGCCCGGCAATCAAGCCCAGGGCCACCGTAATCATCGCCACCCCCGACACCCGCCCGACCAGCTTCGCCGCCCCCGGCCGGGTACTCAACACGGCTTTGGCGCCATAGCCGACCAGTGAGTAGATCACCAGCGAGCTGCACAGGTGCACCAGCCCCAGCAGCAAGATCTGCAACGGCACTGGCCAGTTCGACTGTGGGTCGGTGAACTGCGGCAGCAAAGCCAGGAACAGCAGGAAAACCTTCGGGTTCAGGCCGCTGACGCAGAAGCCCTTCAACGCCCAGCGCGAACCCGAATCCCCCGCACCGCCCTGCCCGGCTGCCGGCAATGCCGGGCTCAACAACAGGTTACCACCCAGCCACAGCAGGTAGCTGCACCCCGCCAGGGTGAGCAAGGTCAGTGCCAATGGGTGGCCTGCCAGCAGGCTGCCTACCCCGGCCGCCACCACCAGCGTCGCCAGGCAATGCCCCGACAACATGCCCGCCACCGCGGGCATTACCCAGCGCCCACGCATGCCTGCCGAAATGGCGTAAGCCCAATCTGCGCCCGGGGTAATCACGAACAGCATCGACACGGCCCAAAACGCCGTCAGCACACTGATAGCCACTTGAATCTTCCTTATCTACTGCCTTGGGATGTCGAAAGATTACGGATTCCGCCCGGGGATTTTCTTTCGTATATTCCCTGCAATCGCTCAATGACTGGAAGATCCTTCTCAATGGACAGAACTGATAGAAAAATGCTTGCCGAGCTGCAAAAAAACGGTCGGCTATCGGTAACCGAACTGGCCGACCGCGTAGGGCTCAGCCTGTCGCCCTGCCATCGGCGCTTGAAGGCACTGGAAGAATCCGGGGCGATTCTGGGCTATCACGCCCGCCTGGCGCCGAGCGCCCTGGGGCTGAATTTTGCCGCGTTGGTGTTCGTGACCCTGCGCGAGGTGACCCGGCAGCCGGTGGCGGATTTTGAAGCGGCACTTTCGGAGATTCCGCAGATTGTCGAAGCACAGCGGTTATTCGGCGACCCGGATTACCTGCTGCATGTGGTGGCCAAGGACCTGCCGGCGTTTCAGAAGCTGTATGACGAGCACCTGACCAGCATTCCCAATGTGAAACGCCTGAGCTCAACCCTGGTGATGAAGGAAGTGATCCAGGACCGGTTGTTGCCGATGTAGCTCTATTGCCTGTACAGGCCCTTTCGCGGGCTAGCCCCGCGAAAGGGCCGATGCAGGCAACCATTCAGCTGCCCTGCAAATGCGCACGACGCACCATCAAAGCCCACCGCGTTCTGCCGAAACAGGGCTCAACCCCTCTACTTCAAGCCCTGCCGCCAACTGGCACCGTCCTTGCTACCGTCCCCCGCTTAAGCTTTTGTCAGCCTTAGGTTTTTTAAGGTTTATGGGTACATATTTACTAATTTCTCGTTATCCCCGCGCCCCGCATCATCCCTCCAACAAGAACGCGTTGCCCATCGCCGGCACGCCCCCGGGCAGCTCCCGATGCCCTACCTTGCCTTGGAGTCAGTCATGACCAGTGCAGCCAATTCGGCACCCCTGATAGAAAAACACACAATCGGCTACGTGCCCCCGCAAGACCGCCATGGAAAGGTAAGGGATCTGTTCACACTGTGGTTCGGCGGCAACATCGCCCCGCTGCCCATCGTCACCGGCGCGCTGGGCGTGCAGCTGTTCCACCTGAACCTGATATGGGGCATCGTCGCCATCCTGGTCGGTCACCTGGTCGGGGGGGTGCTGATGGCACTGCACTCGGCCCAGGGCCCGCAAATGGGTATCCCGCAGATGATCCAGAGCCGCGCCCAGTTCGGCACGCTCGGCGCGCTGCTGGTGGTGGTAATCGCCGGCGTCATGTACATCGGCTTCTTCGCCTCCAACATCGTGCTCGCCGGCAAATCGCTGCACGGTGTGGTCGATGCCGTACCGGTGCCGGTGGGCATCGTCATCGGTGCCTTGGGTTCAGGCATCATCGGCATCATCGGCTATCGCTTCATCCACGTGCTCAACCGCATTGGCACCTGGGTACTGGGCATCGGTATCGTGGTCGGCTTCGGCTACATCTTCAGCCACGTGCAAAGCGACGACTTCCTCACCCGCGGCGGCTTCAACCTGGCCGGCTGGTTGGCCACCGTGTCGCTGGCGGCGCTGTGGCAGATCGCCTTTGCGCCCTATGTGTCGGACTACTCGCGTTATCTGCCGGCAGATGTGAAAGTCAGCTCGACGTTCTGGACAACGTACCTGGGCTCAGCCCTGGGTTCGAGCCTGTCGTTCATCTTCGGCGCCGTGGCGGTACTGGCGATTCCGGCCGGGATGGACACCATGGATGCGGTCAAGCTGGCCACCGGTACCCTGGGCCCGATCATGCTGGTGCTGTTCCTGCTCAGCGTCATCAGCCACAACGCCCTCAACCTGTATGGCGCTGTACTGTCGATCATCACCCTGGTGCAAACCTTCGCCTATCGCTGGATCCCCACCGCCAAAAGCCGTGCGGTGCTGTCGCTGATCGTGCTGTCGGCCTGCTGCGTGGTGGCGGTGTTCGCCTCGGCAGACTTCATCGGCCACTTCGTCGACATGGTGCTGGTGCTGCTGGTGGTGCTGGTACCGTGGACGGCGATCAACCTGATCGACTTTTATGCCATCCACAAAGGTGACTACGACATCCAGTCGATCTTCCAGGTCGATGGCGGTATCTACGGGCGTTACAACCCACAGGCGTTGATAGCCTATGCGGTAGGTATCGTGGTGCAGATCCCCTTCATGAACACGCCGCTGTATGTCGGGCCGATTTCCGAGCACATCAACGGGGCTGACCTGTCGTGGCTGGTAGGGCTGGCAATTACCTCACCGCTGTACTGGTGGCTGGCCAGCCGTGACAGTGCCTACCGTCGTCGGCAGACAAGTGCCAAGTTGGCCATGGGACACTGATTCAACCTGTAACGGCCCTATCGCCCAGCCTCACTACGAAGCAGTACACGAAGGTGAACGCCACCCCCTTGAGCTGCACCAGTGCCTGCCCAATGGGCGATACGCCCTCGACATAGCCTCCCAGCGATGGCGCTGATATGGGCGATTGGGGTGCCTTGGGGCTGCTTTGCAGCCCCAAAAACGGTGGATCAGTACTGCGCCTGCCCCGGCACCCAGGCCGTCCCCGCCAAGGGCACCCGCGCCATCGCGGCCGCTTCCACGGTCAACGCCACCAGGTCCTCCGGGTCAAGGTTGTGCAGGTGCGACTTGCCACACGCCCGCGCCATGGTCTGCGCCTCCAGCACCAGCACCCGCAGATAGTTCGCCAGCCGGCGACCCGCTTCTTCCGGGTTCAGGCGCCCGGCCAGGTCTGGGTCCTGGGTGGTGATGCCAGCCGGATCGCGACCGTTCTGCCAGTCGTCATAGAAGCCCGCAGCCGAGCCAATCTTCTTCAGCTCGCTGTCCAGCCGCGGATGGTTGTCACCCAGTGCAATCAATGCCGCCGTGCCGATGGCCACTGCGTCTGCCCCCAGGGCCATGGCCTTGGCTACGTCGGCACCGTTGCGGATACCGCCAGAGACGATCAGCTGCACCTTGCGGTGCATGCCCATTTCCTGAAGCGCCTGCACCGCCTGCGGGATGGCCGGAAGAATCGGGATGCCAACGTGCTCGATGAACACTTCCTGAGTGGCTGCGGTACCGCCCTGCATGCCGTCTAGCACGATCACATCTGCACCAGCCTTTACCGCCAGCTTGACGTCGTAGTAAGGGCGGCTGGCACCGATCTTCACGTAAATGGGTTTTTCCCAGTCGGTGATCTCGCGGATCTCGGCAATCTTGATCGCCAGGTCATCCGGGCCGGTCCAGTCCGGGTGGCGGCAGGCACTGCGCTGGTCGACGCCGATCGGCAAGGTGCGCATGCCGGCTACCCGCTCGGTTACCTTCATGCCCAGCAGCATGCCGCCACCGCCCGGCTTGGCGCCCTGGCCGAGGACGATCTCGATGGCGTCGGCCTTGCGCAGGTCGTCGGGGTTCATGCCGTAGCGCGAAGGCAGGTACTGGTACACCAGGTGCTGCGACTGGCCACGTTCTTCCGGGGTCATGCCGCCGTCACCGGTGGTGGTGCTGGTGCCGGCGATGGTCGCACCACGGCCCAGCGCTTCCTTGGCGTTGGCCGACAACGCGCCGAAGCTCATGCCGGCGATGGTCACCGGGATTTTCAGGTGGATCGGCTTTTTCGCAAACCGGTTGCCCAGCACCACGTCGGTGCCGCACTTCTCGCGGTAGCCTTCCAGGGGATAGCGCGACACGCTGGCGCCGAGCAGCAACAGGTCGTCGAAGTGCGGCACACGGCGCTTGGTGCCACCACCGCGGATGTCGTAGATGCCGGTTTCGGCGGCACGCTGGATTTCCTGGATGGTCAGGCGATCGAAGGTGGCCGACTCACGCAGTACCGGGGGGAATTGCTCGCTCATGGGAATGCTCCTGGATCAGTACGCGCTGGCGTTGTCGACTTTGAAGTTGTACAGCTGGCGGGCCGAGCCGTAGCGTTTGAAATCGGCGGCCTTATGGTCCAGGCCAGCCTTGTTCAGCAGTTCCTGCAGCTCTTGCAGGTGTTCGGCGCGCATTTCTTTCTCGATGCAGTCCGAGCCCAGTGACTGCACCGAGCCCTTGACGTAGATGCGCACCTCATACAGCGAGTCGCCCAGCGCGTCGCCGGCATCGCCACACACCACCAGGCGTCCGGCCTGGCCCATGAAGCAGCTCATGTGGCCAATGCTGCCGCCGACCACAATGTCCACGCCTTTCATGGAAATACCGCAACGGGCACCGGCATCACCTTCGATCACCAGCAGCCCGCCATGGGCGGTGGCGCCTGCGGCCTGCGAGGCACTGCCCTTGACCCTCACCAGGCCGGACATCATGTTCTCGGCCACGCCGACACCCACGTTGCCGTGCACGGTCACGCTGGCCTGCTGGTTCATGCCGGCGCAGTAGTAGCCGGCATGGCCTTCGATATCCACCGCCACGGCGGCGTTGATGCCCACCGCCAGGTTGTGCTTGCCGCCGGGATGGGTCACTTGCCATTCGAGGTCCTGCACCTCGCCGTGCAGTGACTGGTTGAGCACACGCACCGAAGTGCTGGATAGGTCGATCGTCTTCATAAGGTTCTCCAGGGGTTCGGTGGCAGGTCAGGCGCTTTCGCGCTCCCAGACGTACAGGGTGGCCGGCGCCGGTTCCCAGACCTTGGCGTGCTCGATGCCGGGCAGGCCGGCCAGTGCCTGGTATTCCGAGGCCATGGCCACGTAGTCTTCGGTCTCGGCCAGCACCGCCGGCTTGCAGGCAATCGGGTCACGGATCACGGCAAAGCCGTTGCGGGTGCCGATGGCAAACGTGAAGAAGCCGTCCAGGTCTTCCAGCGCGCCATCCAGGGCCTGGGCCAGGCTGTCGCCCTGCTGTAGCCGCCAGGTCAGGTAGCCGGCGGCCACTTCGGTGTCGTTATCGGTCTCGAAGCTGATGCCTTCGCGCTTGAGTACCTGGCGCAAGCGGAAGTGGTTGGAGAGCGAGCCGTTGTGCACCAGGCATAGGTCGGCGCCGGTGGAGAACGGGTGACTGCCCTCCATGGTCACGGCGCTTTCGGTGGCCATGCGGGTGTGGCCGATGATGTGGCTGCCCTTCATGCCGGCCAGGCCGAAGCGACTGGATATTTCCGCCGGCAGGCCCATGCCCTTGAGGATTTCGATGCTCTGCCCGGCGCTCATGATGCGCACATCGGGCGCTAGCTCGGCCAAGGCGCCGCGGGCTGCGGCCTCATCTGTGTGCACTTTGAGCACAGCGGCGCTGGCGTTCTGGTACCAGTCCAGCGAGCAACCCAGGTGCCCTTCCAGCTGGCCCATCAGGGTGGTCCAGGGGTAGTTGGTGTCAGTCGCTTGCAGGGTCAGCTTGACCCAGCCTTCGGCCACTTCATCGCCGTAGATGGCAAAGCCGGCGCTGTCCGGCCCACGGTCGGTCATGGCTTGGAGCATGGGTTCGAACAGCTTGCCTAGCTGGCCTTCCAGCTCGGGCTTTTTCAGGTACAGACCTACGATTCCACACATGGTGATGCTCCTTACTAGGCAGTGGGCGAGCGCTTTCGTGTCTGCCGCCCAGGGGATTGGGGCGGTCAGAAGAACTCGGTGTAACGCTGGATTTCCCAGTCGGAGACGTGGCGGCAGTACTCCACCCACTCCATGCGCTTGAGCTTGATGAACTCGTCGACGATCCCGGCGCCCAGCACCTCGCGGAACAACGGGTCGGCTTCGAGCGCGTCGACGGCCTCCTTCAGCGATTGCGGCAAGGTCTTGATGCCGCGCGCGGCAATTTCTTCAAGGCTCAGGTTGTAGAGGTTTTCATTGCACATCTCGCCCGGATCCAGCTGGCGGTCGATGCCATCGAGGCCGGTGGCGATAATGGCGGCGGTGACCAGATACGGGTTGCAGCCGGCGTCCGGCAGGCGGAACTCCAGGCGACCATAAGGAATGCGCACCATTGCAGAACGGTTATTGGCCCCCCAGGCGACGAAGGCCGGGGCCCACGTTGAGCCCGACAATGAACGGCCAACCACCAGACGCTTGTAGGAGTTGACCGTCGGCGCCGCGAAGGCACACAACGCCGCGCCGTGGGCCATGAGCCCTGCAGCAAAGTGATAGGCCAGCTTTGACAGGCCCATGCCGCTGCTGTCGGACGGGTCGTGGAACAGGTTCTTGTGGGTGCTGCTGGCCAGCGACAGGTGAAAGTGCATGCCGTTGCCGGCGCGCTTGGGGTCAGGCTTGGGCATGAACGAGCAGATCATGCCCAGGTCGTTGGCGATCTCACCGGCAGCCATGCGGAAGAAGGTGAAGCGGTCGGCCGACTCCATGGCGTCGCTGTAGGTGTAGTTGATCTCGAACTGGCCATTGGCGTCTTCGTGGTCAATCTGGTAGATGTCGAAGCCCACCGGCTGCAGCGCCTCGGTCAGGCGTTCGAGGAACAGCCGCGAGCGCGACAGGCCCTTGTAGTCGTAGCAGGGCTTGTCGAGGTTGTCGGAGGCGTCAACCAGTTGCAGCTTGCCGCCTTCGTCGCGGCGGAACAGGCTGAACTCGGGCTCAAGGCCGGTGTTCAGGGTCCAGCCCTTCTCGGCCAGGCGCTGCACCTGCTGCTGCAATACGTAGCGGCTGTCATAGGGCCAAGGCTGGCCGTTGACATGGCCCACGCACACCACCCGGCCATAGCCTGGCTGCCACGGCACCGGAACCAGTGTGGACAGATCGCCGCGGGCCATGAAGTCCGGGCCGTGCGGCTCCATGCCCATGCCGCAGATGGCGAACCCGGCAAAGCCGGCGCCCTCCTCGGCTACCATCTTCAGGCCCGATACCGGCACCGATTTGGTCTTCGCCGAGCCATGGATATCGACGAACTGCGCCAGCACGTACTTGATGCCGTGCTGGTCGAGGGTGCGCTGGGTTTCTGCTGGCAACATGGGTTGAACACTCCTGGGCAAGGGCGACGATTCCGCAAAGGAAACTTACTTTCCTCACAGGAATGCAATGCGCTTGCCAAGTTTGTTCAAGGTGCGCCCTTGGGTGTCTGTTCGGGCCTCTTCGCGGGCAAGCCCGCTCCCACAGGATTCGCCGCAAAGCCGCTTGGGAGTGGACTTGCCCGCGAAGAGGCCGGCACAGGCAAGACAAAACCCAGGCAGGATTTTCTGTTCTATTTGTGGGAAACTTGTTTTCACCTGAGGAAAGAAGCGGCCAGCGCAGCTGCATTTCGCACTTTCCCAGTGCGAAAACTTTATTCTTGAACTGAAACCGTGCAGGACTTTCGATGTCGACCGAAACCGAACCGCGCCTTCGTCTGGAGCAGTACCTGGGCCTGCAGATCAAGCGCCAGCGCCAGGCCCAGTCCCTCAAGCTCGCCGATGTGGCGCGCATTGCCGGCATTAGCCAGGGCATGCTGAGCAAGATCGAAAACGCCCAGGTGTCCACCAGCCTCGACACCCTCAGCCGCCTGTGCGACGTACTGGGCATGCCGATGGCCAAGCTGTTCAGCCAATATGACCAGCCCGACGGCAATGCTCTGCTGGTAAAGGCTGGCGAAGGTCTGGAAGTGGTGCGCCGCGGCACCGAGAAGGGCCACACCTACCACTTGCTCAATCACGCCAGGGGGCCGAAGAAAAACTTCGAGGCCTATAGGGTGAGCATGGATGACGCCAGCGAAGAGTTCCCCACCTTCGCCCACCCCGGCACCGAGTTCCTCCACTTGCTGGAGGGCGAGCTGGTGTACCGCCATGGCAACCAGCTCTATCACATGCACGCCGGCGACAGCCTCACATTCGACGGCGAAACCCCGCACGGCCCGGAGAAACTGGTGCAGGTGCCCATACGCCTGCTCTCGATCATGAACTACGGCGACGAGTGACGCGCGGCACAGGGCGAATTGCAGTGGGCACTACAGCTTGAACTTCACGCAAATCGTACTGTTTTCGGCTAGCCGATCCAGCGTGATTGCATCAGCTCCATACCCTGAATAGCTTTTCACCAGCCGCATACCCAAGCCTGTTCCGCTTGGTTCGGGATAAGACTCCGGAAAGCCCTCCCCCTCGTCCCTTACTGTAATCACAGCATGGTCGCCTGCGTTCTGGACGCTCACCCCAATCGTGCCCTTGCCATACTTGAGGGCATTGGTGATCAGCTCGGAAATGACCAGGCCCAACGGCGCCATCCGCTGTGGGGGGAGAATGAAAGCATCGGCGTTGAGCACGATCTTACGTTCAGCCAGCGCCGACCCCAGGTCACTCAACAAGGCGCCAAGGTACTCCGATGCCAGGACGCCCTGGGTTTCTGCAGTCTGATAGAGGCGCTCATGCACACTGGCAATCGTCAGCACGCGGCTCGCTGCCGTCTGCAGCTGGACCTTGACCGCCTCATCCGCCGACAGGTTGGCCTGAAGCTGGAGCAAAGTGTTCACCAGGTGCAGGCTGTTCTTTACCCGATGGTGAATCTCTTCAAGATAGAGATCGCTGTCGCTCAGCTTGGTGTTTTGCACAGCAATCAGGGACAGCAACTGAGCCTCGTGCTGGTGCCGCTCGGTGATGTCCCGCGACACTGCGATCAGCCTGTCCACCCTGCCCTCGGCACTCAGAATGGGCGCAATGGTTACATCCCACCATCTCGGCTCATCGCCGGCCGTGGGGCAATAGGCCTCAAACCTCGCCGATTCACCGGCCACGGACCGCGCCATGGCATCACGCACGACGGGTTTGGAGTCGTCAGGCCACAGCTGGGTCCAGGGTTTGCCGCGCACCTCTGCCAGCTCGCTTATGTGCATGAGGTACATTCCGGCATCATTCATGAATTCGATATCGCCATGCGTGGTGAGGATCTTTACGCAATCGGGGCTGGCATTGAGCATGCTTTCCGAATAGCGATCCGGTAGCTGCTCATCTGCCCCATTTGCCAGGCGTTCCACGGCCATGGAGATGACGTTGGAGATACCTTCGAGGAACACCAGGTCGCTTTCGATGAAATCGTCACCCTCGGTGCTGTCCGCCTCCAGCACACCAAACGGCTGTAGCGCCCCCCGGATGGGCACGTTGATGGCGCGTTCGATGCCATACTTTTTCAACAGATCCGGCGTGCGGAAGCGCTGCTCCTGGCCCAGATGGTTGGAGAGCACCGGGCGGTACGTAGAGAGGGCATAACCCGCCGGACTGGCCACATCGCCACCGACCTTGGCGTGGCCGATATCAGAGGGATCCCAACCGACACCGTGGGTCAGCAAAAAATCATCGCTGCCAGGCAATGGCATCAACACCTTGGCAAAACGCGTGTGCATGCCTTTGGCCACAACGGTACAAGCCTGCGTGAGCAAAGTATCGAGACTCGTCGACCTGAGCGACGACACGCCATACTCCACCACCAACTGATGCTGCTTGTGTAAACGGGCCTGTGACTTCTGCAGTGCAAGCCTGATCATTTCATCGGGAGGCAGTTGATGCATGGGTTCTCATCCACAGCTGGCAATTGGGAAGATTACTTTCGGGCGCGCCGTTCGACACCATGGCCCCTGCGGACGTGCCAGGCAGGGATCGAAAACTTTTCGTGGCTTCATTTACCAACGATCCAGCATCGATGGCAATGACGAAAACCATCTAAGCCCGGCGGCAATGGGAAAGTATAGATCGCTCGGTTTGCCAACAACCCAAGCGCCACCCGTCAGTTGCATGAAACCACAGATCATAGCCGCCCGCCGAATGGCTACATGATCGGGGTTTTGTTATGGCTCGCAGTGTATTGGTAGTAGAGGATGACGCGTTGATTCGAATGCTCGCCTGCGAAGCGCTGGAATCGCTCGACCTCGACGTGCGCAGCTGCGGCTGCGTCGATGAGGCGATAACGGTGCTGGAAACCACGGCCCGCCTGGATCTCGTGTTGACCGATATCCAGATGCCAGGCCAGCTCGATGGAGTGGACCTCGCGCACCTGGTCATTGACCGATGGCCGGGCACCGCCGTGATCGTGATGTCGGCCGGCCAACGTGATGCCGGCTCCCGCTTACCCGGGTCTGCTACGTTCCTCTCAAAACCTTGGACGGTTGGCCAGTTGCTGACTGCTATCGAGCAAACGCTATCTTTCAAAGCAAACGACTTGATGAGGGGTGACTACAGGGTGGACAAAATTGCCCAACTGGATGTGGACATGGCGATACTCGGCCAGGTCGCAGACGAGCTTGAACGCCAAATATCGCCCAGCCCCGTAACCAGGCCTTTGGTGATCGCATGGCTAACGGAGTGGGCGCGGCAGCCAGGCACCGTGCCGGATTTAGGACGCAACCTGCCCAACCTTCCGCAATCACTCAAGGCAGCCTACCTCAGCTGGACCCATCAATGTGAGGGATGATCTGCCAGCACTCTCGACCTGTGGGAGCGGGTTCACCCGCAAACAGGCCGGGGCCGTTACCCCACCGCCTGCAAGCCGACACACAACTCGAGAAACCGCGCTGCCGCCCTTGAGGGCGTTGCCGCATGTGGCATCAATATGGAAAACCGCCTGACCAACGGCTCAGGGGCAACTTGCAGTCGGTGCAGGGCCCCATCCTCATGCCGGATCGACATTGCCGACACAAAGCCAACCCCCATCCCCGCACGCACCGCCTCCTTCACCCCTTCCACCCCGGCAATCTCCAGCGCTACGCGCATCGCCACACCCTCACGGGCAAACGCGCGCTCGACGACCTGCCGCACACCCGAGCCGCTCTCGCGCAATACCAACGGGTAAGTGCCCAGCGCCCCCAAGGTCTGCGGACCACTGCCAGCCAGCGGATGACCGCTGGGCACGATGGCAACGATCTCGTCCTCACGCCAGGCTGTCACTTGCGTGCCCAACGGCAGCTCCTGCCCAGGCGGCCCTTCGATCAGGGCGATGTCGACACTGCCCAGCGCAGCGACGATCTCCGCCGTGTTGCCGTGTGATGTAGTCACCAGCACGTCCGGGTGACTGGCATGGAAATCGGCGATCAGGTACGGCAGCAGGTAACTGGCAGGCGTGGTACTGGCACCGATGCGCAAGGTACCGCGCTCCAGGCCACGCATGGCGTCGCGCAGTGCCTGGGCCTGGCGGAAGGTTTCGCGCAGGCGCTCGGCATGGGCCAACAGCTGTTCGCCGGCTGCCGTCAACCGCACCCCCCGCCCGGCGCGCTGATACAGCGGCTCGCCAAAAGCCTCCTGCAACAGCTTGAGCTGGCCGGACACCGCCGGTTGCGACAAATGAAGCGCCTGGGCCGCATGGCTGATGTTGCCGTGCTCGGCAACGGTGGCAAACGTTATCAGTTGTTCTGGGGTCATGATTTAAAAATATCAGCTAAACGGATATTTGCCATTTTAAATTACGATTTTTTATAAGCTTATAACCCGATTAACGTAGGCCTTGTCGAAACACCTTTCCGGAGGACACACATGGCCACGGTTCCGTCCAACCCCGCTTTTACGCCTACCCTCTCTACCCGAGGGCGGCTCAATGGCATCCTGTTCGTCGCGCTGTTCGCGCTTGCGGTCACTCAGCTGGCCGCACTGCCCGCCATCGCCAATCTGGGCATCAGCCCGCTGATTGTCGGCATCGTCGCCGGCGCCCTCTACGGCAATGCCTTGCGCGATGGTGTACCGGCCAGCTGGGCAGCCGGCATCAACTTTTCGGCCCGCGGCCTGCTGCGCATCGCCGTGGCCTTCTTTGGCCTGCGGGTCAGCCTGCAGGAAATTGCCGAAGTCGGCTGGTCGGGCCTTATCGTGTCGCTGCTGGTGGTGTCCAGCACCCTGTTGATCGGCCTGTGGTGCGGCATGAAACTGTTCAAGCTGGACCGCGATACCGCCCTGCTGACCGCCGCTGGCAGCGCCATCTGCGGTGCCGCCGCCGTGCTGGCCTTCGAGTCGGCACTGCGCAGTGCCCCGCACAAGAGCGCCATGGCCGTCGGCAGCGTGGTGCTGTTCGGCACCTTGTCGATGTTCCTGTACCCGCTGGCCATCAACGCCGGCTGGCTGCACCTGGACACCCTGGGAGCGGGGCTGTTTCTGGGCGGCACTATCCACGAAGTCGCCCAGGTGGTGGGCGCAGCCAGTAATGTCAGCCCTGAAGCCACCCATATCGCCACCATCGTCAAGATGACCCGGGTGATGCTGCTGGTGCCGGTACTGCTGGTAGTCGGCCTGTGGATCAGCCGCTCGCGCAAGGCTGATCAGGCGCAAGGCAATGGGCGCATTACGATGCCCTGGTTCGCCTTTGGCTTCCTTGCCCTGGTATTGATGAATTCTCTGCAGGTACTGCCGGGTAGCGTGACGCAAGCGGTCAATAGCCTCGACACTTTTGCCCTGACCATGGCCATGACTGCGCTGGGTATGGAAACCCGCTTCAGCCAGATTCGCCAGGCCGGGCCAAAGGCGCTGGCTACCGGGGCGATTCTGAACCTGTGGCTGGTAGGGGGTGGATTGGCGATTACCCTTGGCGTGCAAAAGCTGTTGGGCTGAATCGGGACCGGGATGGCTTCTTCGCGGGGTTGCCCGCGAAGAAGCCATCCCGGTCTCAAGGTTTTTCACCAGCCCCCTCGTTGCCGCCCACATTTCTCGGTATGGTGTTGTCAAAGAAGGATGTTTTACCCGCACAGGAAAGACTTAGATGCCTCAACGCAATGTCATCAATGCATCCGTCAGCCCCAAAGGCAGCCTGGAAACGCTGTCACAACGTGAAGTTCAGCAACTGAGTGAAGTCGGTACTGGTAGCCTTTACACCCTTTTCCGCCAGTGCGCCCTGGCCATCCTCAACACTGGCGCCCATGTCGACAATGCCAAGACGATCCTCGAGGCCTACAAAGACTTCGAGGTCAAAATCCATCAACAAGACCGTGGTGTGCGCCTGGAGCTGCTGAATGCCCCGGCCGATGCCTTCGTCGATGGCGAAATGATCGCCAGCACCCGTGAAATGCTGTTCAGCGCCCTGCGCGACATCGTTTACACCGAAAGCGAGCTGGCCAGCCAGCGTATCGACCTGGAAAGCTCCCAGGGCATCACTGATTACGTTTTCCATTTGCTGCGCAACGCGCGCACCCTGCGCCCGGGTGTGGAGCCGAAGATGGTGGTGTGCTGGGGTGGTCACTCGATCAGCAGCGAGGAGTACCAGTACACCAAGAAGGTCGGCCACGAACTGGGCCTGCGCAAGCTGGACGTGTGCACCGGTTGCGGCCCGGGCGTGATGAAGGGCCCGATGAAGGGCGCCACCATTGCCCACGCCAAGCAACGCATGCATGGCAGCCGCTACCTTGGCCTGACCGAGCCGGGCATCATCGCCGCCGAGGCGCCCAACCCGATCGTCAACGAGCTGGTGATTCTGCCGGACATCGAGAAGCGCCTGGAAGCCTTCGTGCGTGTCGGTCACGGCATCATCATCTTCCCCGGCGGCGCCGGCACAGCCGAGGAGTTCCTGTACCTGCTGGGCATCCTCATGCACCCCGATAACCAGGACGTGCCGTTCCCGGTGGTGCTCACCGGCCCGCGCAGCGCCGAGCCTTACCTGCAACAGTTGCATGCCTTCGTGGGCGCCACGCTGGGCGAGGCGGCGCACCGGTTGTACGAAATCATCATTGATGACCCGGCAGAAGTTGCCCGGCACATGGTCGAAGGGCTCAAGGTGGTCAAACAGTTCCGCCGCGAGCGCAATGATGCCTTCCACTTCAACTGGCTGCTGAAGATCGAGGAGAGTTTCCAGCGCCCGTTCGACCCGACCCACCAGGCAATGGCCGAACTGGACCTGCGCCGCGAGCTGCCACCCCATGAGCTGGCTGCCAACCTGCGCCGGGCGTTTTCTGGCGTGGTAGCGGGTAACGTGAAGGACAAGGGCATCCGCCTGATCGAAGAGCATGGGCCGTACCAGATCCGCGGCGACAGCGCCGTGCTGGACCCGCTGGGCCGGCTGTTGCAAGCCTTCGTTGACCAGCATCGCATGAAGTTGCCCGGCGGCGCGGCGTATGTACCTTGCTATCAAGTGGTGACCTGACGGCCTGATACTTCTGATCTTGATCTTGATCTTGATCTTGATCTTGATCTTGATCTTGATCTTGATCTTGATCTTGATCTTGATCTTGATCTTCGCGACTTCAGGAGGCCGAACGCAGGCCTTGCGAAGGGAGGTGACGGGCATGGATGCCCGTCAAGCGCT
>NZ_JBWKXT010000049.1:0-49371 GCF_059423245.1 Pseudomonas sp. GW460-LB5
CATCTGGCTCATGGGCGGCTCGGATCAGGTGTTGCGGGGATTCTCGCATAACTGAAGGCTTGTTCGGAGATTCCCTAAAGCACTGTTGACTATAGAGGTTCCGGGTGTTAGCCTCGAAATGTACTGGATTGTACCCGGGTACAACCTATGGTTGTACCCGGATGTACCGAAGTGGATGTGCCGGAATTGTATTGAGCAATAAACTAATAAAGATAAAGAAATCCCTAGGGGGGAGCATGCATTCCAAATTACGAAAAATTTTCGGTATCAGTGCGGCTGTAGTCGCCATGGGGTTGACTCCTATCAGCGCAGTGCTGGCAGCAGACACCACCTTGCGTTTAACCCACATGTTCCGTGCAGATTCAGATGCCGGCCAAGCAGCCCAAGCTTTCGCTGATCAAGTAAAAGCCCGCAGTGAAGGCCGGATCGAAGTCGGCGTATTCCCCTCCAGCCAGTTGGGTGACTGGACTGAGACCCATTCTTTGCTCATGCAAGGGGCTATTGATATTGGCTTACAGCCACTCTCAACTGGCTTTGACCGACGCTTAGCTATCGCGTGGTTCCCCTATATTGCACCAACCTATGATGAAGCCAAAAAAGCCTATAGCCGTGATGGCTTTGCGTACAAAGTCGTCGACGGGCTTATCCAGGCGCAAGGCTTGAGCCTCCTTGGTGTATTTGCTGATGGTATGGGTGGCGCTGGATTCACCAAAGAAATTGCTAACCCAGAGCAGCCAGGTGTTGATAAGGGCATGCGCATCCGTGTATGGCCAGGTGGTACGACTCACCGCACGCTGATGGAAAAGTTTGGCTACCAAGTGGCGACAATCCCTTGGGCAGAACTCTACACGGGCATGCAAACTGGTGTGGTAGATGGCCAGATTGGTGGCTCCCCGGAAATGTCTAACAGCAACTTCAAAGACATTACTAAAACGTGGGTTCAGTACAACGACCACCTTGAATTGTCATGGTTCGTTATCAACAGCGAGCGTTTAAGCGCATTGCCCAAAGCGGATCAAGATCTGCTGATTCAAGTGGCTCAGGACATTTCTTCCAAGCGCTTCGACGAAGTACAAGTTGCGGACGACAAGCAACTTAAACTGATGGAAGAAAATGGCACTAAAGTAGTGCGTTTGACTCCCGAGCAGTTGCAAGCTCTTGCGTCGTTCACACGAGAGAAAGTATGGCCTGAAATCGGCTCGGAATTAGGTGATGACGTCATGCAGCAACTACGTGACGGCCTAAAGGCTGAGTAATTAAAGACAATCACAGCCCCTGGCTAATGAGGTGGTCGATGGTAAACATTAGCAGGGCGCTGCGTCTTATATGGCGTGCCAAGCTTACATTTCAAAAATTTATTCTCGTTATTGCAGCCATATCGTTGACAGGCCTCATCTTCACTCAGGTGGTCTCTCGCTATGTCTTTAACACGGCTATTTTCGGTGTCGAAGAAATTGCCTGTTATATCGCAGTGTGGATGTACTTTATCGGCGCCTCAATCGGTGCGGAACAGTCCGAGCATATCTCGGCCTCACTAGTGGATGCTTTCATCGAAAGTGCCACTTGGCAATTAGCGATAAAAATAGTCGCGAGTATCATCACCGTTTCTCTGTGCGTCTGGATGACCGTGTGGGCTTACAAGCTCGCCAGTTGGTCACTCCGTTTAGGCATGATGTCCACAGAAATAAATTTTCCTGTCGGGGTGGCGCAACTTGCGATGCCGGTAGGGCTGGCTCTAATGTCTCTTTATTTTTTCGTCGAACTTATCGGCAACCTTGACCAATGGCAGCGGAGTCGACGTAAAAAATGATTGAATATATTCTTATTGATGCGGCCATCTTGTGCATCTTGTTGGTGATCGGTGTCCCGGTACCGATGTGTTTTGCGGCGGCCGTACTCTTTCTTTTTAGTGTGGGTAACTTTGGTAGTGCATCGTTTCTGGTCAGTGCTGGCTTCAGCCAGATGTCATCAGTCATATTGCTGGCATTACCGTTGTACATCATTGCTGGCGTCATCATGGCTCAAGGGGGAATCGCCAAGCGTCTAATCGACTTTGCCGAAGGGGTCGTTGGAAGGTTTAGTGGTGGCTTGGGTATTGTGGCGATCATGGCCACCGCTGTCTTTGGTGCCATTTCTGGTATGGCATCATCATCGGTAGCCGCCATCGGAAGTACGATTATTCCTCGAATGGTTGAGCGCGGTTACGACCGGGGATATGCATCAAGCTTAATCGCCTGTTCATCTGTTTTGGCGTTGCTCATACCCCCCAGTGCATCAATGATTTTGTACGGTTGGGTTTCAGGGACATCGATTACCGCTGCTTTCTTGGCCCCCATTCTCCCTGCAATGATTTTGATTGTATTGTTCTGCTTCTGGAACTGGGTCTTGACGCGGAAGATGCCCATTCGCCAAGAAACTCCTCTGAAGGGAAAGGAGTGGGCTAAGCAAATTACTGTTCGGGGTCGCAAGGCGTCTCTCGCACTGGTTATGCCGTTAATCATCCTCGGTTGTATCTACGGCGGTATTACGACTCCGACTGAAGCTGCAGCTATTGCGGTGATCTACGCTGTCCCTCTCGCGGTATTAATTTATCGAGAGTTAGGCTGGAAAGATTTGTACACCACGCTTTGGAAGGCGGGGCAAATGACCGGGGTGTTGTTGGTCTTGGTCTTCTTTGCGTCAATGTTATCCCGCATGTTTACCATGCAGAGCGTGCCGCAGTTGCTCTTGGAAGGGTTTACTACCATCAGTGAGAACCCGCTCATTTTGATGCTGCTGGTTAACCTCTTCCTGCTGTTGGTGGGGATGTTCATGGATGATGTGAGCGCCATTCTCCTCGCAACGCCTATGTTGATGCCAATTATGCTCAAGCTCGGTATTGATCCAGTGCACTTCGCCGCCATTATTGCAACCAACCTTGGGATGGGATTAATTACGCCCCCCACCGCGCCATTGCTCTATATAGGCTCCTTGGTAGGCAAAGTACCATTGAGTCGAATGTTGTCGCCCACGTTTGTGTTCCTGTTGTTTGCTTATTTGCCAGTCGTGTTGCTGACAACGTTTTACCCCGCACTCTCTTTGACATTACCAAGAATGATATTGGGTTACTGATGAGTAGGTAGCAGAGCGGATGCATGGATCTTCTATTAGAAGCTCCATGCATTCTAAGCACGGGTGTCCAAAAGCAATCCCTCTAGACACGTGCTGCGTCAGTTCAGACTACTTCTTAAGCCGCTAGTGTCGATATGGTAGCCGGCCGGCTAAGTGCCTACGTGCCTGCGAAAGCCCTTGGCATTAGGAATCATAGTTGACGCTTCAAACAAGTAAGTTGTGTCCCTTTGTTTGAGTCGGCTAGGAAAGCGAAATAAAAATCGCGTTCGTATTTTGGAGTCATTAATGGCAAGTTTTTTACATTCAGTCGGCGCCGAAAACTTCCGCTTTGAAAGCCTCAAAGAGGTCATGGCGAAAGCCAGTCCGGCCCGCTCCGGAGACATGCTTGCGGGCGTGGCAGCACTCAACGATGGTGAGCGTGTTGCGGCGCAGATGACCCTGGCCAATATCGAACTCAAGCATTTCCTGCAAGAAGTACTGATTCCCTACGAGAGCGACGAAGTCACCCGGCTGATCATTGATACACACGACAAACAAGCCTTTGCGCCAGTCAGTCATCTGACTGTCGGCGGCTTTCGTGACTGGCTGCTGAGCGATGCCGCCGATGAGCACAGCTTGCGTGCGCTCGCCCCAGGACTGACGCCCGAAATGGTCGCTGCCGTTTCGAAAATAATGCGCGTGCAGGACTTGGTGCTGGTCGCACAGAAGATTCGCGTGGTCACCCGTTTTCGCAACACCCTTGGCTTGCGCGGCCGTCTTTCTACGCGCTTGCAACCCAACCACCCGACCGACGAACCGGCGGGGATCGCGGCGAGCATTCTCGATGGGTTGATGTACGGTAATGGCGACGCCATGATCGGGATCAACCCGGCCACCGATAGCATTGCCTCCATCTGCGAAATGCTGAAAATGCTCGACGGCGTAATCCAGCGTTTCGAGATTCCGACCCAGGCTTGCGTGCTCACCCACGTCACCAGTTCGATCGAGGCTATTAATCGTGGCGTACCGTTGGATCTGGTATTCCAGTCGATCGCTGGGACTGAGGCCGCAAATGCCAGTTTTGGTATCAACCTGCAGACCCTCCAAGAGGGTTACGAGGCTGGGTTGTCGCTGAAGCGCGGCACCCTCGGCAATGACTTGATGTACTTCGAAACTGGCCAGGGCAGTGCACTGTCGGCTAATGCCCATCATGGCCTCGACCAGCAGACTTGTGAGACCCGCGCTTACGCAGTGGCCCGGCACTTCAAGCCATTTTTGGTCAACACAGTGGTGGGTTTTATCGGTCCGGAATACCTCTATAACGGCAAGCAGATCATCCGTGCCGGACTGGAAGACCACTTCTGCGGCAAGCTGCTCGGTGTGCCCATGGGCTGTGATATTTGCTACACCAACCACGCCGAAGCGGATCAGGACGACATGGACACGCTGTTGACGCTCCTCGGTGTAGCCGGCATCAACTTCATCATGGGCATCCCTGGCTCCGACGACATCATGCTCAACTACCAGACCACCTCGTTCCACGACGCGCTTTATGCGCGGCAGTCGCTCGGTTTGAAACCAGCACCTGAGTTCGAGGCTTGGCTGCAGCGTATGGGCATCTTCAACCAGGCCGATGGTCGCGTTCGCTTCGGCGAGCAATTGCCACCGGCGTTTCGCCAAGCGCTGGCGCAACTGGCCTAAGGAGTCGCTATGCAGCCCATTGAAACCGAGCAAGAAGACCAAGCGACACCCTCGGCGGTCACTCAAAACCCTTGGCAGCAGCTGCGTAACCTGACCAGTGCGCGGATTGCCCTTGGCCGCGCTGGCAGTAGCCTGCCAACCAATGCGCAGCTGGACTTCCAATATGCCCACGCCCAAGCGCGGGACGCTGTGCACTTGGCGTTCGACCATACAGCCCTCAGCAGCGGATTGGCCGAGCGCGGACGCGCCAGCCTGCTGTTACATAGCGCAGCGGCCGACCGCCACAGTTACTTACAGCGCCCCGATTTAGGCAGGCGCCTAGACGACGCCTCGGCTTGTCAGTTGCGCGACTACGCCCAGAAGCACCCTGGTGGGGTCGACTTGGCCATTGTTGTGGCCGACGGGCTCTCGGCGCTCGCCGTGCACCGGCACACTCTGCCCTTCCTCGCACGTCTGGAGGAGCAAGCACACGCCGAGGGGTGGTCGTTGTCGCCGGTTGTGCTGGTGGAGCAAGGGCGGGTCGCGGTAGCCGACGAGGTAGGCGAGCTGCTCGGCGCACGCATGGTGGTGATTCTGATCGGTGAGCGACCTGGATTGAGCTCGCCTGACAGCCTTGGCCTGTACTTCACGTATGCGCCCAGAGTCGGTTTGACTGACGCCTACCGCAACTGCATTTCCAATGTGCGCCTGGAAGGTCTTAGTTATGCCATGGCTGCACACCGTTTGCTTTATCTAATGCGGGAGGCCTGTCGTCGGCAACTGTCCGGTGTCAACTTGAAGGATGAGGCTGAGGTACAGAGCCTTATTTCCGGCGAGACATCGACAGCGAGTTCCAACTTCTTACTCGGTGATCACTCCAGATGAGTTTTTAAGAGCACTTGACGATCATAAAGCGCGTTAGTCCTTGAGTAAGTAACACGTGTATTCAAGTAGTACTTAATCGCCGCAACGACTCAGAACAAAAAAGAATACTTAACATGACCATTAATAATGAGCATGTTGGATTCATATAAAAATTATCTTTAATTTCTCGCAACTCATTAATGCCTCATCCACAGATATTTATGGAAGTAATTATGCAAACCAAAGCCGTACTGAGCCAAGCCGAAGTCAGCCGCATTCTTGCTGGCGCCCGTGCCGAAGCCGAGAAAAACCAGTGGGCGGTGAGCATCAGCGTGGTCGATGACGGCGGCCACCCACTGGGCTTCGAGCGTCTCGACGGTTGTGCGCCGATCGGTGCCTACATTGCCACTGAAAAAGCCCGCAGTGCCGCCCTCGGTCGCCGTGAAACCAAGGGTTTTGAAGACATGGTCAATGGCGGTCGTACGGCCTTCCTGTCCGCGCCGCTTGTGACCTCGCTGGAAGGCGGCGTGCCGGTGATTGTTGGTGGTCAGGTAGTGGGTGCCGTGGGTGTTTCCGGTGTCAAAGCTGACCAAGACGCCCAAGTGGCCAAAGCCGGTGTCGCTGCACTGAGCTGATTCGCACATTGAGGCGGTTCCTCAGGGGGCCGCGCTGGCGCCTAGCGCCGCACCTGGACTGATTTTGGAGAGTAAGAAAATGACTGATCGCGTGAACTGCCAGCGCCTGCAAGTAGCCGCCAACCTGCAGCGTTTCGTCGATGAAGAAGTGCTGCCGGGCAGCGGTATCGAACGTGATGCGTTCTGGGCCGGCTTCGATGCCCTGGTCCATGATCTGGCACCACAGAACCGTGCCTTGCTGGCTGAACGCGATGCCCTACAGGTAAAGCTGGACACCTGGCACCGTGAGCATCCGGGCCCGATCAGCGACATGTCTGCCTACCGTGCTTTCCTCGAATCCATCGGTTACCTGCTGCCGCAGCCGGACAGCGTGCAGGCCAGCACTGCTAACGTCGACAGCGAAATCAGCAGCCAGGCCGGCCCGCAGCTGGTGGTGCCGGTGATGAACGCGCGCTACGCGCTGAACGCCGCCAACGCCCGCTGGGGTTCGCTGTACGACGCCTTGTATGGCACCGACGCCATCAGCGAGGAGGGCGGTGCGCAGAAGGGCCCAGGTTACAACCAGGTGCGTGGCGACAAGGTGATCGCCTTCGCCCGTGCCTTCCTCGATCAGACTGCGCCGCTGGCCAGTGGCTCCCACGCCGATTCGAGGGGCTATCAGGTGGTTGATGGTCAGCTCCAGGTCAGCCTGAAAGATGGCTCCCAGACCGGTTTGGCTCAGGCCGACAAGTTTGTCGGCTACCAAGGCGAAGCCGCTGCACCGAAGGCCCTGTTGCTGAAGAACAACGGCCTGCACGTAGAAATTCAGATTGATGCCAGCAGCCAGATCGGTGCGACCGACGCTGCGGGCGTAAAAGACCTGCTGCTGGAATCGGCCCTGTCGACCATCCTCGACTGTGAAGACTCCGTGGCGGCAGTCGATGCCGACGACAAGGTGGTGATCTACCGCAACTGGCTTGGCCTGATGAAGGGCGACCTGAGCGAAGAGCTGGAGAAGGGCGGCAAGCGCATCGTCCGTCGCCTCAATCCGGACCGCGAATACACCGCCGCCGCCGCCGGTGGCGAGTTGACGCTGCACGGTCGCTCACTGCTGTTCGTGCGTAACGTCGGCCACCTGATGAGCAACCCGGCGATCCTCGACGGCGAAGGCAATGAGATACCCGAGGGCATTCTTGATGGCGTGATGACCAGCCTGTGCGCCTTGCACGACCTGCAGCGTCGCGGTAACTCGCGCACTGGCAGCGTCTACATCGTCAAGCCGAAGATGCACGGCCCGGCCGAAGTGGCCTTCGCCGATCAGCTGTTCGGCCGTATCGAAGACCTGCTTAAGCTACCGCGTCATACCCTGAAAATGGGCATCATGGACGAGGAGCGCCGCACCAGTATCAACCTCAAGGCCTGCATTGCCGCCGCCGGTGCGCGGGTGGCCTTTATCAACACCGGCTTCCTCGACCGCACCGGCGACGAGATGCACACCGCCATGGAAGCCGGCGCCATGCTGCGCAAGGGCGACATGAAGAGCAGCGCCTGGATTCAGGCTTACGAGCGCAACAACGTGCTGGTGGGGCTGAGCTGCGGCCTGCGTGGTCGTGCGCAGATCGGCAAGGGCATGTGGGCCATGCCGGACCTGATGGCCGCCATGCTTGAGCAGAAAATTGGCCACCCCAAGGCCGGTGCCAACACCGCCTGGGTGCCGTCGCCGACCGCCGCTACCTTGCACGCCATGCACTACCACCAGGTGGACGTGCAGGCCGTGCAGCGTGAGATGGAGGCCATCGACTTGGCCAGCCAGCGTGACGAACTGCTTAACGGTTTGCTCAGCGTGCCAGTGGCGGCCGAGCGCAACTGGAGCGTTAGCGAGATTCAGGAAGAGCTGGACAATAACTGCCAGGGCATCCTCGGTTATGTGGTGCGCTGGGTTGAGCAGGGCGTGGGTTGCTCCAAGGTGCCGGATATCCACAACGTCGGCTTGATGGAAGACCGCGCGACCCTGCGTATTTCCAGCCAGCACATTGCCAACTGGCTGCACCACGGTGTGATCAGTGAGACCCAGGTGCGTGAGTCGCTGGAGCGCATGGCCAAGGTGGTCGATCAGCAGAATGCGGGCGATAGCGCTTACCGGCCGATGGCAGCGGATTACGTGAGGTCGGCTGCCTTCCAGGCCGCCAGCGATCTGGTGTTCAAGGGGCGTGAGCAGCCGAGCGGCTACACCGAGCCACTGCTGCATGCCTGGCGCCTGCGCTTCAAGCAGCAGGCATGATCCTGAGTTATCGATAACTAGCTCGGCCCCATAGCGCGGCAGCGGCTGTCGTTCATGGGCGCCGGTACAGATCTATCAGGTCCTCGTGGCCTGACCTCTGCTGCTAGTCATCTAACAGCCTTACGGGCTTTACTGCTTCATTCGAGGACAATCCCGGAGCTGCGCAGTCGATGACCAGCGCATGAGCCGCTTTCGCCCGAAAGACTACGAGACCGACTACCTGCTCACTACATCGTTGGACGACTCGCTCGCCTTTCGTTATCTGGCAGCCGGCAGCCACTCTCATCACGACACCCTGGCCCGCTTCCGCCGGCGCTTCCTCGGCGAGCTGGCTGGCATCTTCCTTCAGGTACTGGAACTGGCGAGTAAGATGAAACTGCTCAAGCTCGACACCATCAGCCTCGATGACACCAAGCAACCCGGCGGCAGACCGTCTAAGGCGCCGGCCTCAGGTCGCACGATCAGATCAATCCGAACCTTACTTTGCGGTGGCGCGCGAGCATCACCATCCCGACTAGAAGGCGCGTTTCGAGGATCCGCCGGCGCTCTCAGCCGACGCCACACCGCAATAGCGTATGGTGCACAAGCTCAAAACTCAGTCTGGCCGCCGCCTCTATGCCCTGCGCAAACAGACAGTGGAACCGGTTTTCGGCATCATCAAGTCGGTGATAGGGTTTCGTTAGTTCCTGCTGCGGGGCTAGTGCTCGAGCGCAGCGCCCAGCGCTTTCGTCCGGACTGACGCCAGGCCGCCGGCGGGAAGTGATAGGCGCCAGACGGCTCGGGAGCAGCCCAATAGCGCCCGCGATCCCGCAGCCCCGGAATCATCTAATGCTCAGCGGCGTGGACTGATGGCGTGCTTGCGCAATTTTCGGTAGAGCGTGTTGCGGCTGATGCTCAGTTGTTCGGCGCTGCGCGTCATGTGCCAGCGTTGGCTCTCCAGCACGGCGAGCAAGGCGCTGCGCTCGGCGTCGTCGAGCGGGGTGGCGTCGTCGCACTCATCGGTCAGGGCCGGAACGCTACGAATTTCTGGCGGCAACTCGGCATGGCGGATCAGTCCGTCCTCGCACAGCGCCACCAGGGTACGCAGCACATTGCGCAACTGACGCACATTGCCCGGCCAGCGGTAGCCGAGCAGCGCCTGTCGGGCGCGCTCCTCCAGCCGCAGAGCCTGGCCACGAGCTTCCTCATCGAACAGGTGCTGCAACAGTTGCGCCTTGTCGCCGCGCGCGCGCAGCGGCAGCAACTCAAGCATCAGGCCATTGAGGCGGTAAAAAAGGTCCTCGCGAAATTGCCCGCTGGTTACCCGTTCGCCGAGGTTGCGGTGGCTGGCGCTGATCACCCGCACGTCGATGGGTTGCGCCTCGCCGCCTATGGGCTCCACCCGGCGCTCCTCGAGCACGCGCAGCAGGCGGGTCTGCATCGCCAGCGGCATGTCGCCGATCTCGTCGAGGAACAGGGTACCGCCGTCGGCCTGTTGCAGCTTGCCGCGCATACCTTCCTTGCGTGCACCGGTAAAGCTGCCACCGCAGTAGCCGAACAGCTCGCTCTCGATCAGGGTCTCCGGGATCGCCGCGCAGTTCAGTGCGACGAAGGGCTTGCCGCCGCGCGAACTGGCTAGGTGCAGCGCTTTGGCGAAGGCCTCCTTACCGGTACCGGTCTCACCGCCGATCAGCAGCGGCACATCGCGTTCGTAGACCCGCAGGGCGCGACGAAAATCGTTCTGCAGGTCCGCGTCGACCAGGCAGAACCCAGGGGTAGATAAGACTTGCCCATCCTGGGCTTGCGGACTGTGGCGCGCCTGGCCACGGAGCATGGCGAAGAGCAGCTGACCGCGCTGGGTATACAGCGGCCAAGTGGCACTGGGCTGCGGCGAGGCGCGACCGAGCAGGTCATCCAGGCGGCAATCGAAAATTTCCAGCAGGGTACGCCCGAGCAGACGCTGACGCGGCAGGCCGAGCAGGTTGATCGCGCTCTGGTTCACTGCGCTGACCCGGCCATCTCCATCGAAGGCCAGCAAGCCCTCGCTGAATTGGCCGATATATTCGGCCTGGGCATGGAAACGCAAGAGCCATTCACCCTCGAAGCTGCGCAGAAAGTGGCAGCCCTCGATGACCTTGGCCGACAGGTTGACCAGGGCCATGGTGTGAAACTGGCTTTGCCGCGAGACGTCGTGGCGCACCGAGGACACATCGAGCACAGCCAACAGCTCGCCATGGAGGTCGAATACTGGGCTGGCCGAGCAGGTCAAGCCGGTATGGCGGCTGCGAAAATGTTCGTTCTGGTGGATGGTTAGTGGTTGCCGCTCGACCAGGCAGGTGCCGATACCGTTGGTGCCCTCGCAGGCCTCGCTCCAGTCGGCGCCGAGCCACAGCCCGGCTTGTTCGAAGGTGCGCTTATTCGCCTGCTCGGTCACGCAGTTGAGGATCAGCCCACTGGCATCGGTGAGCAGCACTGCATGGCTGGAGCCGGCCAGCTGACGGTGCAGGCTGTTCATCTCGCTGCTGCAAATCTCCAGCACCTGTTGCAGCTGTTCGCGGCGCTCGAGCATGCGCGAGTGTTCGAGCACCGCAGGTGCCATCAACTGCGCAGGGTCGAGGTGGTGCTGCTCCAAGCAGCGCAGCCAGGAACGGGCGACCGAGGGGTCGGCGGCTGGGCCGGCGAGGTTCGCCTTGCCTTGCGCCACGGACAGAACCTGGTGGGTGTGGCGGCTCAGATCGTGGTGCATTTTTATTCTTCTCCGTTTCGGGGTGGCTGCAAGCAGCCTGTGCCCCGGCGAGACACCCGCACCGACCGGCGAGTCACGGGCTGTACTGACAGCGTGACAAAGTGTCACTTCGGTTGTGCTGAGGCCGCGACAGTGCTGTTGGGTGAACCGCTCCAGATACAGGTTAGAGAGCTCTAATTCGGTGATTACATCAGTCTGGCCCGACCCTTGCTATAGAACTTTGCAAGCGCAGTAGAGCTGCACGCCCCAATAAACAGAAGAATCAGGAGCACCACCATGATATACGCAAAACCCGGCACCCCAGGCGCTGTTATCAATCTCAAACCGCGCTACGGTAACTACATCGGTGGCGAATTTGTCGCGCCGGTTAATGGCAGTTACTTCACTAACACCAGCCCGGTGGATGCCTCGGTGATTGGTGAGTTCCCACGCTCTGACGCTGCGGATATCAACCTTGCGCTGGATGCGGCTCACGCCGCGGCTGATGCGTGGGGCAAGACCAGCGTACAAAATCGCTCAATGATTCTGCTGAAAATCGCCGACCGTATCGAAGCCAATCTTGAACTGCTGGCCGTGGCTGAAACCTGGGACAACGGTAAAGCCGTGCGTGAAACCCTCAACGCCGACGTACCGCTGGCGGCCGACCACTTCCGTTATTACGCCGGCTGCATCCGCGCCCAAGAAGGCAGCGCTGCCGAGATCGACGAGCACACTGCCGCCTATCACTTCCATGAGCCACTGGGTGTGGTGGGGCAAATTATCCCGTGGAACTTCCCGCTGCTGATGGGCGCCTGGAAGCTTGCTCCCGCTCTGGCTGCCGGTAACTGCATTGTGCTCAAGCCAGCCGAGCAGACACCGCTGTCGATTACCGTTCTGATGGAACTGATTGGCGACCTGCTGCCGCCAGGCGTACTCAATGTGGTGCAGGGCTTTGGTCGCGAAGCGGGTGAGGCCCTGGCCACCAGCACACGTATTGCCAAGATCGCCTTCACCGGTTCCACCCCCGTCGGTTCGCACATCCTCAAGTGCGCCGCCGAGAACATCATTCCGAGCACCGTCGAACTGGGCGGCAAGTCGCCGAACATCTTCTTCGAAGACATCATGAATGCCGAGCCGACATTTATTGAAAAAGCCGCCGAAGGCCTGGTGCTGGCGTTCTTTAACCAAGGTGAAGTGTGCACCTGCCCAGCCCGCGCGCTGGTGCAGGAGTCGATTTACGACGCCTTTATGGTTGAGGTGATGAAAAAGGTTAAGGCGATCAAGCGTGGTAATCCGCTGGATACAGAGACCATGGTTGGCGCTCAGGCATCCGAACAGCAGTTCGACAAAATCCTCAGCTACCTCGAAATCGCCCAGCAGGAAGGTGCCGAATTGCTCACCGGTGGTTCCGTCGAGCGACTGGAAGGTGATCTGGCGGGTGGCTACTACATCCAGCCGACTCTGCTCAAAGGCAACAACAAGATGCGCGTGTTCCAGGAAGAAATCTTCGGCCCGGTGGTGGGTATCACCACCTTCAAAGATGAAGCCGAAGCCCTGGAAATTGCCAACGATACCGAGTTCGGTTTGGGCGCCGGTCTGTGGACCCGCGACATTAACCGCGCCTACCGGATGGGCCGGGCGATCAAGGCTGGGCGCGTGTGGACCAACTGCTACCACTTGTACCCGGCGCACGCCGCCTTCGGTGGCTATAAGAAGTCCGGCGTTGGCCGTGAAACCCACAAAATGATGCTCGACCACTATCAGCAAACCAAGAACCTGCTGATCAGCTACGACATCAATCCGCTGGGCTTCTTCTAAGACGCAGCCTCGGCGGCATCCGTCGCCGGGGCAAGTAGCCTCTCTGAGTTGACCGAAACCGAGCATGGGCCCTCGACAGTGAGCAACATGCACTGTCGAGGGGTATCCAGGCTATGCCAGTGGGCTGAGTACTTCTGCATTTGGAGAAGACACTGCTCAACCTCAAGGTGTCGCAAATTTCCGGTCGCATAAGCCTGCAATCGAGCATTCCCACATCACCATAATGGGACAGTTTGAAATAGATCATACGAAAACAACTATTCCACCTAGGTAATAAAGATGAGTGCGACTTCTCCGTATTCCGTTCGTCCCGAGGTTCTGGCCAACACGCTGACTGACGAGGCTACCTACAAATTCATGTACCAGCAGTCGGTAATCAACCCCGACGGCTTCTGGCGTGAGCAGGCCCAGCGTATCGACTGGATCAAACCCTTCAGCAAGGTCAAACAAACCTCGTTCGACGATCACCATGTCGATATCAAGTGGTTCGCCGATGGAACCCTCAACGTGGCCTACAACTGCCTGGATCGGCACTTGGAAGAGCGTGGCGACCAGCTGGCGATCATCTGGGAGGGCGATGATCCGTCCGAGCACAAGAACATCACCTACCGCGAGCTGCACGAACAAGTGTGCAAGTTTGCCAATGCCCTGCGCGGCCAGGACGTGCACCGTGGCGATGTAGTGACCATCTACATGCCGATGATTCCAGAAGCGGTAGTGGCGATGCTCGCCTGTGCCCGCATCGGCGCGATTCATTCGGTGGTGTTCGGCGGCTTCTCCCCTGAAGCGCTGGCCGGTCGCATCATCGACTGCCAGTCCAAGGTGGTGATCACCGCTGACGAAGGTCTGCGCGGTGGTAAGCGCACTCCGCTCAAAGCCAACGTCGATGACGCCCTAGCTAACCCAGAAACTGCCAGCGTGCAGAAGATCATCGTGTGCAAGCGCACGGGCGGCGATATCAAGTGGCATCCGCATCGCGATATTTGGTACGAAGATCTGATGGCGGTTGCCGGTAGCGTATGCGCGCCGAAAGAAATGGGCGCCGAGGAAGCGCTGTTCATCCTTTACACCTCGGGTTCCACCGGCAAGCCCAAGGGCGTTCAGCACACCACCGCAGGATATTTGCTGTATGCCGCGTTGACCCATGAGCGGGTATTCGACTACAAGCCGGGCGAGGTCTATTGGTGCACCGCCGACGTCGGTTGGGTCACCGGTCACAGCTACATCGTCTATGGCCCGCTGGCTAACGGCGCGACCACGTTGCTGTTCGAGGGCGTGCCCAGCTACCCGGATATCACCCGCGTCGCCAAGATTGTCGACAAGCATAAGGTTAATATCCTCTACACCGCGCCGACCGCGATCCGCGCCCTGATGGCTCAGGGTGATGCAGCCATGCAGGGCGCGGATGGCTCTAGCCTACGTCTGCTCGGTTCGGTGGGTGAACCGATCAATCCGGAAGCCTGGGCCTGGTACTATAAAACGGTCGGCCAGGAGCGCTGCCCAATCGTCGACACCTGGTGGCAGACCGAAACCGGCGGCATCATGATCAGCCCCCTGCCAGGCGCGACCGCGCTTAAGCCTGGCTCGGCAACCCGACCGTTCTTCGGCGTGCAGCCAGCGCTGGTGGACAACATGGGCAACCTGCTGGAAGGGGCCGTCGAGGGCAACCTAGTAGTCATCGATTCTTGGCCAGGCCAGGCCCGTACTCTGTACCGTGATCATGACCGTTTCGTCGATACCTACTTCAAGACCTTCAAAGGCATGTATTTCACCGGCGACGGTGCTCGCCGTGACGAAGACGGTTACTACTGGATCACCGGCCGCGTCGATGACGTGCTCAATGTTTCCGGCCACCGCATGGGTACCGCCGAAATCGAAAGCGCTATGGTTGCTCACCCGAAAGTGGCTGAGGCCGCAGTGGTCGGTGTGCCTCATGACATCAAGGGGCAGGGCATCTACGTTTACGTCACCCTGAATGTTGGCCAGGAGCCTTCCGAGCAGCTGCGTCAGGAATTGAAGAACTGGGTGCGCAAGGAGATCGGTCCGATCGCCTCACCAGACGTTATCCAGTGGGCTCCCGGTTTGCCGAAGACTCGTTCGGGCAAGATCATGCGCCGCATCCTGCGCAAGATTGCTACGGCGGAATACGACGGTCTGGGGGATATCTCCACCTTGGCGGATCCAAGCGTGGTGGTACTTTTGATTGATACGCATAGAACCATGAATGTCGCCTGACAGAGCTTAGTATCAACCAGATCCCGCGTGGCCACTTACCGGGCGGGGTCTTTTTTGTTTCTCGCTTTAATCAGGCTATCTGATTAGCAATGATGCTCAGCTACCCGAACCAGTCGCAGCGCTTGCGGAACGCAGGTCGTGGCGGCGGTGAGCAGCCGTGCAGGCAGCGTGCTCAGCCAACCGCGACGGTTGAATCGGTATGTAAATGCGGCCAAGTATCGGGCTTGCGGTCTATGATGCTCCCGAATCTTGAATCGCCCCGGATTTCTTAGACACTTTCCAGGCTCAGTAAATGTCGCTTCTCAAACTCTACCGGTGACAGCTGGTTGTTGAAACCGTGTCGGCGTTTTGGGTTGTAAAACATCTCGATGTAGTCGAACACATCAGCGCGGGCATCCTGCCTAGTGCTATAGATCTTTCGCCTGATCCGCTCGCGCTTCAGAAGCTGGAAAAAGCTTTCCGCTACTGCGTTGTCATGACAATTTCCGCGTCGACTCATGCTGCCAAGCAAGTTGTTGGCTTTCAGGAAACTCTGCCAGTCGCCGCTGCTGAACTGACTACCCTGGTCTGAATGGATCATCACTTCCTGCTTTGGCTTACGCCGCCAAACCGCCATCAGCAATGCATCAATAGCCAGGTCGCTGGTCATCTGCGGCTTCATTGACCAACCGATTACCTGCCGCGAAAACAGATCGAGCACTACCGCCAAATACAACCAGCCCTCGTAAGTGCGGATGTAGGTGATGTCCGTGACCCAGACTTTGTTAGGTTCGGTGACATTGAATCGGCGCTCCAGATGATTTGGTGAAGCTACTGGAGGCTTACCGCCATAACGGCCTGGTCGACGCCGATATCCTGTCTGCGAGCGCAGTCCTTCCAAACGCATTAGTCGAGCAACACGGTGCTTGCCGCACGCCTCTCCAAGCTCACGCAGGTCGTCATGGATTTTGCGGTAGCCATACACGCCGCCGCTCTCTAGCCATGAGTGCTTGATCATACCAAGCAGGCGTTGGTCATCCTTGGCTCGCGCCGACGTAGGCTCTGCCAGCCAGGCGTAGTAACCGCTGGCATGTACTTTCAAAGTCAGGCACAGACGGCGAACCGTATAGTCTGCGGATAGCTGATTGATGAAGGCGTACTTCAGCCGCATTCCTTGGCAAAGTACGCGGCGGCCTTTTTTAAGATGTCTCGCTCTTCGGTCACGCGCTTTAGTTCGGCACGCAGGCGACGCAACTCAGCTTGCTGATCGTCTTCTTGCGCTCGTTGTTCTTGGGGTTTGCTGTAGCGCTTCACCCAGGCATAAAGGCTGTGTGTCGACATGCCCAAACGAGCAGCTACCTCAGCCACCGGCAGACCCCGCTCGGTAACTTGTTTGACTGCTTCAATTTTAAATTCTTCGGGATAACGCGGGTTGCTCATGGCACCTCCTAATGGGCCGTATTATGAGGCATGGAGGTGTCTACGAAACTAGGGGCGATTCATGGCTCATTGGCTCGCTCGTCAGCAAACATGCTCAAAGACACAAAGTATCCGCGCAATCAAAGCACATACGCCCTTATTCAAAAGGCTGAGGCAACGCTGGCGGCTAACATAACCGCTGAACGCCACGGTTGCTGCTTTAACAGCAGCTGCATGCGCAACACTGTGTTGCATCAGGGATATCATATGCTGGATGCAAGTTTTCTAAGCGAGCTGTATTGGTACACATGCGTGGTCGATTTAGGCAGCTATTCAGCCGCGGCGGAAAAAGCCGGAGTCGGTAAATCGAGCTTAAGTCGCAGGGTAGTCGCTCTCGAGGAACGGCTCGGTGTGCAGTTGCTCAGTAGAAATACGCGCAGGCTTACCATGACCAGCGCCGGAGAAGACATCTACCGGCATGCCCTCAACATGCTTGCTGAGGCACATGCCGCCCACATCAGTGCCGAGGAAAACCGAGGTACTTGCAGTGGCCTTGTCCGCATTGCTGTCCCCAGTATCCTATCAGACTGGTTAATAGGCATATTGAGCCGGTTCCAAAAAGACAATCCCAATGTGCGCTATGAGCTTTTTATTGAAGAGGGGCTTGCCAATCCTTCCAGGCACCTTGATCTCTGCCTAAGCCTACTGCCGCCGCCAGAGGACAGCGCTGAGCTTGTTGTGCGCAAACTGGTAAACCTGCAAAGAGGTATCGTGATAAGCCCCACCTTAGCTGGGCGACTGGGTGCAAATAGCTGCCTAAAATCGATTCCCGACAATCAGCTCTTGGCCTATGGGACCAGCCTGAATCTGCAGTCATGGGTGCTGAAAGACAGCACGCGCACGCTGCAAACGCCATCACTCATCACCACCAATCTACAAGCCTTGAAGGACGCTGCTAAAGCCGGTCTTGGAGCTGCCTACCTGCCTTTGGCAGCTTGTCAGCATGAACTCCAGAGTCAATCGCTGCAGTTAGTCTGTACTTCTGAGCAAACAACCGCGATTCATCTGAATATGCTGACTCCATCATTTCGAGGCATTACCTTCACGACTCGCAGCCTTATAGAAGTTATCCGTAAGAGCGCAATGCTTCACGTGCCGGTTTGTGAAACACCACCAATAAGCAGATGCAATAGCACTCTCGTTTGAGCCGCGAACATGAGCAGATATTTGAAGCCATCGCCCTCCAGGATACTGATGCGGCTCGCGTCACCATGCGCCTTCACCTTACCAACATTTAAGAGCGCTTGCGGCATGCACACGAATCAGCAGAAGCAGAATCCCAGCACGCTTGATGGTCAAAACTAAACAGCTCGAATAACCGCTTTTAGGCGGTTCTTTTATACGCCAGCATGACGATTCCGCAAATCACAATCAGCCCGCCAATCACCTGTATTCCACCGAGTAACTGATCAAGAATCAGCCAGCCGAATAGCAGTCCTGCGACGGGTTCCATGTTCATTACGGGTGCGTTACGAGCAATGTCTAGCCGCGTGACGAGAATAAATAGCGCGGAGAATGCCGTGCCATATAACACCACCAAGCAGCCGAGGGCGATCCAGCCAGCCAATGCGCTTGGTAAGCTCATGCCGCCAGGTACCAGCCCGGCTGCGCCAGCGATAGCTGATGCGATGAATACCACCGCTAAGGTGAGCATGCTGCGCACCGCGCCAGGCATCCGCGCCAGCCGGTGATCGGTAACCCAAAGTGCGCAGGCAAATATGGCGGCAGTGGTAATGCTAAACAACACGCCTTCTATCCAGCTAGCATCGATCGTTCCTGGATTGGCAAGGCGTGAGGGCAAATCGAGGACCAATACCAAGCCAAACAAAATCAGCCCCATCAACAGGCTGGCGCGTCGCGTTGGGCGGGGGCCGCCTAAGGCCCAAGTTAGTATTGCCAGCAAGATAGGCGATAGGTTGACCACCAATAGTGCTAATGCCACTGGAATGCGGGCAACAGCCGAGTAGATGCAAAAACTCTGGATGGCAATCAACAGCCCTAGTAACAATTGCCAGGCCCAAGTCTGGGGTGTGAGTCGCAGTGATTCACGCCGCCACATCACCAGCGCAATCAATGCCAGCATGGTCACCCCAGATCGGCAGAGCATGGCCATCAATAAGCCGGTGTCATGGTCAAATGCGATACGGGCAGCCACATGGTTGCCGGCGAAAGAGCATGCGATCAAAGCGATGATCATAACGGCGATATGACGGGGTAACAGCGCGGATGAAGTCATAACAGCATTTCCTTAGCACCGCCTTTTGCGGTTGCGTGCCTCACCACTCACGCTTACTCCCTTCCAGAACGCGCCAACTGCTAAGCTACATGAGGACGACTCGCCCCACAGCGCAAAGCACCTGTGTTCGCGCTATTGGCTGTCCCGTGCGTTGTGGTGCTGACCGTCGATGACGAGTCGAACCTACAGTATGGGCACTGCGCGCGGCAGCCTTTCATGCGTGCCAGCTACGTGCCCAAGGTTGGACGCGGATCGAAGCGTGCGCAGGGTTTTTCGTGAAAGTATAAAATCTAATCAACTTTATCAGAAGAAAATCTATGATCGTAAGAAACTTTGAATACTTGCTTGCTTTGCACCGTGAAGGCCATTTTGGCAACGCGGCCAAAAGCTGCAATGTTTCTCAGCCGACACTCTCCGCGGGCATTAAGCAATTGGAGGAAGACATGGGTGTCGAGATCGTGCGTCATGGGCGACGCTATGACGGCCTCACTTCTGAAGGGATGCGCGTACTGTCTTGGGCTCAGCAGATGTATGACGACTGCAAAGGGCTGGAGCGAGAACTCTCCGCATTACGGCGAGGTATAGAGGGGCAATTCCGGCTAGGGATACTCCCAGGAACTGCCGGTGTAGCGCCCACATTAAGCATCGCCCTTGCTGAAAAAACACCCTTACTTCAACAATCAGTTCTGGTTTCCGGCGCTTCTTCCCTGCTACAGGCGATTCGAGAAAACAATTTGGATATCGCACTCATGCATTTGGAGGATATCCCAGGGGAAGACTTCGATACTCACCTTCTGTACCGTGAACGCATTTTCCTTTTTCACGCCGCGAGAACACAGCAACCCCGAAGCACAACGTGGGACCATGTTCTCAATAGACAACTCTGCGTGCTGAACTCGGCAGTACCTGAACCCATTCAAGATAGGCTGATGCAATGTACCGCGCAGACTATTCGCACTGATTCAATTGACGTGCTATCGGCACACGTGGCGACAGGAAAATATTCGGCAGTTCTTCCGCAATCTCTCGCCGGCCAACTCGCGCACATTCCAAATCTCCACGCAATCGCAATCAATGGACCAATGTCGCACTCAAATGTCGGATTCGTTGCCGGGAAAAATGCGTTCGAGGCACCGTCATCGCGTGCATTGCTCGAAATGGTGCACACCCCCGAACTCGCCGCCACTCTTCAATCCGTTATATCGATCCATCGTCGGTTCCAGCCCAAAGCAGACTCATCTCAAAGCCCCCTGAAATAGCGAGTCTTGAAGAGCAACTCTGTATTGCTTCAACCAGGCGAAGATTGCAGGCATGCCGTGTGCGCCGCTAACAGGCGCCACGTGCTGAGCAACCCATCGAAGGCCACCAGGTCCAGGGGCAACTCGGGGGACAGGAGTACCTGCTGCATGCGGCCTCCTCATGTCTCGCTGGGTCGAGCTGACTGTTCCTAGATCAAGCTAGGAGGCGCGATGTAGCCATGATCGTTGCCCTCTCCCGGCTAGGAGACGAGCACGGCTCGACGATCCCGCGTAGATAGATCGTGCCTATCTGCACATAGATTATTCCAGTTTGACCACTTCTGAGCTTGATCCGATGCTGTCAAGACCGCAGAAGGAGACGCGGCCAACGGCTAGGCAGTACCACGATCGTTCTTCTTGACAGCGGTAAGTCTCGTTTCCCACTTCGATTTAGAAGATGGAAACATTAACGCACAGAGGTGACGAAATGACTCCGACCGGTAACCGAATCGTGACTTTCGAGAAGCCCTTGGAAATGAAGGTCAACACCTTCAAATTTCCAGAGCTGATAACCCCTCAAGGGAAAAGCGCACCCCATGGCGCTATCCTCAAAATAGTTACCACAAATATCTGTGGCAGCGACCTTCACATTTATCGCGGTTCGTTTGCTGTTCCCAAGGGAATGACCATGGGCCATGAAATGACCGGCGAAGTGATCGAAGTGGGATCAGACGTCGAAGTCGTGAAGAAGGGCGACATCGTTTCCGTTCCCTTCAATGTGGGGTGTGGGCGTTGCTACAACTGCAAGCATATGCGCTCCGATGTATGCGAGAACACCAACCCCGAAATCGACTGCGGAGCCTACGGGTTCAACCTCGGTGGCTGGACGGGGGGGCAAGGTGATTATCTCTTCGTACCGTATGCGGATTTCAATCTCCTTCGCTTCCCTGACAAGGATGCCGCCATGGAAAAAATCCGCGACCTGACCCTTCTCTCTGACGTATTACCCACAGCTTTCCATGGGTTCGCTGGCCCGGACTGGCCAGCCGCACCGGCCTACGTCGTCGGCGAAAACATCCTGATCTTCGGTGCCGGGCCGGTCGGCAGAGCGGGTGCCGCCTGCGCCAGACTTCTGGGTGCAGGCGCCATCATCGTTGCCGATTACATTCAAGAGCGGCTGGACCTTCTCAAGCCACACGGCGTGGAAACCATCAACCTTTCCGACGGCGTGCCGATCGAGGAGCATCTCGAACGCATTACCGGGCACAGGGAGGTGGATCGCGTCATCGACTATGTTGGTGTGGACTGCCGCGGGTTTGGCGCGGAGGCTGACAAGATCGTGGAGAGCGCTGTTACCAACGCAATGCTCAAATATGTCCGCTTCGGCGGAATGACCAGTACGGTCGGTGTGTACTGCGCAAACCCGATCTCGAAAGACCCGAAAGCCAAGAAAGGCCATATGGATCTGGAATGGTCCAACGCCTGGATCAAGTCGCCGCGAATGTCGGCTGGTCAATCTCCGACGGCCAACTACAACCACGCGTTAATGCGGGCGATACTGAACGATCGCATGCCTTACCTTTCGCCGATGATGAACACTAAATTCATCAAGCTCGAAGACGCGCCCGCCGCGTACAAAGAGTTCGACGCGGGTTCTGCATACAAGTACGTCATCGACCCGCATGGTTCAGTGCGGCATTAAGCATCCGGCGCGGGCTAAGCATCAGGATGTCTCACACTTTCTGGTGAGAGGCATTCTGGTCCCGCCAGTCTCCGGGCAGCAACTTGAGCCGGCGAATATTTTCGCCGGCATTTGCCGTCTGCCCCAAGGTACTTGCCTTGGCTCGGACCAGGAGCAGAGCCTCAGCAATCCGCAGGTGATGATCAACCGCAAGCGTGTTCAAGCGCTTGGTTCGCAATCGGCCAAGGGTCAGACGGGGACGATGCACGGCATCCATTGACGTGCGTGGCTGGAGATAGCCTTCGTCTGATCCTTATCACCCCACGGACTTGATCAGGCTCGCCTGGTGTTGTGCCTGCCTCGGGCCATCGCACGGTCAACCCAGCCCTGGCTCATTCAGCCAGAAGTTTCCAATGATGTGGCCGAACTCGCCGCCGCCAGAATGGCAGTCACTTCTATAGGGAGATAGCACAGTGTTGGATAAGTCGGAACGGGAGGGTGGCCTATGGAGCTGCGCCATCTTCGCTGCTTCGTAGTTCTTGCTGAGGAGCTACATTTCACGCGGGCGGCTGAGCGCCTGCATATCGAACAACCACCGCTATCACGAGCCATCAAGGAACTTGAGGACGAGTTGGGCGTAGTGCTCTTCGACCGAAACCGACGAGGAACAGTTCTAACGGCGGCGGGCGCGGTCTTCTTGCAAGATGTTCGCCGTCTATTCACAGTGCTGGAACAGGCTCGTGAAAATGCCAAGGCTGTGGCATCGGGCTTGCGCGGTAGCCTGCGCATCGCTGTATCAGATGGGGCTATCGATCCACGGCTGTCGGCATTTCTGGCTCGTTGCCGCGCCGAGGAGCCGGAGATCGAAATACGCTTGTCAGAAGTGCCTCTGGCAGAGCAAGTGCGTGGCTTGCGTTCGGGCGACTTCATGATCGGGTTCGCGCACACGGCCGATGTCGGCGACGGTATCGCTGCCGAACCAATCTGGCATGACCCGCTGGTGATTGCGGTGCCAGCTCGTCACTCATTGCTCACCTACAAGGAGGTGCCACTTCAAGAACTTCAAGGCCATCCACTTGTCCTGTGCGACCCGCAGGTATGCGAGGGCTATTGCCGCGAACTCAAGCGGCTGCTCAACACGTTGGAGCACAAGCTGAATGTTGTCGAGGAAGTGTCCTCGCTAGACATGATGCTCACGTTGGTCGGCGCCGGCTACGGCATCGGCTTTATGACGGCGACCAAGATTCCCATCTCCCAACGGCCGGATGTGGTGATCCGCCCCTTGGCGATGGATTCCGCCGTGATCACCACCTACCTGCTTCGGCCCGACGGCGGCAATTTATCGGCTTCGGTGGAGCGTTTTATCGTTCGCCTTCGCGACTCTTCGGACGGTTGACGGAGCTGGCAGGCTAGACACTCAGGGATCAGTGTCGGCACGCAGATTGCGTTCGGTCGCCGTCATCAGGTCAGCCGCGCTTATTCCAAGTGCCGTAGAAATTTTCAGTATGAGCGGAAGCGTGGGCACGTGCTCACCACGCTCGATCTTACCCATGTGAGAACGCGAAATGCTTGCCCGAGATGCGAACTCGTCTTGCGCGACTCCTTGAGCGACGCGCGCAGCGCGCACGGCCTTTCCGAAGGCTGACGCCGACTCGGATTCATACGTCGATGTGCCAGAAGGACGGCCTGGCTGAATTGTTGATTTCTGCATTAGCAGAAGCGTCAAACAATCTGCCACAATTAACCACGTTAAAGATAACGACGTTAAACTTCACTCTTTCCTGCAACGCTGGTTTGCCTTTCTGGACAGATCGCTTATTGGGGGCCCTCATGCATGACGCCACCAGCCAGTTTTCCCATTTCAGGCTTGCTATCGCGCCCGGAGTGCCATCCTCTTGCCTCACAACGCTTCTTGCCCTACAGCGCGCGGAGGAACCAGAAGTCACCATCACGTTCTTTGAGACCTCAGCCGATGATCTGTTGACGGGCCTTGAGGAAGGCCGCTACGACGCTGGAATGTCGCTTCGGAACGCTGGTGCTCCGGCCGTGAAAAGCCAACCGCTCTGGGTGGAGAACGTGGCTGTTGCAGTGCCGCTGGGGTCCCCCTTAGTTGCCCAGGCGAAGATCACGCTTGCCGAGCTTCTGGACTATCCGGTGTTTCGCTGGCCGGCGGAGACTTGCCTACTGCTGGATCAGCGACTGTCCTTTCTTCCGTTGAGCCAGCAGAGCATTCAGCATGTGACTTCGTTCGAGATGATGGCGCTTTGGGTGACCGCTGGCTACGGAGTGGGGCTCTCCGCGCAATCGCGCATTGAGCGTGCCCATGCGTGGGGGATCACTATGCGACCGCTTTCAGACGGCCCCTACGAGATCGTGACATACCTGCAGCGGCCCCACGGACGAGCCAATGTTGTTTCTGAGCGGTTCGAGCACAGGGCAATGCTGGTTGCCAGGGACAGCGCGGCTTGCTCGAACAACCCATAGCCCGCTCTCGCCGAGGCTGCGTGCGGGTAGTTACAGCGGCACGCGCCTGTTAGCGCGCCAGTGATAGCACTTTCATCTCTGGCAATATGATGAATGAACATGGTCTTTGGAGGCACGAATGGTTGGAAGTGGTTGGGACCGAGTACCAATTGACTCGCAAAGCATCGATGCGCCGCTGTCGCGCGCGGCGGTGTTTCTCACGTTGACGGTCGCCGAGGGCCACGAGGCCCTTCAGGTGGTCGCCGGCGTCTTGGACGGGCTGGACGACCTGATCAAAACGGTGGGCTTCCGCGATCTCAACGGCCGGCTGTCGTGTATCACTGCACTGGGATCGGCGCTATGGGACCGTTTCCAGACCGGGAAGCGCCCGAAGGAACTACGGCCCTTCCTGCCCATCGAGGGTGCTAAGCACACCGCGCCTGCCACGCCCGGCGACCTGTTCTTTCACATCCGTGCCGAACGTGAGGACCTCTGTTTTGAATTCGAGCGCCTGCTGCTGGACCAACTGGGCAGCAGCGTGACGGTGGCCGACGAGGTGGTCGGTTTTCGCTACTTCGACTCCCGCGACCTGCTTGGCTTTGTCGATGGCACGGCCAACCCGACCGGGCACGACATCGGCGCCTCGACGCTGGTCGGCAGTGAAGATCAGGCGTTCGCCGGCGGCAGCTACTTGGTGGTGCAGAAGTATCTGCACCAAATGCAGCCGTGGGCTCGGCTCGCCAAGGACGAGCAAGAGCGGATCATCGGCCGGGAGATCGTCAGCAATGTCGAATTGCCCGACGCGACGAGCGGCCAGAAATCGCACAAGACCCTCGCCACGATCGTGGACGACGACGGCACCGAGCACGACATCCTGCGCGACAACATGCCCTTCGGCCGCCCCGGCCAGGGCGAATATGGCACCTACTTCATCGGCTACTCCAGGCATCTGTGGGTGACGCAGAAGATGCTGGAGCGCATGTTCCTCGGCGATCCGCCAGGCATGCACGACCGCCTGCTCGATTTCTCGACGGCGCACACCGGCGCCGTGTTCTTCGCTCCCGCACCGCGCACGCTGAGCGAACTCGTGGAGGCGGTGCAAGCGTAATGCAGGGGCCACAAGGCCCCTGCAAGGTTTGAGAGCCCTATGCTCCGTCTAGAACTACTGCGCTATCCACCAGCCGACGAACGCTTTGCCGCACATCCTCGGGGATGGGGTACGGGGCAATGGCCTCGGGCATATCCGCATGGTGCTGGTAGTCGCCCATGATGACCCGGATGATTGCCGGCACGTTGGTCGGCGTGACCGCATCAATGGCCGCGCGATCCCCCAGGTCAGGGTGCGGCTGGGTCAGCATGCGGTACAGATCCCACGAATCCGCGTGCGGGCACTGGTTCATGAGCACCTGGGCCAGCTTGTGCTTGAGCGGCACCAGTTGCCAATCGGGAACACGCTGCCCCCGATTGCCCAAACTGATGGACAGCAACTTGCCCGCTTTCAGTTCGCGGTTGATCTGGTCCTTGGACTTTCCGGCCAGCTTGCCGAACAGCGGGACCGGCAAGCTGCTTGGAGACTCGTAGATGGTCAGCATTTCCTCGCGCTCGCGCTGGATCGCGGACACTTCCGGCTCTGGGGCATGCGTCGGAGGCGGCGGCACCTGAGACAGCCGCTGGAACGTGATCCCGCCGCCATTCGAGGTCACGACAATGGGTGTTGCTACAACGGGCGAGACGCTGGTGAGAGTGGGCTCGGCCACCGTGGGGGCCGTCTCCACCGCTTCCTCCGCTTCCGCCATCGCCGGCACTCCGTCGATACGGATGGTCAGGTGCGCGCTCGCGGCTTCCACTTCGCCCTGTTCGAGCAGGTCGAGCCGATCGGCCCAGTCCTGCATCATCCGACGGCGCGGCTCAACGTACTTGGCGTGGTTGTAGGACGAACTCACCTTGTTGGGGTCGGAATGGGAAAGCTGCGCGTCCACCCAAATCTTCGGGTAGCCAATCTCGTTGAGCGCCGTCGAGATGGTGCCGCGGATGCCGTGGCCGGTCAGGCGCCCCTCATAGCCCATGAGCTGCACGGCCTTGTTGAGAGTGTTCTCGCTGATGCGCTTCTTGAGTTCGCTGCGGTGTGACAGCAGGTACCTCTGCGCCGGCCGCATCACCCCCAGAAGATAGCGCACGATCTCGATGGCCTGCAGGGATAGCGGCACGATATAGGGGGGCACATCCTGCGGCCGCTTCCCTGCCTTGCGCATTTCATCCTGGAGCTGCTTGACGATCTGCGGTGGGATGATCCACAAGCCGCGGTCGAGGTCGAACTGTTCGGGTTCGGCCAACCGCAGTTCGCCGGTGCGCACCCCGGTCAGGAACAGCAGCCGGACGCCAAGCTGGGTCTGCCAGCCACGGGGGTTGTAGAGCCGGAGCTTCTGGAGGAACTCGGGCATCTCGGGCAGGTGCAAGTAGGGATTGTGGGCTACCGGGGGCTTGGGTTCGGCTACCACGTCCAGGTCTGCGGCCGGGTTGACCTCCAGCCCCTCGGCGATGACCAGGGCATAACGGAACATCTGGTTGAACCAGGTGCGGACCTTTTCCGCAGTAGTGAACGCCTTGCGCTTCTCGATCGCCGCCAGGACGCCCAGAAGCTGAGGGCGGCGAATGTCATAGATCGACATCTTCCCCAGAGTGGGCAGCACGTCTTTGTTAAAGATGCGTAGGATCTGGGAAAGCGTGCTCTGACGGCCTTCCTTGAGTTCCTTACGGCGATGCTCGACCCAAGCATCGAAGACGGTCTTGAAGGTGTATTCGCCTGCCAGCTTGGCCGCGTGCCGTTTCTGGTCGCGCTCGACCTGGGGATCGATCCCCCTGGCAAGCAGGGCCTGGGCCTTGTCTCGCTCGGTCCGGGCTTCACGCAGGCTGAGGGCAGGATAGCCGCCTAGGCACAGGCGCTTTTGCTTGCCCAGCCAGTAGTAGCGGAATTGCCATGACTTGCCGCCTGCGGCTGAGACCATCAGGCCCAGGCAGTCGTTGTCGGAGAGGGTGTAGCGTTTTCCGGTGGTCTTCGCCTGCCGGACGGTCAGATCAGAGAGCGCCATTTCGAGACTCCTAAGTAATGACTTAGGCCCTATGCTCGTCATGGTTCCCGCTCAGCCCCAGCAACTATCCGGTAGCCGACCCACCCGTATTCTTGTGCCTTATTTGGTCACTCAAAAACGGTAGCTGTGGGTGGATTTCCGTGGCACTCGCTGGAATGAAAAAAGGAGCCGAAGCTCCTTTTTTCAATGACCTACAGACCCCAGTAGAAGTCTGTAGATCAAAATTTGGAGCGGGAAACGAGACTCGAACTCGCGACCCCGACCTTGGCAAGGTCGTGCTCTACCAACTGAGCTATTCCCGCGTCGTGATGGGTGCCATTCTAGCGATTTCTAAAACAGCGTCAACCCCTTGATTCAAAAAAAGTTTATTTCTGTTCAGAACCTTCGCGCAGGTGCGGCCAGGCGGCCAGCAGGTAATGCACCATCGACCACAGCGTCAGCCCCGCCGCCACCAGCAGCAGCCCGTAGCCCAGGATCACCCAGAACGTTACCGCTGGCGGGTTGCCCAGCAGGATCACCAGCGCCAGCATCTGCGCGGCGGTCTTCCACTTGCCAAGGTTGGACACCGCCACGTGCGCCCGCGCGCCCAGCTCAGCCATCCACTCGCGCAGCGCCGACACCACGATTTCGCGGCCGATGATGACCGCCGCCGGCAGGGTCAGCCAGAAGTTGGCGTGGGTCTGCACCAGCAGTACCAGGGCCACCGCCACCATCAGCTTGTCGGCCACCGGGTCCAGAAAGGCACCGAACGGCGTGCTCTGCTGCAGGCGACGCGCCAGGTAGCCGTCCAGCCAGTCAGTGGCGGCGGCAACGGCAAACACGCTGCTGGCGGCCATGTAGCTCCACTGATAAGGCATATAGAACAGCAGAATGAAGCACGGAATGAGCAGGACGCGTAGAACGGTGAGCAGGTTTGGAATATTCATCGGTACGACTGGCTGCAAGTTGAGCCCGGCATTCTACTCGCTATGCAGGCTGGCATAAATCGACTCGGCAAGCTTTTTACTGATGCCGGGGGCTTTGGCGATTTCATCGATACTGGCGCGGTTGAGCTCCTGCAGGCCGCCGAAATGTTTCAGCAGGTCGCGCCGGCGCTTGGGCCCTACCCCGGCCACATCCTCCAGGCTCGACACCCGGCGGGCCTTGCCGCGGCGAGCGCGGTGGCCGGTAATGGCAAAACGGTGGGCTTCGTCGCGGATCTGCTGGATCAGGTGCAGGGCCGGCGAATCACCCTTTAGGGTGAACTCGTGGTGCACGTCGTTCAGGTACAGGGTTTCGAAACCGGCCTTGCGGGTGACGCCCTTGGCCACACCCAGCAGGGTCAGGTCAGTGAAGCCCAATTCCTGCATCACATCCCGGGCCATGTTCAACTGCCCCTTGCCGCCGTCCACCAGCAACACGTCGGGCAGCTTGCCCTCACCATCCTTGATACGCCCGTAACGGCGGGTCAGGGCCTGGTGCATGGCGGCGTAGTCATCGCCGGCTGTGACGCCTTCGATGTTGAAGCGGCGATAGTCGGACTTCAGCGCACCTTCGGGGCCGAACACCACGCAACTGGCCACGGTGGCTTCACCACTGGAATGGCTGATGTCGTAGCATTCCAGCCGCTGCGGTACTTCGTCCAGGCCCAGCACTTCGGCCAAGGCCTCGAAACGTGCGGCCATGTGCTGGCGGTTGGCCAGGCGAGCGTTCAGCGCCTGCTCGGCGTTGGTCACTGCCAGCTGCTGCCAGCGGGCGCGCGTGCCGCGTACCCGGTGGCTGATGGTCAGCTCGCGGCCACGCAGCGTGTGCAGCGCTGCGGTGATGGCATCGAAGTCTTCGTGAACAACGTTGACGATCAACTCGCTGGGCAATTCGCGTTCTGCGTTGCCCAGGTAGTACTGGGAAAGGAATGCGGCCATGACCTCGGCCACCTCCTCCTCGATGCCCACCTGCGGGAAGAAGTTCTTGCTGCCCAGCACCCGGCCGCCGCGCACGCTGATCAGGTGCACGCAGGCGCCACCGGGGTTGACGAAAGCGGCGATGACATCGACGTCGCCACTGCCGCCTTCGATGTACTGCTGGTCCTGCACGCGGCGCAACAAGGCGATCTGGTCGCGCAACTCAGCGGCCTTCTCGAAGTCGAGGGCCATGGCGGCCTTCTCCATCTCGGCATTGAGCTCGTTGCCCAGTTGCTGGCTGCGGCCTTCCAGAAACATCACCGAGTGGCGCACATCCTCGGCGTATTCTTCGGGGGTGACCAGGTCGGTGCAGGGCCCTTTGCAGCGTTTGATCTGGTACTGCAGGCACGGCCGGGTGCGGTTGGCGTAGTAACTGTCTTCACACTGGCGCACCGAAAAAGCCTTTTGCAGCAAGCTTAGGCTTTCGCGGATGGCGCCAGCACTGGGGTACGGGCCAAAGTAGCGGCCCTTGGCCTTCTTCGCCCCACGGTGAATGCCCAGCCGCGGGAACTCACCGTCGGACAGGAACACGTAGGGGTAGGATTTGTCGTCGCGCAGCAGGATGTTGTACGGCGGCCGCCATTCCTTGATCAGGTTCTGCTCCAGCAGCAACGCCTCGGTTTCGTTGGCGGTGATGGTGGTTTCGACCTGGGCGATGCGCGCGACCAGCGCGGCGGTCTTGGGCGCCAGGCCGGTCTTGCGGAAATAGCTGGCCAGGCGTTTCTTGAGGTTCTTGGCCTTGCCCACGTAAAGCAGGCGGGCTTCGCCGTCGAACATCCGGTAAACGCCCGGGCGACCACTGCAGGTGGCCAGGAATGCGCTGGCATCAAACACTTGGGACATGAGGTTCTACAGGCTTGCGTCGACCATGCCGTGGCGAACGGCCAGCAAGGTCAGTTCGACGTCGCTGGTGACCGAGAGTTTTTCAAAGATCCGATAACGGTAAGTATTGACGGTCTTGGGCGAGAGGCACAACTTGTCAGAGATGATCTGCACTTTCTGACAGCCAACGATCATCAGGGCAATCTGGATTTCCCGCTCCGACAGTGTATCGAACGGTGAGCCCTGTGGCTGGAAAGGTTTCAGCGCCAACTGCTGGGCGATTTGCGGGCTGATGTAGCGCTGGCCGGCAAAAGCCAGACGGATGGCCTGAACCATCTCGTCAAGGCCTGCGCCCTTGGTCAAGTAACCGGCGGCACCGGCTTGCAACAGGCGGGTGGGGAACGGGTCTTCCTCGCACACGGTCACGGCCACTACCTTGATATCCGGGTGGCTGCGCAGCAGTTTGCGGGTGGCCTCAAGGCCGCCGATGCCGGGCATTTTCACGTCCATCAGCACCACGTCCGGCTTCAGCTCGCGGGCCAGTTTGAGCGCGGATTCACCCGAGTCCCCCTCACCCACCACCTGCAAGCCGTCGATGTCGGCCAGCATGCGGGTAATACCGGTTCGTACCAGATCGTGATCGTCGACCACTAAGACCCTAATCAAGCACACACCTCGTCAGCAGGGCGATTGGATCCCGCCACCTTAACAAAATTTTTCCAGGCGGGTCTAACGCATTGCTTCTGTAAGAAACGCCTGACGCACAACAGTGACAGGCCTCACTGTTTGCCTGGGCTTGATATCGCTGCTCAAGCGGCCAAGCAGGTGCCAGATGGCCGCCTGGTCGTCGATCGGCAATTGCCGGAAGGCGCCCAGCAGCCCTGACTCATCCGTACTCAACCCTTCTAGCGGGGCCGGCGTGCGCATGCCACTAAGCACGTACAGTGCATCCACCCCCCTGGCCGCCAGTGCTGCCAGGTAATCGACCCGCGGCGTACGCTCGCCACTTTCGTACTTGCCCTGGGCATTGGGTTCGACCCCACCGATATCGCCAAACACGCGCTGGGTCATGCCCAAGCGCTCACGTTCTTCCCGCAGCCGCGGACCAATCCCGTTCATTGTGGGCTTCTCCTTATCCCTGATCACGCTCATCCTCTGCCGCCCCGTCTACGGGCGACCGTGAGCGTCTGGGCTCACTATGCCGCTGCGCTTCGGTCGCGACAAGCCATCATTACGCTACTAGCCAATCGTACGTTGCATGCGCACAAAGCACTCATCCTCACCCATTTCGACAAAACCATGGCGTTGGTACAACAGGCGCGCCGGGTTGCTGCGAAACACCATCAGCCTGAGCAACGGCAGGCGCCGCTGCCCGGCCCACAGCGCCAGCTCTTCCAATACCCAGCTGCCGACACCGCGCCCGCGATGCTCGGGCAACAGGTGCAACTCGCGGATAAACAGCGCCTGGCGGTCCTGGCTGAGGCTGCAGAAACCCAACAGGCTGTCGCCTTCGCTGATCAACCACTGCTCGCGCCAACCCCAGGCCTGGTCGAACGCGTCCTCGATCCAGAGCAGGTCAAATTCACGGTAATACCGCAGCATGGCGCGCCGCGTGAGGTCGCGGGCGAACGTACGGTGACTGTCGTTGGCGGGAATCAAATGTAGCGGCATCGCACAATGGGCTCTGGAGATTGGCAGGGCCGGCGATGAGGCCGGTGCAGCAAATGTCACTCACTGGGCATAGCATACGGGTGAACTGCCAGGCCCATGCCGGTCCAGTTCGCTTTCCAGCCATTCGGCCAGCACCCGGGCGTTATTGTGCTCGGTGTCCTTGCCTGCATAAAGCAGGGTTAGCAACCCCTTTCCGGCCAAGTCCAGCAGGGGGTACCAATGCTCTGGATGGGCAGCCAATTCTTCCTGGTAGCACTGGGTAAAACCGGTAAAGTCGACCGCCCCCTGGTGAAACGCCTTGCGCAATTCATTGGAGGGTGCCACTTCGCGCAACCACTGCCCGTGCAGGTTTTCCTTGCGCAGGTGGCGCGGCCACAGGCGGTCGACCAGCACTCGCTGGCCATCGTCGCTCGCGACCGCATCGTAGACACGCTTGCAGCGGATCATGGCTGTCTCCGGCATTTACCGTCCGTCTTGAGCCTAGATAATTCATTGATCGAGGTCACGGCCGGGTTGCGAATTGTTTCTATGCTCAAGGCCTTCGGCAACTTGCCCAATGCCAACCGGAGCCATCATGGCAACCCCGCTACTGGCCAGCCAGCCGCACCTGGCCCAACGCGACGCCCGCCCGCCACTTGCCCACAAGCCTGGGCGCGCCACCCTCGTGTTGTTCTTCGGCCTGCTGCTGGCGGGTATCGCCTACACCGCCTGGAGCCTGAAACAGGATGTCAGCGCCAGCGGCACGGTCATCACCACGTCCACGCCGTTTCTGCTGCTGGGCCTGGCACTGCTGGTTGCCCTGGGCTTCGAATTCGTCAATGGCTTCCACGACACCGCCAACGCGGTAGCCACCGTGATCTATACCCATGCGCTGCCGGCACCGGTCGCAGTGGTATGGTCCGGGCTGTGCAACTTCCTGGGCGTGCTGCTTTCCAGTGGCGCGGTGGCATTCGGCATCATCGCCCTGCTGCCCGTGGAACTGATTCTACAGGTAGGCTCCTCGGCCGGCTTCGCGATGGTTTTTGCCTTGCTGTTGGCGGCGATCATCTGGAACCTCGGCACCTGGTGGCTGGGGCTACCGGCGTCATCCTCGCACACCCTGATCGGCTCGATCATCGGTGTGGGGGTGGCCAATGCGCTGATGCATGGGCGTGACGGCACCAGCGGCGTGGACTGGGCCCAGGCCAGCAAGGTGGGTTACGCCCTGCTGTTCTCCCCCCTGATCGGCTTTGCCTGCGCCGCCCTGTTGTTGCTCGCCTTGCGTGCACTGGTCAAGCGTCAAGCTTTGTATCAGGCGCCACAAGGCCAGACACCGCCGCCTTGGTGGATTCGCGGTGTACTGATCCTGACGTGTACCGGGGTGTCCTTCGCCCACGGCTCCAACGATGGCCAGAAAGGCATGGGCCTGATCATGTTGATCCTTGTCGGCACCCTGCCAATGGCGTATGCGCTGAACAAAACCATGCCCAATGAGCAGGCCTTGCAGTTTTCCACCGTCGCCGAAGTGACCCGCCAGGCACTGGTGCGCAGCGCCCCACATGCGGCCCCGGCCGATCCGCGCCAGACCCTGACCGCGTTCATTGGCGAGCCCAAGGCCAGCGCGCAACTGGTACCGGCACTGGCGGCGTTGACCGGGATGATCGGCCAAGAGGTCAAAAGCTACGGCTCGCTCAAGCGCATACCTGCCGAGGCTATGGCCAACGTGCGCAATGATATGTACCTGACCAGCGAAGCCATCCGCCTGATCGAGAAAAACCGCCTGGTGGCATTCAATGCCGATACCCGCAGCCAGGTGCAACTGTTCAAGACTCAACTGGACGACGCCACCCGCTACATTCCGCTATGGGTCAAGGTGGCTGTGGCCATCGCGCTGGGGCTGGGGACGATGGTTGGCTGGCGGCGCATCGTGGTGACAGTGGGCGAGAAGATCGGCAAGACCCACCTGAGCTATGCCCAAGGTGCCTCGGCGGAGGTGGTTGCCATGTGCACCATTGGCGCAGCGGACATGTTCGGGTTGCCGGTTTCGACCACCCATGTGCTGAGCTCGGGGGTGGCGGGGACCATGGTCGCGAATGGGTCGGGGATTCAGAAGCGCACGCTGTTCAACTTGCTGATGGCCTGGGTGCTGACCTTGCCGGCGGCGATGCTGTTGGCTGGCAGCCTGTACTGGCTGCTGAACCACATTTTCTAAACCTGAACTGCGCCCTTTGCAGGAGCGGCCTTGTGCCACTCCTGCAGGGACCGGTGTACGTGACGGGTTCTGCGTTATCAGCCCGGGATTTTCAGGCCGCGTTGCACCGCCGGCCGTTCGAGGAAATTCGCCAGTACCCGCTGCACTTCCTTGAACTGGTCGAAGCCCACCAACTCACGCGCGTTGTAGCGATCCACCAGGTTACGCACCCAAGGGAAGATGGCGATGTCGGCGATGCTGTACTCGTCAGCCATCCACTCCCGACCTTTCAAATGCCGATCCAGCACACCCAGCAGCCGCTTGGACTCGTTGACGTAGCGGTCACGCGGGCGCTTGTCTTCATATTCCTTGCCAGCGAAGAAATGGAAGAACCCGACCTGGCCGAACATCGGCCCGATGCCGCCCATCTGGAACATCAGCCACTGCAGCGTCTGGTAACGCTGGGCAGGGTCCTGGCTGAGCAGTTGTCCACTTTTTTCCGCCAGGTACTGCAAGATCGCCCCGGATTCGAACAGCGGCAATGGCTGGCCGCCAGGCCCGTCCGGGTCAAGGATGGCGGGGATCTTGTTGTTGGCGCTGAGCGAAATGAATTCGGGGCTCAACTGGTCATCGTTATCGAAGCTGACCTTGTGCGCCTCGTAGGCCAGGCCGATTTCTTCGAGCATGATCGACACCTTGACGCCATTGGGCGTCGGCAGCGAATACAGCTGCAGGCGTTCAGGGTGTTTGGCGGGCCACTTGCGAGTGATGGGGAAAGCACTGAGATCGGTCATGATCAACCTTGCCTGGGGAATGAACCTGTCACTCTAGAGACATCCCCGGCCGCTGACCATCACCGACCACTCATCCGGGCCGGCAACTCAAGCCTGGCCATGGGCCTTGAGTTTGAGCTTTTCGGTATCGACACGGACAAACACCGAGTCGGCCGTCACCGTCAGCACATCCTCGGCCCAGACCTCGCAAATCACCCGGCTTTTGCGCCCCACCTCCCCTTCGACTCGGGCTTTGAGCAAAAGCTCCCCACCCATCGGGGTAGGTTTCAGGTAAGTCAGGTTGAGTGTGCCAGTCACGCAATCGATACGCGGCAGGCTGCCTGGCTCGCGGCCTTCGTTGCGGTAGTGGTAGGCCATGGCCGCCCAGTTGGAATGGCAGTCGACCAGCATCGCCAGCAGGCCGCCGTAAACCAGGCCGGGCCAGCCGATAAAGGTGCTGTCGGGTGCGTGCCGGCATATCAGGTGGATGCCGTCGGTGTCCCAGTGGCTTTGCAGGTGCAGCCCACTGGGGTGGGCGCAGCCGCAGCCGTAGCAGGTGCCTTCAGGCGCCGCAAGGGCCTGAAGGGAGAGTGGGTGGTCAGTCATACGCTTCCTGTGCTTGTTGGAATGGGGGCGCGCAACGCCCCCATTAAAGCAGAAACATCAGGCGGCTTGGGCAACCCCCTGGGCACGCCGTTGGGTCAGCGAAACCAGCAGGATGAATGCTGTCACCCCAGCGGTCATCAGGGTTTCATAGCGGTAGGCATCGCTGAACAGCATGTAGCCCAGCACCATGACGATGGTGCCGATCACCAGCCAGGTCAGCCAGGGGAACAGCCACATCTTCAGCTCCAGCGGGCGCCCTTCGCGGTCCGCACGCGCACGCATGCGCAGCTGCGACACGGCAATCACCAGGTACACCAGCAAGGCGATGGCGCCGGTGGTGGACAGCAAGAAGCCGAACACCTTACCCGGGAACACATAGTTGACCAGGCACCCGGCAAAACCGGCCAGCGTCGAGAAGATGACCGCCACGGTCGGCACGCCCGAGCCGGAGATACGCTTGGTCATGCTCAGTGCCTGGCCACGGGCGCCCAGCGAATACAGCATGCGCGACGCGGTGTACAGGCCCGAGTTCATGCAACTGGTCACTGCAACCAGCACCACCAGGTCGACCAACAGCTTGGCGCCTGGCACGTTCAGCACTTCCAGCACGCGCTGGAACGAACCGACTGCTTTCAGCGCAGGGTCATTCCAGGCTACCAGCGACACCACCAAGGAAGATCGACGCCAGGTAGAAGATGGCAATGCGGTACACCACCAGGTTGGTGGCACGGCGGATCTTGTCTTTCGGGTTTGCGGTTTCGTCAGCGGCAATGGTGACGATTTCGGCGCCGAAGAACGAGAAGATGGTGATCAGCACACCACCGAGCACCGTGCCGAACCCGTTGGGCATGAAGCCGCCGTTGTCCCACAGCCGGCTGACTCCGGACACCTCGGCCAGCGGCCAGAAGCCGAATACCGCCAGGCTGCAGACCACAATGAAGGCAATGATCGCCACCACCTTGACCAGTGCGAACCAGTACTCGAAGGCACCAAAGTTCTTCACGCTGATCAGGTTTGTGCACGACAGCACCAGCATGATCAGGAAGGCGAACAACCAGGACGGTACGCCGGGGAAGTAAGCATGCAGGATGTCGGCGCCAGCGATGGCCTCCACCGGAATGATCAGCACCCAGAACCACCAGTACAACCAGCCGATGGTAAAGCCCGCCCAAGGGCCGATGGCTTCTGAGGCATAGGTGGAGAACGAGCCGCTGTTAGGGTTGGCGATGGCCATTTCGCCCAGCATGCGCATCACCAGCAATACCAGCAGGCCGGTCATGGCGTAGGAAATGAGGATGGCCGGGCCGGCGGTGGCGATGGCGTTCGACGAGCCGATGAACAGGCCGGCGCCGATGATGCCGGCAATGGAGATCATGGACACCTGACGGGAAGTCAGGCCGTGCTGCAGGGAACGCTGTTTCTTGTTGTCTTGCGAAGCCATGAAGAACCCTCGAATGGGTCGGCCGCGACAAAGCGGCTGAAGGTCGGAGCAGAATTCTTGTAAATTTCTGATAGTCGTTTTTGTTGTTTTGCAGATGCCGGAAGCGGGTACTGACCTCCTCTTCACATGACCGGTTGTAATCGTTGATCCAGGTCAGTATTAATCTATAGGCCGGGGTCAACAAACGACCTTTTCGAACCACATGATTCCGCTTTGGAATGAACTCCTTCCTTTTTTTGCTCGGTATTTGCCCGTCATGTCCAAACGCCTGATGCCTTCGACCACCGCCCTTCAGTGCTTCGAAGCGGCTGCCCGCCACCTCAGCTTCACCCGCGCGGCCCAGGAACTGCACCTGACGCAAAGCGCCGTCAGCAAGCAGGTGGCGCAGCTCGAAGACATGCTCTCGCACTCCCTGTTCCAGCGCATTCGTCGGCGCCTGCACCTTACCCCGGCGGGTGCGCTGTACCTCACCGAAGTGAACAAGATCCTCACCCAGATCGATATTTCCAGCCGCTACATCCTCAGCTACGGCGACGAAACCGAAGTGCTGCGTATTGCTACCCAGCCTACCTTCGGCGCGCGCTGGCTAGTGCCCAAGCTCAAGGGTTTCGGCGACCGCTACCCCCGCATTCACCTGGACGTGCGCAACGAGCTGGAGCCATTCGACCTGGTGCAGGCCAAGGCCGACGTGGCTTTTTTCTTCGGCCAGGGCACCTGGCCTGGGGCCACTTGCATCGAGCTGTTCAGCGAAGAAGTGGTACCGGTATGCAGCCCGCAGCTGCTGGCCAACCACCCCTTTGAAAGCGCCCAGGCGCTTACCGAGCACCGCCTGCTGCAATGCGTGTCGCGCCCGGAGGCCTGGCATGAATGGTTCCTGGGGTTGGGGCTACACAGCCAGAACAGCTACCACGGGCCGCGTTTCGACACGTTCTACCTGTGCATCCGCGCAGCGATCGCCGGTTGCGGCATAGCCCTGATTCCGCGCTACCTGGTGGCCGAGGAGCTGAGCGAGGGCAAGCTGGTGGTGGCCTGGGACCACCCGGTGGCGAGCAACGGCAAGCACTTTATCGCGCATGCCGAGCATGCGGCCGAAGTGCCCAAGATCAGGGCCTTTGTGCAGTGGATTCGGGAGCGGGTGGCTGAGGGGGACTGACTTAACCTATACCGGCCTCTTCGCGGGCTTGCCCCCTCCCACAGGATCACCACAGGTTCGAACACTGTGCATAACCTGTGGGAGCGGGCAAGCCCGCGAAGAGGCCGGCACAGGCAACACACATACCGGCCAGTTCACGAATTCAGGGAATGACCGCAATCGAATAATTCGTTTGCGGAATAACCCCCCAACACGCTTGGATAATAAGAAACTTGAACAAAGGTCCCGCGTGCCCATGAACCAGGAAAGTATCAGCCCATCCATCGCCATCGTTCACCCGATCACACTTTCCCATGGCCGTAATGCCGAAGTCTGGGACACCGACGGCAAACGTTACATCGACTTTGTCGGCGGTATCGGCGTGCTCAACCTGGGCCACTGCAACCCCGCCGTGGTCGAAGCCATCCAGGCGCAAGCCACCCGTCTGACCCACTATGCCTTCAACGCCGCACCCCACGGTCCATACCTGGCGCTGATGGAACAGCTGAGCCAGTTCGTACCGGTCAGCTACCCGTTGGCCGGCATGCTCACCAACAGCGGTGCGGAAGCTGCAGAAAACGCTCTTAAAGTCGCCCGCGGTGCTACAGGCAAACGCGCCATCATTGCCTTCGACGGCGGCTTCCACGGCCGTACCCTGGCCACCCTGAACCTCAATGGCAAGGTAGCCCCTTACAAGCAACGGGTCGGCGAGCTGCCCGGACCGGTGTACCACCTGCCCTACCCCAGCGTGGATACCGGGGTTACCTGCGAGCAGGCGCTTAAGGCCATGGAGCGCCTGTTCAGCGTGGAGCTGGCCGTGGAAGACGTGGCAGCGTTCATCCTCGAGCCGGTGCAGGGCGAAGGCGGTTTCCTCGCCCTCGACCCGGCCTTCGCCCAGGCCTTGCGCCGCTTCTGCGACCAACACGGCATCCTGATCATCATCGACGAGATCCAGTCCGGCTTCGGCCGCACCGGCCAGCGCTTCGCCTTCCCGCGCCTCGGCATCGAGCCCGACCTGCTGCTGCTGGCCAAGAGCATCGCCGGCGGCATGCCGCTGGGGGCGGTGGTCGGGCGCAAGGAATTGATGGCAGCACTGCCCAAGGGCGGCCTCGGTGGCACCTACTCGGGCAACCCGATTGCCTGTGCGGCGGCGTTGGCCAGCCTGGCGCAGATGACCGACGAAAACATCGCCACCTGGGGTGAGCGCCAGGAGCAGGCCATCGTCAGCCGCCACCAGCGCTGGAAGGCTTCGGGTCTGAGCCCGTACATCGGCCGACTGACCGGCGTGGGCGCCATGCGCGGCATCGAATTCGTCAATGCCGACGGCAGCCCGGCGCCGGCGCAACTGGCCAAGGTAATGGAGTCGGCACGGGCCAAGGGCTTGCTGCTGATGCCCAGCGGCAAGGCGCGACACATCATCCGCCTGCTGGCCCCCTTGACCATCGAAGCCGAGGTGCTCGAGGAAGGGCTGGATATCCTCGAGCAGTGCCTGGTGGAGCTGAACTGAGGCTTACAGGCCCAGTTCTTCGGGGGTCAGCATGTCGGATTCGAAGGCGATCCAGCCGCCTTCGAGTTCGGCGTGGCCGTTGACGATCGGGCCGTAGTAGGTCAGGCCGTTCTCCAGGGTCACGCAGATGTGCGTGGCCTGTTTTTCAGGTGCCGCGAGCGTACCGACGAAATGCACCTTCTTCAGGGTTTCGGTCACCGCTTCCAGGCCCACGCGCATGCTGGGGTTTTCCGAAGCTTCGGTATCTCCGCCACGGTCTTCGGCGCTGATGGTCACGGTGGCGGTGTACGGGTACTTGGTGCTCAAACGGGGTTACCTCAGTGGGTGTGTAGGCGTAAGGGCGCGTAGAGTACGGCAGGTGGTCTCTGTTGTCTCTACAGGTGATCTGAATGCCCCGATCTGTTAGGGTGCCCGCCGATGCACGCCACACCACACGAGGATCCCGAGTGAGCGCCGAAGAACCCCTGATCGCCGACCTGTTCGATGTCGATAAACGCCTGTCCCTCAAGCCCGTCGTGGACTTCAACAGCTACCTGCGCAACGCCTTCGGCGAAGGCCCGTGCCGCTGCCACCGCTGCACTGAAGGGGGTGACGAAAGCACCTACAGCCACGCCCACACCTTCACTTTTGCAAGCCGCCAGTGCCATCGCCGCTTCGCCAGTACATCAGGCAGCGATGTCGCCCAGGTATTGAAAAAGGCCTGGCTGTCGTACACCAAGGCCGACCTCAACCTGGTCGGCCCACTGGACCTGGCCACCCTCAAGACCTTCACCGAAGCGGACCTGCACCCGCGCCTGCTGGCGCTGCTCACGGCCAGTGGCCTGGCCCGTGAAGTGGATGGCCAATGGATGCTGCAAGCCCAGGCCGACTGACGGCCCGGCGGCAGGGCAGGATTCCACCGGTCTGCTAACGTGGTGGAATCCGCCCATCCGCAGGTAGTCCGCCATGGCCCGCACAACCCCCATCGAGCTATACCGCAATATCGGCATCGTCGCCCACGTGGACGCCGGCAAGACGACCACTACCGAGCGGATCCTGTTCTACACCGGGGTCAACCACAAGATGGGTGAGGTGCACGATGGCGCCGCGACCATGGACTGGATGGCCCAGGAGCAGGAACGCGGCATCACCATCACGTCGGCGGCCACCACGGCATTCTGGCAAGGCTCGACCAAACAGTTCGCGCACAAATACCGCTTCAACATCATCGATACCCCCGGCCACGTCGACTTCACCATCGAGGTGGAGCGTTCATTGCGCGTGCTCGATGGCGCGGTGGTGGTGTTCAGCGGCGCTGACGGGGTAGAGCCTCAGTCCGAGACGGTCTGGCGCCAGGCCAACAAATACCATGTGCCTCGCCTGGCCTACATCAACAAGATGGATCGCCAGGGCGCCGACTTCCTGCGGGTGGTCAAGCAGATCGACCAGCGCCTGGGGCACCACCCGGTGCCGATCCAGCTGGCCATCGGCAGCGAAGAAAACTTCATTGGCCAGATCGACCTGGTAAAGATGAAGGCCATCTACTGGAACGACGCCGACAATGGCACCAGCTACCGCGAAGAAGAAATTCCGGATGACCTGCGCGCGCTCGCTGACGAATGGCGCGCTCACCTGGTGGAAGCCGCTGCCGAAGCCAACGATGAGCTGACCCTGAAGTTTCTCGATGGTGAGGAGCTGAGCGTCGAAGAAATCAAGGCTGCCCTGCGCCAACGCACCATTGCCAACGAAATCGTCCCGACCATTCTCGGCTCATCGTTCAAGAACAAGGGTGTACCGCTGATGCTGGATGCGGTAATCGACTACCTGCCCGCCCCCTCGGAAATTCCTGCCATCCGCGGCACCGACCCGGACGACGAAGAAAAGCACCTGGAACGGCACGCCGACGACAAAGAGCCGTTTTCAGCCTTGGCTTTCAAGATTGCCACCGACCCGTTCGTCGGCACCCTCACCTTCGCCCGCGTGTATTCCGGCGTGCTCAGTTCCGGCAACGCGGTACTCAACTCGGTCAAAGGCAAGAAGGAACGCATCGGCCGCATGGTGCAGATGCATGCCAATCAGCGTGCCGAAATCAAGGACGTGTGCGCAGGCGACATCGCCGCGCTGATCGGCATGAAGGACGTGACCACCGGCGACACCCTGTGCGACCTGGACAAACCAATCATCCTCGAACGCATGGATTTCCCTGACCCGGTGATTTCCGTGGCCGTGGAGCCGAAGACCAAGGCCGACCAGGAAAAAATGGGCATCGCCCTGGGCAAGCTGGCCCAGGAGGACCCGTCATTCCGCGTACGTACCGACGAAGAGACCGGCCAGACCATCATCTCGGGCATGGGCGAGTTGCACCTGGACATCATCGTCGACCGCATGCGCCGCGAGTTCAACGTCGAGGCCAACATCGGCAAGCCGCAGGTGGCTTACCGGGAAAAAATCCGCAATACCTGCGAGATCGAGGGCCGTTTTGTGCGCCAGTCCGGCGGCCGTGGCCAATACGGCCATTGCTGGATCCGTTTCGCCCCCGGCGACGAGGGCAAGGAAGGCCTGGAGTTCATCAACGAGATCGTCGGCGGCGTGGTACCGCGCGAGTACATACCCGCGATCCAGAAGGGCATCGAAGAGCAGATGAAGAACGGCGTGCTTGCCGGCTACCCGCTGATCAGCCTCAAGGCTGCCGTGTTCGACGGCTCGTACCACGATGTCGACTCCAACGAGATGGCCTACAAGATCGCTGCTTCAATGGCCACCAAGCAGCTGTCGCAGAAAGGCGGCGCGGTGTTGCTGGAACCGGTGATGAAGGTGGAGGTGGTGACGCCGGAGGAATACCAGGGCGACATTCTGGGCGACCTCAGCCGGCGCCGCGGGATGATCCAGGACGGTGACGAAACACCGGCTGGCAAGGTGATCCGCGCCGAGGTGCCGTTGGGCGAGATGTTCGGCTACGCCACCTCGATGCGGTCGATGACCCAGGGCCGGGCCAGCTTCTCGATGGAGTTCACCCGCTATGCCGAGGCCCCGGCGAGCATTGCCGATGGCATCGTCAAGAAAAATCGCGGGGAGTAAGTGGCTCTCCTGTTCCGGCCCCTTCGCGGCTAAAGCCGCTCCCACAAGGGATCGCATACCCCTGTGGGAGCGGCTTTAGCCGAAGGGGCCGGAACAGGCAGCCACAATTTTTTCAATGCTGCTCGCCAGCCCGCTTCAACAGCTTCTTGCACCGCTCCGACAAATGCACAACGCGCAAATGCTTGCCCGCCTTGGCATAGCGCTCGCGCAGGGTCTTGAGCGCCGCAATTGCCGAATAATCGACAAAGCTCAAATGCTGGCAATCCAGCGTGACCTGGGCCGGGTCCTGGGCCGGGTCGAACTGGTTGAGGAACGAGGCGGTCGAGGCAAAGAACAGGGTGCCATGTACCTGATAACGCTTGCCACCTTCAGCGTCCTCATGGCTGTCGGCGTACAGCTCTCGCGCATGCTGCCAGGCAAAGTTGAGCGCCGCGATGACGATGCCGAACAGCACCGCCATGGCCAGGTCGGTAAATACCGTCACCACGGTCACCGCAATGATCGCCAGCACATCGTTCACCGGCACCTTGTGCAGCACCCGCAGCGACGCCCAGGCGAAGGTCTGCTGGGCCACCACGAACATCACCCCGACCAGCGCTGCCAGCGGAATACGCTCGATCAGCGGCGACAGGAACAACACGAACAGCAAGATCATCACCCCGGCCACTACCCCGGACAGCCGGCCGCGCCCGTTGGAACTGAGGTTGATCACCGTCTGGCCAATCATTGCGCAACCGCCCATGCCACCGCACAGGCCCGAAACCATGTTCGCCGCACCCAGCGCCACGCATTCGCGGTCCGGGAAACCACGGCTCTCGGTCACTTCATCGGTCAGGTTGAGGGTGAGCAAGGTCTCCAGCAGGCCGACCATCGCCATCAGCACCGCGTAGGGGGCGATGATCTTCAGGGTGTCCAGATTCCAGGGTACATCCGGCAGCGCCAGCCCCGGCAGACCGCCTGCGATGTGCGCCATGTCGCCCAAGGTGCGGGTGGGCAGGTCGAGCAGGTACACCAGCAAGCCAACGCCCAGGATCGCCACCAGCGCCGGCGGTACCGCACGGGTCAATTTCGGCAGCACGTAGACCACCGCCATGGTCAGTGCCACCAAGCCGATCATCAGGTACAGCGGCGCGCCGCTGAGCCAGTGCTCACCCGCCTTGAAGTGCTCAAGCTGCGCCATGGCGATGACGATGGCCAGGCCATTGACGAAGCCGAGCATGACCGGGTACGGCACCAGGCGTACCAGCTTGCCCAGCCGTAGCAGGCCGAACAGGATCATCACCACGCCACCCAGCAGCACCGTGGCCAGCAGATACTGCGCGCCGTGCTGCACCACCAGCGCGACGATCACCACCGCCATGGACCCGGCAGCGCCGGAAATCATCCCCGGTCGACCGCCAAAGAGCGCCGTCAGCGTACAAATGATAAACGCGCCATACAGGCCCATCAGCGGGTTGAGGTGCGCCACCAGGGCAAAGGCGATGCACTCGGGCACCAGGGCGAACGAGGTGGTCAGGCCGGCGAGCAGGTCGGCGCGTATTCGGGCGGGCTTCATGGGTTTCCTGTGATGCGGGACATTACAAAAACGAGGGCGCGATGTTACGGAATTTGTCTGACAGCGGCCACCGTTCAGCGCACCCGCTCCCGGCTCTGCACTGCCAGGTCCAGCGCACGCTGCATGTCCAGCCGCGCTGAACGCCCCAGGTCTGGGTGGTTCAGGCGCCCTCCACGTTCCGAAGGCAGGATCGGCGCCGTCAGGTCTTCGGCATCCATCGCCTCGAAATCCTGCTCGGTGCCCAGGGTCAGGGCACTGCGCCGCAACAGCATGCGCACCTGTTCCGGGGTCAGGGCCGGGTTGATCGACAGCATCGTTGCAACGGTGGCAGTCACCAAGGGTGTTGCGTACGACGTGCCGCAATGCGCAGCAGCGGCAGCCGCTGGGCGAATGCAGGCAGCGGCACTGACATCCACGCGCATGTCGATGTTGGAACTGTGGCGCTTGCGCACATGCTCGGGGGCTTCGACCGCCGTCGCCTTGTCGCTGCGCTGGTGCCCGCCCACCACCAGCAGTTGTTCGGTGATGAACGACGACGGCAGGCGGTATTCGTCGGTACCTGACCACGACGCACCGTTACCCGCCGAATTCACCACCATCACATCTGGATGCTCTTTGCGCAGCCAGAGAAAGAACTCCTCAAGCAATTCCTCGTAACCACTCATCGCCAGCCCGGAACGCACCAGCGAATCGACCTCATCACCGTTGACATCGCGTGCGCCTACCCGGTGGATGCCCCAGCTCCAGTTCAGCACCCGCACGCCATCCTCGACCAGGTTTACCGATGCAGCGATGTTGGCGGTGATGCCTGCATCGGAGTTGCGCTCTACAATCACCTCGAAGCCAGGGCTGTGCTTGCCCAGCCCCGGCAAAAAACCCTCACCCTGTGCGGCGAGAATGCCTGCGACATGGCTGCCGTGGCTGGTCGCGCGATCCCCGTCGCGCGCGTACAGGCAGGTCTGGCCCTGTTCGCAGCCGCCTCGGTATTGGCTGAACGCGGGGGCATCAAAATCCACTTCACGCTCGACTACCCCAACCCGCACGGGGTGCACCGGCAAGTGCGAAGCGCCAATCCGTCGCTGGTAGAAATACAGCGCATCCATGAACCGGTTGGCGGCCCATTCGTCCGCCTGGTCGATGGCCCGAGCGTCGCGGCCGCTGCCTTCTTCACCGCGCTCCGGTGCAGACTCCTCGACAACCACGGCATCCACGCTGAGTTCACTGCCCATGCGCAGGATCATCGCGTCACGCTGCACCAGGTCAGCCACCGGCAAGCGCAACTGGTAGACATTCAGCGGCGGTATCGCACCGACAACCTGGGCGCCGTATTTATCGGCAATACGCCGGGCCTCTCCAAGGCCTTCGTGTTTCTCCTCAATCAACAGGCTGACCAGGTCGACATAGGTGGTCAGGCCATCCATGTTCTTCGCCACCTCATCAGGCCTTGCGGCGACCACATGACTGCGCTGGCGGGTCAGCCATACAGGGTTGCTGGTACTGCTGCCAGACTCCAGCCAAAGCGGCGCGCTGCGCTGCGCTTGCTTCGCCAGCTTCAGCGTGAGCCGGTCACCTTGACGCTCGATATCCGCCGTTGACAGCCGCACACCGCCCAGCCATACCTTTGGCACATCTGCCCCGAGCCCCTCGGCACGCAGGCACCATTGCTGCTGGCTATCGCCGAACAAGTCGCCGCATCGCTGCAGCTGCTTGATCCGCAGCGTATCCGCTGCAGCCTGTGCACCAAGGCTGCAAAGCCATAACAGCAGGATCAGACTACCCTTCATGTAATCACCCCACGCGTTCCCTGTGAGTGCGACTGACGGCGCAGCTTAAAGGTTCATCTGCCCACCCCGGAGCGTGATCCAGATCCAGCAGGACATCCGCAAATTTGCCATCATGTTGATTCCACCTGCGGAGATCATGGACATGCCGCTACGCCCCTTTTTCGCCTCCCTGCTGCTCGTTGCCAGCCTCGCCGCCCAGGCGGCCACCGAGGTGGTGCCGCTGCAGCACCGCGCCAGCGCCGAACTGCTGCCTGCCGCACAGTCATTCATTGGCAAGGACGGCACGGTCAGCGCTTTCGAAAACAAGCTGATCGTCAACGCCAGCCCCGAGCGCATCAGCGACCTGCGCACTTTGCTGCAGCAACTGGACACCGCTCCCAAACGCCTGCTGATCAGCGTTGACAACAACGACAGCAACTTCCAGGACAACCGCGGTAACGCACGCGTCATCCACTACGGCACCAGCAACCGTGACGGCGGCATGCAGCAGGTTCAGGCCAGCGAAGGCCAGCCTGCACTCATTCAGGTTGGCCAGAGCATCCCGATTACCAGCACCAGCACCGACGGTTATGGGCGCATCCAGAGCAACACCGAATACCGCAATGTGACCCAGGGCTTTTATGTCACGCCCAGTTTGAGCGGTGACACGGTTCGTCTGCAAATCAGCACTAATAATGATCGCATCAGCCAGGAACGTGCAGATGTAGTGAAAGTGCAAAGCACCGACACGACCGTGACCGGCAAGCTCGGCGAGTGGATCACCCTGGCAGGCTACAACCAGCAGAGCCAAGCCGAGCGCAGCGCGTCAAGCCGCAGTTACAGCACCCAGCGCGGTGAAAACATGACTTTGCGGGTGAAAGTCGACCTTCTGGACTGATACCAGGCAATTCAAGGCCTCGACCAAAGGCCTTGAAACTGACTGACAAGTCGCATTAGACCAAAGATGTAGTAAGTGAAAAAATCCACTACAAAACATTTGACAGGGTCTTTTTCCCAAGGGCATGATGGCCTCGCTCCCGCTAATCAGGGGCCCTGGCAAGGGCCTTCGAGGCGTGCTCCTCCCACCCCCGGAGGCGCCTCGTGTCTATACGGCCCACAAGGCGGTTCGACGGGATTGCGACTGCAACGAAGAAGTTGTCCCGAGGGACGGAAGCGCATCACCGCAGTACTGGCAATCGCGTAGCACCGCAGCAAGGCAACCACGAGCCGACCTGCCGGAGCACACCTTCGCCCGGCCTGCCCACCCTTCCCCCTTCGAGCCTTCGCGTTCGCCGCCGCACTCCTGCGAACAGGACAGCCGCCAAGCGCCCTGATCTGCACCCGAGCATCAGCACAATTAACCCAAGATCGATGCGACGAGGTTTATTTCCATGGCACTGACACGCGAACAGCAAATTGCAGCCCTCGAGAAAGATTGGGCCGAGAACCCGCGCTGGAAAGGCGTGACCCGTACCTACACCGCCGCTGATGTCGTTCGCCTGCGTGGCTCCCTGCAGCCAGAGCACACCCTGGCCCGCCAGGGTGCAGAAAAACTGTGGAAGCTGGTCACCCAAGGTGCCCACCCGTCCTTCCGCCCAGACAAAGATTTCGTCAACTGCATGGGCGCCCTGACCGGTGGCCAGGCAGTGCAACAGGTCAAGGCCGGCATCCAGGCCATTTACCTGTCCGGCTGGCAGGTTGCCGCCGACAACAACTCGGCCGAGTCGATGTACCCTGACCAGTCGCTGTACCCGGTTGACTCGGTACCGACCGTGGTCAAGCGCATCAACAACTCGTTCCGCCGCGCCGACCAGATCCAGTGGAAAGCCGGCAAGAACCCGGGCGACGAAGGCTACATCGACTACTTCGCCCCAATCGTGGCTGACGCCGAAGCCGGTTTCGGTGGCGTGTTGAACGCCTATGAGCTGATGAAGAACATGATCGAAGCAGGCGCCGCCGGCGTGCACTTCGAAGACCAGCTGGCCTCGGTCAAAAAATGCGGCCACATGGGCGGCAAGGTACTGGTACCGACGCAGGAAGCCGTACAGAAGCTGGTGGCCGCGCGCCTGGCAGCTGACGTTTCCGGCGTGCCGACTATCATTCTGGCCCGTACAGACGCCAACGCCGCTGACCTGCTGACCAGCGACTGCGACCCGTACGATCAGCCGTTCGTGATTGGCGAGCGTACCCGTGAGGGCTTCTACAAGGTCCGCGCCGGTCTCGACCAGGCCATCTCTCGCGGCCTGGCTTATGCGCCATATGCCGACCTGATCTGGTGCGAAACCGCCAAGCCAGACCTGGACGAAGCCCGTCGCTTCGCCGAGGCCATCAAGAAGGAGTACCCGGACCAGATCCTGTCGTACAACTGCTCGCCGTCCTTCAACTGGAAGAAGAACCTGGACGACGCCACCATCGCCAAGTTCCAGCGCGAACTGTCGGCCATGGGCTACAAGCACCAGTTCATCACCCTGGCGGGCATCCACAACATGTGGCACGGCATGTTCAACCTGGCGCACGACTACGCCCGCAACGACATGACCGCCTACGTGAAGCTGCAAGAGCAGGAATTCGCTGACGCCAGCAAAGGCTACACCTTCGTGGCTCACCAGCAGGAAGTGGGCACTGGCTACTTCGACGACATGACCACTGTGATTCAGGGTGGCGCATCGTCAGTAACTGCATTGACCGGCTCGACCGAGGAAGAGCAGTTCCACTGATGGTGGGTTGCCACTGAAGAAAGACCCAGAGCTGCGGAAGCCCTGGGCCTTTCTTTTTGTCGATACCAGACCGACCAGAAATGCACGAAACCTGTAGGGGCGGCCCCGTGTCGCGAAAGGGCTACGGTATGTCAGTGCTTCATGCCCAGCTCTGCATCATCCTCAGCGCCTTGGCCATTGCACTCAGGTAGTGAGCAGCCCAGATCATCATGGGCTTCTCCTCCTTCAGGCCAGTGATGGTCAGTTCACGGACATAGCCCATCAATTCCGAAGATTGCTCGCGGGCGTCCCGACAGGGGATGCCGGGTTCGATGCGGAACAGTGGATGGGTGCCGTTTTCGCCTTGATAGAAAGTGGTCTGGCCGACGGTGAATTGGGTGTCTTCTGTTGTCTTTGTTCAATTCCCTGAAAATTCTCTAATGCCTGGGCCGGCCCCTTCGCGGGCACGCCCGCTCTCACAGGTACTGTGCAAGTCTTGCAGCCTGTGGTGATCCTGTGGGAGCGGGCGTGCCCGCGAAGGGGCCGGCCCTGACAACACATTAAGCAGCCTTAGTGCGAAGTCCTGCGCTCACTGGGCGCCTGCACCTGAACCAAAGCGGATTCAGGCAAAGCCCGTAGCGCCTCCAGCTCGTGCATGGAGGTCATCATCAGGATCGAAACTGGGGACTTGGGCTGAAGCAGCAACGCCTGATGCACCACGGTGGCTGCGTATAGTGCGTAGTCGCTGGCCTGGATCGGGGTGTCTTCGAGGGAGTGGGGGTTGTGG
>NZ_JBWKXT010000050.1:0-48012 GCF_059423245.1 Pseudomonas sp. GW460-LB5
CTCCCCCCCACCGTACAACCTCTCGCCCGGCAGTTTCCCGGCCTGCCGGACAGCGCGCTCGAAGCATTGCTGGCCAACATCAGCACCGTGGAGCAGGAACGCCTGGCAAACGGACGTGTGCCTCTTCGCATTGCCGAGGAAGCCCGCCTTCTGCAAGCACGGGGGCGGCTTGACCGCGCCATCCTTGGCATCTTCAGGCCCAGCCTGGCTAATGACGACAGCCAGCGCCTGATACAAGCGCTGCAAGCTGAGCACCCACAGGCCGACTCGGCCCAGTTGCTGCAACTCGCCCTGGGCGATCGCCAGCACTGCGCCTCACTGCTCGGCCAGCAACCGATCAACCCCAGATTCCGCTCCCCCTTGCGATTGGCCAGCGGCCAGCTTGGCTATCCCCTGAGCGGCCGAGGCTCCCAAGGGCGCGCCTTGCCAGCCGCGCGCCGGCTTCGGGCACTGTACCCCGAGCTCAGCGGCCAGCAGATCAGCGCACTGCAAACCGAACTTGCCTTGGGAGGCGACCTGGGCAGCGTGATCAGTCGGCTTGAAGTAGAGCAACGCACCCTCAACCGGGATCTCAATCGCTGGATTAACACCTCAGCCACCCTTGACGAACGCTTTGATCGGCAGCGGTGCACGGCGCGACTGCTGAGTGCTTCGCGCCGAGAAGGCGGCACGCAACGCGCAGCACTTGTGCTGAACCATATGCACATGGAAGCGCTGCCACCGTTCACTGCCCCTATGCCGCATATCCGGCAACTGGTAGTTGATGGGCTGCAGATGCGGCGCCTGGAAAGCGGTTTTTTGCCAAACTTCCCTAACCTGGAAACCCTGGAAATCATCGGCAACCCGGATATGGACGCCGAAACATTGTTCGAGGCACTCAAGTCTGTGCCACGGCTACGCGAACTGGCCCTGACAGACAATGGCTTGACCAGCCTTTCAGCCACTGCCCGACAGGCCATCGGGGCGATGCCCGGCCTGAGGGTACTGATCCTCAGCCGTAATGGGCTACGGCTCGATACTGCCAGCCTGGCCTTCCTGACGCGTTTGCCCCTGGATGGACTTGGCCTGAGCAGCAACCAGATCACACTTGATGAAAGCCTGGCCGTCCAGTTTCAGGACATGATCCACCCCAGGGTGTTACACCTGTCGGGCAACCCCCTGCGGCTGGCGCCAGACCTGCGCTTCATGGCCCGCCTGAGCCATCTGGACCTCGAGGGTTGCCAACTGCAGCAGTGGCCGCACAGCCTGACAATCCTGATGAGCCAGCCGCAGTATCAGCTGCGCTATCTGAACCTCTCCTTCAACCGCATTCGTACCCTGACAGATTTGCCAGGCGTGCTGCGAACCCCGTTCGCCCGCGATGTCGCGGCGCGCTTGCCGGAGCGCCGCTGGCTGTTCAACTACAACACCTTGGAAGCCCAAACACGCGAACGCCTGGGCAGCAGTGGCGTCAACGTATTCGAGCACGCAGGCGACATGCCGCAGTGGCAAGGCCTGTACCGTGGCCAGGCGAGCAGTGCCGAAGAGCAACTGTGGCGCGACCTGTTCGACCAAGGTGAGAATGCGGCGGTGCTTGGGGTGCTGGAGCGGCTTGCCCAGTCGGCAGAAGCGCGGCGCGATGCCGTGGCGTTGAGGGAGCGTGTCTGGAGCTTGCTGGAGAACGCTGCCCAGGACACCGTGCTGCGCGAACGCCTGGCCACAGTGGCCGGCGATTTCCCGCCAACCTGTGGCGATGCAGGTGCCGACGCTTTCAGTGCCTTGGAGATAGAAGTGCTGGCCCACGAAGCTGCAGGCCAGGCCGGTAGCCGAGCGGCCGATCTGCTGAACCTGTATTGCAAGTTGTATCGACGCGATCAGGTCAACCAACTGGCCGACCGTATCAGCTTGAAAAGGTCCGTGCGCAAACAGGCACTGCTCGATGGCGTCTTTAACGGCGACCTCCCCCCATACGACGAGCTCGACGACCCCTCTGCCTTTCCAGACATCGACCTTGAAACGGGGCTGGTGGACGATATCGAGCTGCGCCTGGCCTTGCGCCAGTCCTTGGCGACTGCGCTGGATTACCCTGAGCCGAGCCGAGGCATGCTGTATCGCGACACGGCCAGGGTCAACCAGACAATCATCAACCGTGTGAAAGCAGCAGTCGTGGCACTTGATACAGACGCCACAGCCCGGGAGCAATGGTTAAACCAGCAGCCGGGCTGGGTGGAGTACCTGAAACGGGAACATGCGGCACAGTTCAGCCTGATAACCGATTTTTGGCGGCCAGGCCTGGACTACCTCTACTACTGCCTGGATGAAACCGCCGACCCGGTAACGTCCCTGGACAACTCTGTGCGACGAGCATTGACCAGCGTCATGCCGGAAAACCCCTTGGATGCTCGGGGTGTTCTGCATCGCGTGGCGATCACCGAGCAGCAGTACCGTCAAGGCGTGGACTTGCTGACTGCCGAGCAGCAGCAGGTGGAACACGGCCTGCTGACAAGCCTCACCCGCCATACGCAGACAATGGGCAGTTAACCCGCAGTCATTGGCCGCGCAAGCCTTCAAGTAAGGCCTGCCGGCCACCTGCCTGACAGAACGCACGCAACACCCGCATACGCATGAGCGCCCTGGGCAGGCAATTATCTACCGCACAGTGCGCCCGCGTATGCGGCCCCATAGCGGCTCCCGTACACGGAGTGCCGACATGAGCCACACCCCTTATCACCACGCGCAAATGGCGCGTACCCTGCCCGGCTGGAGCAAGGCATTGCATGGCGAGCATGCCCGCCAGATCACGGCGCGCTTGCACAAGGACTACCAGGACGGCCAGGGCAATACCTACGCCTGGTATCAACAGGCAGACGAAGCTACCCGCCAAGCCCTGCAGCGCGCCATCGCCAAACGCGATGCAAGCAGCAGGGCCTTGCAGGCAGCGCTCGGCAACTTGCAGGGCGTCACCGAGTTCTGCGCCCCTTTGCTGCAAAAGCAGCTGAACATCGACACCCCGGTCACCCAGGCGCAATACGTTTATCAAGCGACCACGGTCAAGCAACCCGTCGGGCTGCCCACGGGTCCGGCAGTGCCCCATGAGCAGGGCGAGATCGTTGCCAAGGGGGCCCCGCAGTACCGCAGCCTGCTCGAAGCGGCCCTGCACAACTTCGAAGGCACTGCCGACACCACGCGGTTCAGTCGCCTGCAGCACAGCCGGCAGGACATCCGGGCCATGGCTGGTCTGACGTTGACAGGCTTCATTGAGCAATGCCGGGCGCTAAACCTGGGTCAGCGCTACCAGCTGCACCTTGACCAAATCTTCGCCGGGCCAAACAGGACCGAACTGCAAGCGCTGGCCATCAACGCACGGCGTGACGAGTTTCGTGTGCAAACCCGTATCGCTGGCTGCAAAGGCCACCTCAGCGCCCCCGGCGCTCTCGCGTTGCATGGCCTGTGTGCCGAACGCGCCGACCCCACCTATCAAGGGCGTCCCCTGCGTTGCTGGCAGTTGCAGCTGTTTGGCATCCCGATCCATGAGCTGCTGTTCATTGCCCCCCTGCAAAACCGCAAGCACGACCCGGTATTTCTCTACAACCCGATGGATGTCGATGCGCTCAGGGAGTTCGCCTCGCTGGGCGAAGCACGCAAGTATTTGCGCCAACAGCTGATGCAGGACGACTACCGCAAGCGCTTCGTCGCCCTGGCATTGCAGTCACAGCAGGCTACCTTGAGCAAGCGGCTCGAGCGCGCCCTCTACAGCAACGCCGACCAGGAAGAAGGGGCGCAGCTGAAACCCCGCAAGTCGGTACACCTGGAATCCATCGACAGAAGCTTGCCCGATGCCCCTTGGGGCCTACTGGAGTCCAGCCACCTTGCGCGCCTGAGAGCGGATGCTCGCAGGGTCGCGGTTCCCACCGAAGATGTTGACGCCAGGGTACGCTTGCAGAACATCGAATACTGGCTGGACCTGGGTATGACCGTGCTGAATGTCGCAGCGATGGTCGTGCCATGCCTGAACCCGATCATGTTGACCCTCGGCGCCGCGCAAATCATGGGCAGTGTATTCGAGGGCATCTCGGCCTGGGAGGAAGGTGACAATGAAGAGGCTGCAGCCCAGCTTGAGTCGGTGCTGCTGAACATTGTCACGGTCGCTGCCGTAGGTGGCGGTGCCGTGGCGCTGAAGGCTTCCGGCTTTGTCGACGCCATGCAGAGCATCGTCAAGGATGGCAAGGACTACCTGTGGAACGCCACGTTGAAGGACCATGCAAGCCCCGTGTCGATTGGCGAAGACCTTGAACCCGATGTGCAGGGCCGTTACACGGTTGACGGGCGTCACTACATACGTATCGAGGGTGTTGTGTACGAACAGTTGCAGGAACGCGGCCAATGGCGGATCCCCCACCCGCAAGACCCGCAGGCCTATCGGCCAGTGATTCGGGACAATGGCGCAGGCGCGTGGCGCGCGGCACACGAAGTGCCTCTGGAGTGGGATGACCTGCAGCTCTTGCGGCGTTTGGGGCCGATCAGTGAGGGCCTGACTGACAGCGAGTTGCAGGCCGCGCTGGAGTGCTCAGGGGTGCAAGGTGATGAACTGCGCCACACCCAGGTGGCCGCACAGTATCCGCCCACCTTGCTGGCCGACGCACTCGAGCGGTTGAAAGCGCCAAACCCGCCCAGGCTACCCGAAGAGGCCGGGCCGCTGGGCAGGCAATTCCCAGGCCTGCCGCAGCATGCCATCGAGCAGATCATGGCCAGGACCTGTGCCCGTGAACGCCTGCTGATGGCCCAAGGCAGGGTGCCCTTGCGCGTTGCCGAAGAGGCCCGGGCCCTGCAGGCACACACCCGCCTGAGCAGGGCCTTGCTGGGGCTGTATCGCACTGATCTGGCCACCGCCGACAGTGAGGTACTGGACCTTGCGCTGCAAGCAGAACACCCTGATCTCGATGCGCGCCAACGGTATCACGTGGCCATCGCCGACCGGGGGCATGCGGCCAGCCTGATCGGGCAACAGCCCATCAGGCCTGGTTACCGTTCGCCAATGCGCCTGGCCGATGGGCGCGTTGGCTACCCACTCAGCGGGAGGCTGCCTTGGCCCAATACTGCAGATCGACGTTTGCGTGCGCTCTACCCTGGCCTGAACGCAAGCGCACGCAATACATTGCGGGGCCAGCTACGCCAGCGCGGTAGCGTCTCGGCACAGCTCAGGGCACTGGAAATCGAGCGCGACACCCTTGACGACTCGCTGCGTGACTGGGCGAACCAAGGCAGTGAAAGCCAGCGCAACGCGCGCACCGTGGTGCGTGAACTGTTCAATGCCGCCTGGCGCCGTGACGACCCGTACAGCCTGACACTGCAAGACCTGGAACTCGACACCCTGCCATCACTGCCAGCGCGCTTCGATCACATCACCACCTTGAACATCCGCGCCATTGGCATCCGCCAGATACCGTCAGACTTTTTCCAGAGCTTCCCCTCGCTGCGCGTCCTGCGCCTGACGCAAAACCCAGAACTCGACTTCGAAGGGCTGTTCCAGGCACTGGCGGCCACCCCGCAACTCGAAGTACTGGATCTGGGCAACAACCAGTTGAACAGCCTGACTGAGGTAATGCGTCACCGGCTGGGTGGCCTTACCCGCCTGCGCCGGCTGAGCTTGCGTTTGAACAGGTTGCAGCTTGCCGAAGCCGACCTGCAGACCCTTGCACGGTTACCCCTCGAATACCTTGACCTGGAGAACAACCACATTGCGTTGAGTGAAGCCCTGGCAGCGCGTTTCGCCGACCTGCGCAGCCTGCGCCATCTGCGCCTGACCAACAACCCGCTGGGGCAGGCGCCTGACGTGACCGGCCTGACATTCCTGGCCAACCTGCAACTGCGCAACTGCGGCCTGCGTGAATGGCCACGTGGCCTCACCTCGCTGATGACGCCGACCGCCCCGCAATTGCGTCACCTCAGCCTGAGCTACAACCCGATCGGCGAGGTGCCGGACCTCGATCAGGTACTGGCCAGCCCCTTTGCCGAAGCCTTGCGTACGCCTGGACGCGATAGCTTCTGGGACTTCAATGAAAACAACCTGGATGCCGCCAGCAACCGCCGGCTGCGCACGGCAGGGGTCGAAGTGCACGGCGCCGATCAGCTGTCGGATATCAGCGAGGACTTCTGGCTGGTGGATGCCAGCCCGGAACAGGCGCAGCTCTGGGACGCGCTGTTCGAGGGTGATGCAAACCGCCATTTGCGCGAAGTGGTCGAACGCGTGGCACGCTCGCAGCAAGCCGAGCGCAACCTGCGAGCGCTGACCCAGCAGGTTTGGCAGCTGCTTGAACAGGCCGGACGTGACGAGGCGTTGCGCACCCATCTGGACAATGTCGCGCAAGATTACCCACCTACCTGTGGCGACGCCGGCACCGATGCATTCAGTGCCCTGGAGCTCGAAGCCCAGGTGTTCAGGCAAGTGGCCGAGGAAGCGGAGCGCCCTGCCTACCTGTTCACCTTTTTCAGAAGCCTCTATCGCCGCGAAATGGTCAACGCGCTGGCCGAACGGATTCAGCTTGCCCGCCTGGCCCGCCAGGCGCGCCTGCTGGAGCTGGAACGGCTGCCCGCCCAGGCTCAGCCCGCAAGGCTTGACGTACCTGAACTGGACCCCCTGGACGAACTGAGTGACGACGCCCTGCTCACCGGCGGCACTGACCTGATCGAAATACGCCTGGCCTTGCGCCAGTCACTGGCAGAACCGCTCAATTTCCCGGAAACCAGCCAAGGCATGCTGTATCGCCAAGAAGCGATGATCTCGGCACGTGTGGCCAGCAATGTCGAACGCGCTGTCCTGCAGCTCGACGATACTGTTGCCGAACGCAGGGCCTGGGTTGCCCGGCAGCCCAGCTGGCAACGCTACCTTGCCCAGCGCTTCGCCAGCCGCTTCGCCGCGCTGGATGAGCGTTGGTACCACGGCATGCAGTACCTGGATTATTGCCTGGATGGCGAAAGCGAAGCCGTCACCTTATTGGATGGCGCGGTGCTGCAAACCCTCACCGAGGTACTGCCCGCGCCACCGCTGGATGTAAACGGTCAATTGCACAGGATGGACTTGGGTAGCCAGGCTTACGACCTGGCCAGTCGGCGCCTGAATGCCGGGCGTGACCAGCAGCGCGAAGCATTGTTCGAAACGCTGACCCACGCGCAAGACCCGAACCGCTGAGCCTCTCAGGTTCACCTGAAGCCTCTCAGTCACGCCATTTGGGGCCGCTTTGCGGCCCTTCGCGGGCACGCCCGCTCCCACAGGGACTGCACATTTGGGAAGCTGTGGGACCGGGCGTGCCCGCGAGGGGCTGCAAAGCAGGCCCAGGAGTGCTTAGGCTTTGGCCTACTGCCCACGCAGGTCTTCGAAAAAGGCCTGCCTGCCATCCACCTGGCTGGACGCCCGCGGGGCAGCGGCCGCATCACCATTGGCGGCCTCGACATGCCAATAGCAGTGCTGCACTGCGCGCGTCACCGCCACGTAGGCCAGGCGTTGCACTTCGTCCTTCTGCGCCGTATCGAACGGCTGGGCGTCACCGGCCTTGCCCAGACCGGCCTGGCGATACACCTGGTTCTTGTAAGGCGAGCTGGTCAGGTAATGGCAGTCGCCCAACATGAACACCGCATCGGCCTGCAAGCCCTTGGCACTGTGGTAAGTCAGCTGTCGCAGCCGGCGCTGCTCGGCCGGCAATGCGGCCTCGGCGTGCAGCACGCTTTGCAGGTGCTCGCTCATCAAGGCCCTGTCACTGCCCTTGCGGTACAGCATCATGACCGTCTCGCCCCGTTGGTAGTGCTCGATCAGCGTCTCGCCCAGGGCAGCCTCATCACGGTCGAACACCTTGACCGGCGAGCAGGGCAAGCCGGCTGCCGGGCCGCTGGCGCGGGCTTTCTTGCCGGCAATTGCCGGGGTCCCTTTGACCAGGTGCTCAGCCGCGTCGATCACCTGCTGCTGGCAGCGGTAGTTGTCGACCAGCATCACCCGCGTGCTGGCCGGTGACGGGAAGGCTTTGCTGAACTCCATGAAATACTTGGGCGAACTGCCACGCCAGCCATAGATCGACTGCCAGTCGTCACCCACACAAAGCAATGACGAGTGCTGTGCATGGCGCCCGGTGTGCATGGCGGGGCCACGCCGGCGGATTTCTGCAAGGCTGGCACGCAACCAGCTGACGATCTGCGGCGACACGTCCTGGAACTCATCGATCATCAGGTGAGCCAAAGGCCGCAACAACGGGTCGGGCAGCAGTTGAAGGTTTTCCGGGTTGTTCTCGCCGAACAGGGCGAACATGCGGTTGTAGCTCATCACCGGCGGCGACTGGTCCAGCAGGTGTGCCTCCAGTGCCTTCCAGTACAGCGCCAGGGCCTCGAAGAACAAGGCATCGCTGTCGCCGGAAGGAAAGCTCATTGCCGCCACCGCGTTGTTCACGTCCAGGCCAAGGTTCTCGATGAAGTTGGCCGCACCGACAAAGGCATCCAGCAACGGCGCCGGGGCCAGTTCACCCTTGACCTTGTACTCGAACCCGGGGCCGGCCACAGCATCGCCAGCCAGCGAAGCCGCCAGGCGCCGGGCCATGGCGTAGTTGTCGAGCCAGATCAGCGGCCGATCACAAAAGGCCTGCAACAGTGTGCGCTTGACCGCCCACTCGGCACGCACTGCCAGCTTGGCCCCGGGGCGCTGGTACTGCGCGCTCTCGGCAGGGTCGAAGCCCAGCACGACCAGAGGCCCTTGGCCAGCCAGGCGGCCATGCACATGGAAGCGGCTGCCCCGGATATCCACGGTTTCGCGGCAAGGCTCTATGCCCTTGATCGGCCAGGCGCCGGCGGCGAACCACAGGTCCTCGATCACGTCGCACAGTTCTTCGTCGCGCTGGGCCGCCAATTGGGTCACCTGTGCACGCTTCTGTACGTCGGGGTTGTTCGGGTCCAGTGGTTTCAGCTGCAAGACTTCGCTGCGCAGCAGCCCTACCAGCTCGGCAAAACGCGGGCTCTCGCCCAGCAAGCCGCTGTAGCACTGGTTAAGTTGCTGGCGCTGGGCATCGTTAAGGCGCAAGTCGAACGGGTTACTGTCAGCCTCGGCTTCGCGCCCGGCAGGCATCTCGTTGCCCAGGGTTTCGAATGCGCGTACCTGGCCGAAACCCGGCAGGCTGCGCACCAGCGGCAGGATGCGTGAATGGAAGGTACGCACCAGCTCGCGCGCCTGTGCCGGCTGCAGGTTGATCTGCCACAGGGCGAACACCTGCAGCAGGCGCTTGATGAAGTCCTTGCGCGACTCGCGGGTGAACGTGACCACGGTCATCGCGTCCAGTTCGTAACCCAGATAATGGCGCAGCAGCAGAATGCGTAACACCAGCGACGTGGACTTGCCTGCCCCGGCGCCGGCCACCACACAGGTAGACGGGGTGTCACTGAAGATCAGCTTCCACTGCGCGGCACTGGGCTGCGCCTCGGCGGGCAGGCGCTGGGCGACATCGGCCTTGAAGCGTTTCTTCAGCTCGGCCGTCAGCGGCAGGCGCCAGTCGTCGAACAGGTTGTCGTCCCGGCCGGGTACCGCAGCGGTGTCAGGGCGCGAATCGCGAATCACCAGTACCTGGCGCCCAGCCTCATAGCCCTCCAGCCGACCGCGCTCCAACCCCTCACGCACACCGTCGGCATGCCCAGTGCGCTGGCCCGTGGCGTGGCCCAGGAACCAGGAGTCACGATGCTGGGCTTGCAGGCGGGTCAGGCCACGCCCCAGCAGGCGGGCGGCCAGGCGGCGAAACCAGGGCAGTTGTGCAGGCGGCGTAAGGTCGGCGGGGGCCTGGGGTTGCTCGTGGGCCACGGTCACTCCGTTGAAAAACAAAAACAGCCGGCATGTTCGCCGCATCGACGGAAAATCGCCAGCGAATGCTTGCAGATCAGTGGATTAGGCGATGAAGCGAGTCAAACACCGCAAAAATAATATCGACCATTATGATTGTTTTGAGCCGATATTTACGCTTATTTTCGATGTTTCTTTAGCGCATCATGGCGTCATTCCACTGATTCAAGGAGCACGATCATGCTGCAACTGCGACCCTTTGAAGGCCTTGGCCACGCCAACCACGGCTGGCTCGATGCCCATCACCATTTCTCGTTCGCCGAGTACCACGACGCGCAGCGCATGCACTGGGGCAACCTGCGTGTATGGAACGACGACCTGATCGCGGCTGGCAGTGGCTTCCCGCCGCACCCGCACCGCGACATGGAAATCATCACCTATGTGCGTGAAGGCGCGATCAGCCATCAGGACAGCCTGGGTAACAAAGGCCGCACCGAGGCCGGTGACGTGCAGGTGATGAGTGCCGGTAGCGGCATCGTGCACAGCGAGTACAACCTGGAAGACGTCGACACGCGTATTTTCCAGATCTGGATTGTGCCTGAGCGCACGGGTGAAGCACCGCAGTGGGGTAGCCGGCCGTTCCCCAAAGGCGAGCGTGGCGAAGGCTTCGTCACCCTGGCCAGCGGCCGTGCCGGTGATGAAGACAGCCTGCAGATTCGTACCGATGCCCGACTGGTAGCTGCCACCTTGCGTGCAGGTGAAACCGCCGAGTATCGCTTTGAGGCCGCACGCCGGGGTTACCTGGTGCCGGCCAAGGGGCTGGTGGAGATCAATGGGCTGCGGGCCAAGGCGCGCGATGGTGTGGCGATCGAGCAGGAAGAAGTGCTGCGGGTCACCGCCGTCGAGGACAGCGAGATCGTGCTGGTGGATGTGGCCTGAAATCGCAGCGGACAGGGCTCCCACAGAGTCCCTGCCAGATCGATGAGTCATGGTTTGTTCTAGGAGAGCGGGCTTGTGCCGCGATTGGGGCGCACAGCGCACCCGACTGTCGACAATCCTCGCCCAATCCCGCTGAACATTGGCGCCATCGGCCACCCTGCACTAGCGTTGTGCTACCAGCCAGCCCCAACGTTCATGCGGAGCCCTCACCCATCATGCCGGACCTGCGCCCGAACCCGACGCTGTGCCTGGAGTACCGTGCCGACCAGCCGATTCATTACGCCTTCCTCGAACAGGCCGGCCGCTGCCCGGATGCCACCGCCATCCTGGCCCGGCACACCACCTGCAGCTATGCCCAACTGGCGCAGATCAGCCAGGGCATTGCCGCCTGTCTGCTGGAACAATCTGCCAGTGGCGCCGATCGTGTGGTTATCGTCGCCAGCCGGGGCGCGGGTCTGGTGTACGCCATGCTCGGCTGCCTGCGCGCCGGCCTGGCCTTCACCGTGGCCGACGCCGCCTACCCGCCCGCGCGCATCGGGCAGATCATCCGCACACTGACGCCGGCTGTGGTCTTGCGCTGTGGCGAGGCATCCGTCGATACCGACAGCCCCCTTGTCATATCGGTGCCGGAAACCACCGCCGAGGCACTGCAAGCCTTCCCTTGCCACTGCGTCGCGCTGCCCAGTGTGAGCCCCGAGCAACCGGCTTACATCACCTTCACCTCGGGCAGCACCGGTGAACCCAAGGGTATCGTTACCCATCACGCGCCCCTGGTGCATTTCATCGACTGGCATGTGCGCCAGCATGGCTTCACCCAGGCCGACACCTTCTCTCTGCTTTCCGGTCTGGGCCATGACCCGGTGTACCGCGACGTGTTCACGCCCCTGTCAATTGGCGCAACCCTCGCCTGCCCCGCCCAGTCGACCCTGACCGACCCGGCACGGCTGGCAGGCTGGATTCACCAGCACGGCGTGAGCGTGATCCACCTCACCCCGCCGCTGGGCAAGCTGATCGAAACCGGCGCACACTTGAATGGCCAGCTACTCGAACAACTGCGCTACCTGTTCTGGGGCGGCGATGCGCTCAGCCCGGCGCTGTACCAGCACATCCGCGCCATTGCGCCCAATGCTGTCAACGTGAACTTCTATGGCACCACGGAAACGCCACAAGCCATGGCCTTCCATACCCTCGACCCTGATTCGGACAGTACCCGGGTGCCCTTGGGCAAAGGCATCGCCAATGCGCAGCTGCTGGTGGTCGACTCGACCAACCAGTTGGTCAGCGTGGGCGAAACCGGTGAAATCCTGATCCGCAGCCCCTACCTGTCGCAGGGATACTGGGGCGACCCGGCGCTGACCGAGGCCAAGTTCATCGCCAACCCGTTCACCGGCGCCGCAGGCGACCGCTGTTATCGCACCGGTGACCTGGGCACCTACCTGGCCGATGGCAGCGCCAGTTTCCTGGGGCGCGGTGACAACCAGGTCAAAATCCGTGGCCATCGCATCGAGCTGGCGGAAATCGAGAACGCCATTACCCGTCACCCGCTCATCGGCCAATGCGTGGTGGTAGCCAACCGCGACAGTGCGTCGCCCCGGCTGGTTGCCTATTGCGTTGGGCAAAAACCCATACCCGCCGATGACCTGCGCCAGGCGCTCACACGCCAGTTGCCGGACTACATGGTGCCGGCGCTATTCGTGTTCCTCGACGCCCTGCCGCTCACCCCTAACGGCAAGGTGGACAAACCCGCCCTGCCTGCGCCATTTGACGACAGTGCCCACCCACCTTTGTCCCCTCTGGCCGAAAAACTGAGCTCGGCCTGGGCTCGCATTCTGCAGGTGCCACGCCTGGACGCCAGGTTGAGCTTTGTCGAACTGGGGGGCGACTCGTTGTCATTCGTGCAGGCCTCGCGGGTGCTGGAGGAGCTGATCGGCCACCTGCCGCAGCGCTGGGAAACGCTGCCGGTGTGCCAGCTGGCCGAGCTGAGTGCGCCCCCCAAAGGCGCGTTGCGGTCGATGGAAATGCCGGTGTTCGTGCGCATGCTCGCCATCATCCTGATCGTGGTCGGCCACCTGAGCGAGTTCGACCACTGGCTGATCGTCGGCGAAACGTCTGTGCTGTTCCTGGTGTCCGGCATCAGCCTGGCGCGGTTCCAGCTCAAGGCAATCGACGAACGCGGCGATGCCCGCACGCTGCTCAGGTCGCTGGCGGCCATTGTGGTGCCGACGCTGTTGTACACCGCGCTGATCCAGTTGGTGTTCGACCGGTTGCACTGGCAATCACTGCTGCTGGTGTCCAACTGGTTCCCGGCCAATGAGGTGAGCCTGTTCAATTACTGGTACATCGAAGTGCTGGTACAGATGATCGTGATCATCGGTATCGTGCTGTCGATCAGGCGCGTACGTCGGGTCGTCCTCGCCGACCCGTTCCGCTGCCTGATCATTGCCAGCTGTGCGCTGGTGGCGCTGGATGTGCTGCTCAACCGCTTCGTGTTCGACGCCAGTGCGCTGCTCAACAGGGTACCGCAGCACTTCCTGGCGGTCATGGTGCTGGGCATGGCCGTGCACCATGCCGACACCACAGCGCGCAAGTGGGTAGCCAGCGCGGTGGCCGTGCTGGTGGTCGCCGAGCTGGATTTGATGGCGGTTGCCGGCGTTGGCTGGGAGGCTTTCTCGCGCTATGTCGATATCGCCCTGCCAGCAATCCTGGCCCTTATCTGGTTCCGCTCGGTGCCAGTGCCTGCCCTGGTCGCACGGGCGGGTGCGGTCATCGCATCGTCAACCTTGTTTATCTACCTGACGCATTTCCAGTTCCAGTCGCTGGCAGACCATGTTTTAAGGCACCCGTTGTTCGAGGTAGCCCTGGCACTCGCCGGAGGGGTGCTGGTGGGTTACTGCTGGAACACCCTGTTGCGTCTGCTGTTTGCGCGCAGGCACAAGCAGAACCAGGCGCGTGAGGCTGATTCGGCCAGGCGTGCTACCTCTGCCTGAGCTGAATTGCCGGCACGGGATCTGTGATTGCAAACCCTGAAACACTCTGCCTAAAATGCGAACAATTAACATTTGCAAGCATTTTCAGGCGGCACGGATGAGCATCCCGGATGTAGCGTTCACTTCTCAAGTCAGCCAGCTGTACCGGGCCCAGAGCAAATGGTTGCATAACTGGCTGAAACCGCGGGTGAACTGCAGCCACCTGGCAGCAGACCTGGTCCAGGATGTGTTCGTGCGTGTCATGTCTGCCGCCGACGCCGCCGTCAAGCTCGCCGCCGTACGCGAACCCAAAGGCTACCTGGCGACCATCGCTCGCCGCCTGATGATCGATCACCTGCGCCGGGTGCACCTGGAAAGGGCCTGGCTTCAGGTGCTCGCCGAGCAACCCGAAGCACTGGACATCTCACCAGAGCAACGTTTGGCCTTGCTGCAAACCTTGTTCGAACTCGACGCCATGCTGGCCTCGCTCGGGCCCAAGGTACGTGAAGCATTTCTGCTTTCGCAGATCGACGGCATGCCCTACAAGCACATCGCCATCCAGCTGGGTGTTTCCGAAGTCAGCGTGCGCCGCTACATTGCCAAGGCCGCCGAACACTGCATGATCTACAGCCTTGGCCATGGCCAGTGAGCATGAACCTGAACGCCGAGCAACTGGCCTCGCTACGCCAGGCCGCGCACTGGTTCAGCCAGCTCAACAGCGGTGAGGTGCAGGCCAGTGATTACTCGGCCTGGCAACTGTGGCTGAATGCAACGCCCGTCAATGCCTGGGCCTGGCAGCAGGCCGAGCGCCTGCAAACGCGCATGGCAGCAAGCGAAAACCCGGCATCGGCACGGGTGTTGGCGCTGGCAGCGCATGACCGCAACGCCAGCCGTCGGCGGGTGGTCAAGGCAGGCTTGCTGCTGCTGGGCGGCGGCGCGCTGGGCCTGGGGGGGTACCGCGAGGTCAAGCAGTCTGCAGTGTTGGCAGACCTGCGCACCGGGGTGGGCGAACAGCGCTCGCTGATGCTGAACAATGGCACCGCGCTGATGCTCAATACCGCCTCTGCGGTCGATGTGGATGACGCGCTCGACCCTGCGCGCTTGCGCCTGCGCCAAGGTGAAGTCATGATCACTGTGCCGGCGCGCCAGCACTGCAGGGTCAGCACCCGAAACGGCACGGTCGAAGCCGGCGAAAGCCGCTTTGCCCTGCGGCTGTTCGATGACGGCAGCAGCCTGGAGGTATTTGCCCGGCAGGCCCGTGTAACCCTGAGCTCGGGCCAGACCCTGCTGGTAAACAGTGGCGAGCGTTGTCGCTTCAATGAGCAAGGCTTCGCCGCGCTGGAACCCGTCCCCCTGGCCGCAGATGCCTGGGGCCGCGGCTTGCTGATTGCCAATGATCAGCGCCTCGACGCCTTCATCAGCAACCTTTCACGCTACCGCCCGGGCTGGCTGCGCTGCGCGCCAGCCGTGGCAGGGCTGCGTATCAGCGGCACCTACCGGCTCGACGATACCGACCAGATCCTGCGCGCGCTGACCACGTCGCTGCCGGTGCAGGTACAGGTGCGTACGCGTTTCTGGGTCACCATCACGGCGGCGTAAAAAAATGCTGGGCGCCTGATCACTTTGCCAGGGCTTATCCGACTCATAGGTATCCCGACTTTTACCTATCAGAGAAACGCGACGATGACCTGCCGCTTCAAACCCAGGCCTTTCACTGCGCCAGGCCTGCGCACCTGCCTGCTACTGACTGCACTGCTCGCGGGGCCTGGCGCTGCCAGCGCTGCGCAAGCCCATGACTACCACCTGCCACAGGGCGACCTTGGCGAAACGCTGACCCAGTTCGCTGCCGAGTCTGGCATCGTGCTGTCGTTCGACACCCACTGGACGCGCGGTAAACGTTCGCCTGCGCTTGAGGGGCGCTATGACGTCGACCAAGCCTTGCAGATCCTGCTCAGTGGCACCGGGTTGCAGGCCACCCGGGAAAGCGACGGGCGCTACTCGCTGCTGTTGAGCACCCAACAGGGGGATGTGCTTGAGTTGGCCCCCAGCCGCGTCGATGCGCTGGGGCTGGGTAACGTCACCGAGGGTACCGGCGCCTACACCACCGGCGGTTCTACCAGCGCAACCAAACTGCCACTGACCCTGCGCGAAACGCCGCAGTCGGTCAGCGTGATCACCCGCCAGGTTATCGACGACCACGGCTCGCAAGACATCGGCGACGTGCTGCGCAACACGCCCGGGGTTTCGGTCCAGGCGTACGACAGCGAACGCATGGAGTACTCCGCACGCGGGTTTGCCATTACCAACTACCAGTACGATGGCATCAATACCATTTACGACGGCGTTTACGATGAGGGCGTGACCCACGTCGACATGGCGCCCTACGACCGCATCGAAGTGATCAAGGGTGCCACCGGCCTGATGACCGGCTCTGGCGACCCCTCGGCGACGGTCAACCTGGTGCGCAAGAAGCCCACTCAAGACTTCAAGGCGTCGATCACCGCCAGCGCGGGGTCCTGGGACAACTACCGTACCGAAGGTGATATTTCGGGTTCGCTCAACGACAGCGGTAGCGTACGTGGCCGCCTGGTGGGGGCCTACCAGGACCGCAAGTCGTACCTGGACCACTACAAGCAGAAAAAGGATGTTTACTACGGCACTCTTGAAGCCGACCTGACACCCGACACCCTGCTCACCTTCGGCATCGACAACCAGACCACGACTCCGCGTGGGTCGTCGTGGACCGGTAACCCGACTTACTTTTCCGACGGCAGCCGCACCGATTTCTCGCGTTCGCACAACCCGGCGGCAGACTGGAGCCGTCGCGACTTCGAGTCAACCACGTACTTCACCTCGCTGGAGCAGGCCCTGGCCAACGACTGGAAGGTCAAGCTCAGCCTCAACCACATGATCAGCGACCATGATACGCGCCTGGCGTCTGCCAGCGGCGGCAACCCAAACCCGGCAACCGGCGAGGGCATGTTCCTGTACTGGGGGCGTTGGGAAGGTCACCGCGTGCAAAACACCGCAGACGTGAATATATCCGGCCCGTTCACCCTGTTCGGCCGTGAGAACGACCTGGTGGCAGGCTTCATGACCTCGCATTCGAAGCAGACCGGCGATACCTACGACGCCAGCGCGTTCGCCATGGTGCCCGGCTCCATCTTCGACTGGAACGGCAAACTGCCGGAGCAGAACTTCCCGAAAAACGGCGATTACACCACCACGCAAAGCCAGAATGGCGCCTATGTGGCCACCCGCCTGAGGCCGACCGACAAGCTCTCGGTCATTCTCGGCACCCGGGTCAGCACCTTCAAGTACAACGATGATCAGGACTATTACCCAACGTCTTCGTTGAGCGACACCCACGCAAGCTACAAGGAACACGGTGTGGTCACCCCCTATGCGGGCGTGGTCTATGACCTGGACGACACCTACTCGGTGTATGCCAGCTACACGTCGATCTATCAGCCGCAGGTTTACAAGGACATCAACGGCGCCACCCTCGCACCCGTCGAAGGCGACGGCTATGAAGCCGGGCTGAAGGCTGCCTGGTACGACGGCAGGCTAAACGGCACCCTGGCGTTCTTCCGCATCGAGCAAGACAACGTCGCTTCCAATATCGGCACCAATCCGGTGACCAACGAAGGCATCTACAAAGCCATTGACGGCGCCACCACCAAGGGCGTCGAACTGGAGCTGGCCGGCGAACTGGCACCCGGCTGGAACGTCACCGCCGGCTACACCTACGCCCGTACCCGCGATGCCGACGACCAACGGATTTTCGGCTTCCCACTGGCAACCACCAAGCCCGAGCACGTGGTACGGCTGTTCAATACTTACCGCCTGCCTGGCGCATTCGACCAGCTGACCGTGGGCGGTGGGCTGCGCTGGCAGAGCGGCTTCTACGGGAATATCTACAGCCCGATCGCCAACGACTATACCCGCATCAAGCAAGGCGGCTACACACTGGTGGACCTGATGGCCCGCTATCAGTACAGCGAGCACTTGAGCTTCACGGTCAATGCCAACAACGTGTTCGACAAGGTTTACCTGACCGGGCTTGGAAACTTCGATACCACGTACTACGGCGAACCACGCAACCTGATGGTCACGACCCGCTGGGACTTCTGACAGGGCGGTGAACCAGCGCCCAGCCATTGTGGGAGCGGGCTTGTCCCGCGAGGGGGACCGTGCGCTGCATGGCACCGGCTTTGCCGGTGTTCGCGGGGCAAGCCCGCTCCCACAGGACTGACAGACTAGCCTGCCTGCACGATGATCTGGCACTGCAGGTCTTAGCGTTGTCCCGCCAGTTCGGCCAGCACTTCAGCCGAGGTCGTGACGTGGCGAAAGTGATGCTGCCACAGCTGGATCCCCAGCTTGGCCGACCGGTCCAGTGAAGACCCAACCGTCATGTCCGTCACCAGGGTGGGCGTCAGCCCCGCATCGAACAGGGCAAAGCCGGCGGCCAGCACACAGGTTTCGGTCTGCAGCCCACACACCAGCACGCGCTCCACACCCAGTTGCCTGATGTACTCGATGGCTTCGGCGCTTTGCCCGTAGCCATGCTTGACGAACACCTGGTCGGCTTCGACCAGGCTTTCGTCCTCGGCAGCCGGGTGCCAGCCGAGCTGCCGTTCGAACGGCGTGACCTGTTCGTCGTGCAACTCGACCGAGGCAACGGTAGGGATGTTCGCTGACAACCGTCGCAAGCCATCGACCAGCCACTCGGGCGGGCTGAAGGTGGACTGGACATCGACGATGAGCAAAACCTGGCGCATAGCGTTCTCCCGCCATTGGCAAAATGGCGCGGAGTATACCGCGTGGCGCGGGGGCTTGATCACCAGTCGTAGGTCAGCTCTACCGACGCAACCCGCTCCTGTCCGTAATAGCAGCCAAACGCGTAGTTGCAGTCAGAAACGTACTCGCGATCGAAAATATTCTGAACATTCACGCTGGCCTGCAGGCCACGCAGGCTTGGGTCGAGCTTGGCCAGGTCGTAGCTGACGGTGGCGTCATACACGGCGTAGGCCGGTACTTCGAAGGTATTGGCCGAGTTACCCTGTTTGCGGCCGGTATAACGTGCCCCGGCGCCAAAGGTCAGGCCATTGAGGGTGGCCTGGGTGAAGTGGTAATCCACCCACAATGTGGCAGACACCGGGGCCTGCGCCTCGTTGCGGTTGCCCTGGTCGCCATAGGTGCTTTTGGTATAGAACGAGTCGATGTAGGTGGCCGCGGCCAGTACATCGACATTCTCGATGCTGGATTTAAGCTCCAGCTCCACACCACGGGAGCGCACCTCGCCATTTTGCGTCTGGTACTGCGGGTACTCGGTATCGCCGGTCAGCATGTTTTTCTGTTTCACCTGGAACACCGACGCCGTGAACAAGGTCCCGTCGACAGGCTGATACTTCAGCCCCACCTCGTATTGCTCGCCTTCGCTTGGCTCGAACGCCTTGCCACCGCGCTCGGGCGCTGCCGTGCCCACGGTTGGCAAGAACGACTGCGAATAGCTGACATACGGCGCCAGGCCAAACTCGGTGACATAGGTAAGGCCGATGCGCCCGGTGAACTTGGTGTCGCGTTGGGAGGCAATGCTGTGCGCCAGCAGATCCTTGTTGTCGACTTCCGCCCAGTCCTGGCGCCCGCCTACCGTCAGGATCCAGTTATCCAGCTTGATCTGGTCCTGCACGTAGACCCCGGTCTGGCGCAGTGTATTGTCCCAACGGGTATCCAGCACCGGCGTTACGTTGCTGGTGGGGTAGTTGTTCTTGCCATACAGGTCGACCGGCAACACGTTGTAGGCGTTGTAACCATCGTACTTGCGCGAGAAGTGACGGTAGTCCGCGCCGGCCAGCAAGGTGTGCCGCAGTGCGCCCGTGTCAAAGGTGTACTCCAGGTTGTTATCGAGGGTGTAGGCGATGTTGTGCTGACGCCAGTCAAGCTTGACCCGGTTGGCGCGGGTGTAGTCGACCACATCACCTTCTGTCACGAAGCTGCGCAGGTAAAAGCCTTTGTAGCGGTCTCGTACGTCGGTGTAGCGCGCGGTAGATCTGAATGCCAGCTCGTCATTGAAACGGTGGCTGAAGTCATAGCCGAAGATGTACTGGTTGCGCTTGTAATCGTTGTACCGCGAGTCCCCCGAAAAGAAGTCGCGGTCGATATGCTGGCCTGTCGGGCCACGCTTGAGCGAGCCGATCATCGGCAACGTCTGATAATCGGGCAGGCCATCATCACGCTGCACTTGGGCAAGCAGCGTCAGGGACGTGTCTTCGTTTGGCGCCCAGGTCAGGCTCGGCGCCAGCAACAAGCGCTCGCTGTGCGAGTGAGCGACCATTTCGTTGCCTTTGTCGGCAACCCCGACCAGGCGATAGGTAAAGACCTTCTGCTCGTCCAGCGGGCCGCTGGTATCGAAGGCGCCGTTGACCCGGTTGTAGCTGCCAGCGCCAAGCTTCACCTGGCTACGCGGCTCGCGGGTGGGGCGCTTGGAAACCATGTTGATCAACCCACCCGGCTGGTTCTGCCCGTACAGCACCGAAGATGGGCCTTTGAGTACTTCGATACGCTCCAGCGTGTAGGGGTCGATCTGGGGTGCACCCCCGAGGCTACCGGCGTACGGCAGGTATGCGCCGTCCAGGTACAGCGGGGTCGGAGCAAACCCGCGGCTGGTGATTTCGTCAGCAATGCTGTTGCGATCGGTAAAGCCGCCGGTGGCCAGGCCCGGGGTGTAGCGCAGCGCCTGGGTCAGGTTGCGCGCGCCCTGGGCTTGTACCTGGTCGGCGGTGATCACGTTGATGGCCTGAGGGATCTCCAGGATGGGCGTGTCAGTCTTGGTCCCGGTGGCACTGCGGCTGGCAACGTAGCCATTCACGGGCCCATAGGCGGACTCCGCAGCCGCACCGGTGATGCTGGTGGTATCAAGCTGCAGGGTCGAATCGTCACCGACCATGGGCAGCAGCGAGTAGCTGCCATTGGCCTGCTTCAACACCTGCAACCGGTTACCCGCCAGCAACTGGCGCAGGCCGGCATCGGAGCTGTAGCGGCCATGCAGGCCGGGCGACTTCAGTGCCTGCACCGATGACGGCTCGAAGGACACCGTCACTCCCGCAGCCGAAGCAAATTGCGTAAGCGCCGTGGCCAGGGGGCCGGCGGCAATATCGAACGAAGTTTCGGCCTGGCTTTGGGCAATGGCAGGGCTGGCCACCATCAGCGTTGCCAATGGCGTCGCCAGCACCACACTGAACATTGCGCGATTCACGGCACGCGCCAGTCTGGTTTTGGTCGAGTTGATCAAGAGGATGCGGTTGCAATCGTTGACAGCGAGCATGCGGTTTCCTTTCGCCCTGCGGCAGTGTTTTCATTGCGCTTGGTGCGCGTCTACCTACAAGTCGAACGAGAACGACAATCGATAACCCCCCCAGGCAAAAAAATCGCCAGCCTTCAGGCCATGACACTCAATCAAGCATCCTGGGGCCGCGTTGCGGCCCTAAAATGCTCAACTACCGGCATCAGGCTTCAGGCAGCCTCGACGCGCGTCCAGTAGCGGCTGAAGCGACGAATGCGCACAGGCAGCGTGGTCGTGAGGTTTTCCAGGACGATATCGATGTCGCCCAAGTGAAACGCCCCGGACAGTCGCAACCCACCCACGGCCTCATCACAGCCCAGGTACCCAGGCCGATACCGCTGCAGTTCGCTGACAACATCGGCGAGGCGCCAGTCATCCACGATCAACATCTCGCGGGACCAGGCGTCTGCCATCGCCGCTAGCGGTGTCACGTTGCCGGTTTTCCCCGCGCTGAATTCCAGCTGTTGCCCGGCCTCTACCCGCACAGACGCCAAGGCAAGTGCACTGCGCACCTCCACGGCATGCTGCAATACACAGACCCGCACAAGGTCGTTGTCGCAGCGCACGATGAAGCGCGTACCGAGTGCGCGGACGCTACCCTGCCCGGTATGCACGACGAAAGGCCGAGACAATGCATCCGAGGCGGTTTGCACCAGAATCTCTCCTTTGAGCAACTCAAGGGCCCGCCACTCGCCGTTGTAGCGAATATCAACAGCAGTGTCGGTGTTCAGGCGCAACTGGGTCCCATCGTCCAGCCGCAACGAACGCTGCTGGCCAACGCCTGTGCGCACATCGGCTGTCAACCGTGCAACGATGCCATCCTGCAACACCACCCCCCCTGTCGCGCTCCCGACCAGCAGCACTGAAAGCACCTTGAGGACCTCACGTCGCTTGGCCCTGGCACTGGTTAACGTCGGCCGTGCAATGCCGGGCGTAACCTGCGCCAGCTTGCCCTGCAAGCGTGCCAGGCGCTCCCAGGCCAGCAAGTGTTGCGGGTTACTCGACAACCAGCGCTGGTGCGCCGCTCGCAGGGTGTCATCCGCCCCGCAGCGCAGCTCGACATACCAGCGTGCGGCAGCCTCCAGTGTATCGCGGTCCAATGGTTCGGCCGCCATGGTTCAGGCCTCGGCCAGCATCAGGCAATGGGTCAGCGCCCGCACTGCATGCTTTTTGACAGTAGTGAGCGAAACATCCAGGCGCCGCGCAATTTCCACATAGCTCAAGCCATCGAGCTGGGCCATGAGGAAGATCTCGCGGGTACGCGAGCCCAGCCCGTCGAGTAGCCGATCAATTTCCAGCAGGGTCTCGATGATCAGCAGGCGCGCCTCCGGCGAAACTTCTACAGGCTCAGGCCGTGCCGCGAGGGTTTCCAGGTAGGCCTGCTCCACGGCACGCCGCCGAAACATGTCGATCATCAGGCTGCGGGCAATACTGCTCAGATAAGCCCGTGGCTGTTGCAGCTCGGCCGCCTTGCGCAGGGTCAGTACCCGCATGAACGTGTCCTGGGCCAGGTCGGCCGCATGCTCCACACACCCGAGCTTGCGGCGCAGCCACCCGCACAACCAGGCATGATAGTCCTCGTAAAGCGTGTGCACGGCTTTTTGCAGGGAAGGGTCAGCACAGGACATGGTAGAACCGATGAGAGCGTCTTTAATAATGACTCTCATTTAACCTGAGTCTGACCGGATTTCGCAATTGCTTTGCGCAGCGGTCATGGGAAACCAAGGTCTTCGGCCAGGCCCAAGAACGCTGAGCTGACGATGCGCCATCGCAGGTGGTCAGCCAGGTTCCACTCGGCCCGCATCAGGATGCCTTGCCCATCGAGGGCCCAGTTCAGGGCGACCTCGCCATCGTTTGTGCTCAGGCTGCCGCGCACTTTCACCGACTCGCTCTGCTTGCCGCGGCTGAGCCGCCAGATGCCGAACGCGGCATCGTTCTGGCGCAACACGATGCAGTTGTGGCTGGCCAGGTCTTTTGGTGCTTCAGGGGTGCCGTGGGCCTCCAGGTAAGCGGGCGCCGCGCACAACCGGCGGCGGTTGGCAGCGATCTTGCGCGCGATCAGGCGCGAATCAGGCAGCTCACCAAAGCGAATGGCCACATCGATAGTAGAGCGTGCGGAGTGGCAGGACCTGGGCATGCCGGAGACCCTTTGGGTGAACCGTGTTCGCGAGTTCGGGCCGCTGATCATCTCCATCGATACCAAGGGCAACAACCTGTTCGAGCAGAACAAGGTCCGCTTCAACGAACGTAAAGGGGCAGTGATCGAGAAGATCATCAGCCAGGTGCGCTTCATCAAATAACCAAGCCACTTTCGGGCCGCTGTGCGGCCCCAAGACAAGCAAATCAAGCCTTCGACAGTTCGCCAATCTTCTCCAGCCGCGCCCGCACGATGTTGCGGCTGATGTTCAGCAACCGCCCTGTCTGCAACTGGTTGCCGTGGCAATACCGATACGCCGCCCTGAACACCGTCTCCTCAATATGCTCATACAAATTCGGCACGTTCTGCTCGAACAACGCCAGCAACGCGCTTTCCAGGTCAGGCGGTGCCGCGCTCGCTGCCGGCAAATACGCATGGGCCGCAGGCGCCGCCACCTGTGGCCGCATATCGACCAGGTGCAGGTCCGCCGGCGCCACCACCTGATACCGGCACACCAGCAACGCATGGTGAATGGCGTTTTCCAGCTCGCGGATGTTGCCCGGCCAGCTATGCGCCAGCAATTTGCGTTCGGCATCCGGGCTCAACGAAGCACGCTCGTAACCCAGGCGTCGGCAATGTTCCTCGATGAAGAATTCCGCCAGCGGCAGGATGTCCCCCGGCCGCTCGCGCAACGGCGGCAAGCGAATCGTCGCCACATGCAGGCGGTAGAACAGGTCTTCACGAAAGTGCCCCGCCACCACCGCATCGGCCAGATTGACGTTGGTCGCCGCCACCAGCCGGACATTGATCGGAATTGGCGTTCGTGAACCCAGGCGCACCACTTCACGCTCCTGTAGCACCCGCAGCAACTTCACCTGCATGTTCAGCGGCAGGTCACCGATTTCATCCAGGAACAACGTGCCGCCATTAGCCGCCTCGAACCAGCCAGCCTTGTTACTGGTGGCGCCCGTAAACGCGCCTTTTTCGTGGCCAAACAGCTCGCTCTCCACCAAGGTTTCGGCAAAGGCACCGCAGTTGACTGCCACGAATGGCTCACGCCCACGGCGGCTAAGGTGGTGGATATGACGGGCGACCAGCTCCTTGCCGGTGCCGGTTTCGCCGATGATCAGGGTGTTGGCCTCGCTGGGCGCCAGGCGCTCGATGCGGCTGAGCAGTTCCTGGGAGCGCGGGTCCTTGAACACGAGCACGGTGGCACGTACCGACTTGGTCAGCTCGCGGGCATTGGGGTGGGTGATCAGCGACATAGGGGCATTCCTGGCAGTTGACGCGCAGGCCCATAGTGCATGAAACAAATTAGATCAAAAAATTATTAATTAATATTTAGATATTCGAATTAAGAATATTCAAATTTTCAGCAGCTGATTGCTGCCACAGCAGCAACCCGTCAGCACTCCCCTGCCCGCCGATCAGCAGACCTTGCCTTGCACACCTACGTGCTCATGGCTGGAGGCCCTGTAAATAGGGGGCTTGCGCCACTTCAAGGCATGCTGGCATGCATTTCGCTCCTGGCCTGTAGAACCTTTGCCTGGAGCTGCACATGAACAATCCCTGGCGTAATGCCCTCGCCCTGCTGGGCGGCCTGTTCCTTAGCCTGACTGCGCTGGCCGCCGAGCCACCGGCGGCGGTGCGCATCGCCATTGTTGCCTTCACCCAGGGTGGCGCCCCGGTGTTCGGCGGCATCCCGGGGCGGGTGATTGAAGAAGGCTGGCTGGAACAGCAACTGGCCGCCCGCGGCGTGAAACTGCAATGGACCGCCCTGCCGCATGCCGGCGCCGGGCCGCAGATCAACGAAGGCTTCAGCAACGACAGCCTGGACTTTGCCGTACGCGGCGACCTGCCCTCGGTCATCGCCGGCGCCGGCCAGGTGCCGGGCAAGCTGGTGGTACCGGGTGGCAGCGGCAACAACATCTACCTGGTAGTACCGAGCAACTCGACGGTGCGCAGCATTCAGGACCTCAAAGGCAAGCGCCTGGCTTTGCACCGCGGCCGCCCGTGGGAGTTCGCCTTCAGCAATTTCCTGCAAAGCCAGGGCCTGGCACTCAGTGATTTCAAGATCGCCAACCTCAACCCGCAAGTAGGCGCGGCTGCGGTGTCCGCCGGCAAGGTCGACGCTGCCGTGCTGCTCAACGAAGCCTATGCCCTGGAAGACAAAGGCGTGGCGCGCATCCTCTGGTCGACCAAGCAAGGCGCCAACGACTGGCGGCTGGTGTCGGACCTGTGGGGCACTGATCGCTTCGTGCAGCAGCACGCCGACCTGACGCAGCTGGTGGCCACCGCCTGGGTGCGCGCCGCCTGGTGGATTTCTCAGGAGCAGAACCGCGACGCCTACTACGGGTTGTCTTCGCGCGCCGGTGTGAGCGAAAGCGTGCTGCGCCGGGACGACCAGGACGACCCGGTCGTGTGGAAGGCGCGCTGGGCACCGAAAAGCGATGCCCAGCTCAAGGCCCACTACGACGCCCTGGGCCAGTACGCCCTGGCCAACCGGCTGATCCGCACGCCCTACGACATTACCAGTGACCTGGCCACAGGCTTTACCCGCCAGGCGCTGATCGACCTGCAACTGACCCACTACTGGCCGTCCCTCGACGCCCAGATCAGCCAACAACCTTGAGAGCCTTACCCATGAAACTGCCTGCTTCGCTCGTCTTCGGCCTCAGCGCCCTGGCCCTGTCCATCGGTGCCATGGCCGCCGAAACCTACGCACCCAAACCTGATCCGCAGCAGGGCGATGGCCGTGTGTCGGCCTTCTACACCTGGAGCAAGGCCATCCCCGGCACGCCCGGTAAACTGCTGCGCAGCGAACCGCTGGACCAGGCACTCAGCCTGCCCAACGCAGCCAGCGCGCAACGCATTCTCTACACCTCGCTGGATGGTATCGACGGCAAGACCCCGATCGTGGTGTCCGGCGCACTGTTCATTCCCAAAGGCCAGGCACCGGCAGGCGGCTGGCCGGTCGCCAGCTGGGGCCACGGCACCGTCGGCGTGGCAGATATCTGCGCACCGTCCTGGGCTGGCCGCAGCTACCGCGATGTGCAATACCTCAACCGCTGGCTCGATGAGGGCTACGCCATCGTCGCCACCGACTACCAAGGCCTCGGTGTACCGGGTGGCCACCCGCTGCTGAACAACCGCATGGCCGCCTACGGCATTCTCGATGCGGCCAAGGCGGTGGTCGCCGGCGTGCCAGGGCTGGCAGACAAGGTGCTGATCATTGGCCAGTCGCAAGGCGGCGCCGGGGCCTTTGCCGCCGGTGCCTATGCGGCGACCTATGCGCCCAAGCTGGGCGTCAAGGGCAGTATCGGTACGGGGGTGATCTACACCGTGGGCTCGAAGAATGTCGGTGAACAAGACCAGGACAAGGTCGACCCGGCCCTGGCCTATGGCTTCTACACCCTGCTGGCTGCGCAGCAGTACGACCCAAGCATCGACCCGCGCGACTTCTACACCGACAAGGCCTTGCCGCTGTTCGAGCAGGCGCGCACCAGCTGCCTGTCAGCCTTGGTCAGCGACGTGGTCGGCACAGGCCTGACCCCGGCCAACGCCAAGAAAGACTACAAGGGCGACCAGCTCAAGCCATGGCTGGCGCAGGTGTCGTACCCGACCCTGAAACTGGCCCAGCCGATCTTCATCGGCACCGGCGCCGAGGACAAGACCCCCGCCGCCGCTACACAGGTGGCGCTGATGCAGGACGCCTGCAAGGCCGGCTCGGTGGTGCAGGGCCACCTTTACAAGGGCCTGGGCCACAGCGAAACGGTGAATGCCTCGCTGAAGGACTCGATCCCCTTCGCCCGCCAGGTCATCAGCGGCCAGCCGGTCACCCCCAATTGCAGCCCAAGCGTCCAGTAAGGAGGCCAACCCATGAGCATCGAATTCTTCACCCGCCTGCCCTTGCATGGCGAAACCCAGTTCCTCCCCGGCGACCCGCGCAACCGCGGCGACTGGCATGCGGGCGGGCCCAGCACCGGTGCGGTGTCGGGGTTTGCCGTGGGTGATCACTTCACCTATATCGACTACCTCGGTCAAATCGCCCGCGCCGCTGAAATAAACGGCTTTGGCGGCGCACTGATGGTCAACGCCCCCACCGGCGAAGAGCCATGGACGGTGTGCTCGCTGCTGGCACGGGAAACCCGCACGCTGAAATTCGTCACCGCGTTCCAGCCCTATCACTACACCCCGTGGGTGGCCGTGCAACAGGCCGCGACCTACCAGCGCGCCACCGGCAACCGGCTGGTGTGGAACATCATCAACGGCGGTTCCGATGCCATCCAGCGCCAAGTGGGCGACTTTGAAGACCATGACCAGCGCTACGCCCGTGCCACCGAATTCATGGACGTGGTCCGCGGCTATTGGCACAACGAGCAGTTCCACTACGAAGGCACCTACTACCGCGCCGAGGGCGGTGGCCTGCGCGGCCCGCTGAAAAAGGCCGAGCTGCCGCTGATCTGCACCGCAGGCTCGTCGGTGGCAGCGCGCGAGTTCGCCGCCAAGCACGCCGATTTCTACCTGATGCGCGCCGAGCACCCGGACGAGATCGCCGCGCTGATCGCCGACATCCGCGCCCGGGCGCTGAAGTGGGGCCGTACCGACATCCGCTTTGGCCTGTCCATCGACGTGATCGCACGCGAGACCGAAGCAGCCGCGCTGGCCGAGGCCAAGCGCTTCTTCGACGAAGGCGTGGCCAAAGGCACGGTCAAGGCCCGCGCCGCCCACGCCGGCCTGCGCACGGCGCGCAAGCTGAGCTACGAGCACGGCTACAGCGACCAGGACCAGCAGCAGGCCTTTGACGACTTCTTCATCCACCCCAATGTGTGGACCGGTTTCGGCTACATCGGCATCCCGCCGGGCTGCGCACTGGTGGGCAGCTACACCGACGTGGTGGCGCGTATCCGCGAGTATCACGGCATCGGTGTCGATCTGTTCTTCCTTGCCGGCTACCCGCACCTGGAAGAGGCCTACCGCATCGGCGAACACATCCTGCCGCACTTCCGTGCGCAGCGCGCAGCCCTTGCCCGCCCGGCAGCCGAACCCGTGCAACTGCACGCCAGCAACGGGGCCTGACGCCATGGCCAGGGACGGTTACCCACTGAGCCGGCGCGGCTTCCTCGGCCACGCTGGCGTGCTGGCGGGCGGGCTGCTGGCCGGCTGCGGCCCCGCCGACAGCCCCACCCACGCTGCAGCCGACCAGCCGCGCCACGGCGGGCGCTTGCGCCTGGGCATCATCGACGGCAACCAGAGCGGCAACCTCGACGCCCACAAGCCCATCGGCAGCGGCATCGTGCGTGGCTTTGCCCTGTACAGCAAACTGTGGGAATGGGACGAGCAGATGCAGCCGCGCCTGGCCCTGGCCGAGTTCGCCGAGCCCAATGCCGATGCCAGCAGCTGGACCTTGCGGCTGAAACCGGGGCTGGAATTCCACCACGGCAAGACCATCGACGCCGACGACCTGATCTTTTCCATCCGCCGCCTCACCGACCCGCAGCTGGCCTCGCCCTATGCGGCGCTGCTGCACTGGGTAGACCGCAACAACCTGGTCAAGCTGGACGACCGCACCGTACGCCTGGGCTTTCGCGAGGGGCGCAGCTACCTGCCGCTGGCAGAAACCTGGGTCAACTTCGGCGGCATCGTACCGGTGGACTACCACCCGGTCACCAACCCGGTCGGTGCCGGGCCGTACAAATTGAAAAGCTTCACCCCAGGCCAGCGCTCGCTGTTCACCCGCTTCGACAACTACTACAAGCCCGGCAAGCCCTACGCCGATGAACTGGAGATCATCGACTTCAAGGACCAGACCGGCCGCCTGGCAGCGTTGCGTGCGGGGCAAATCGACATGGCCAACGTCATGTCCACCGAGCACTTGCAGGTACTGCAGGCCGACCCTCGGCTGCGGCTGCTGAAATCGGTGAGCGGCAACTGGCTGTCGTTCGACATGAACACCGCCAAGGCGCCCTTCAACGACCCGCGCGTACGGGAAGCATTCCGCCTGCTGGCCGACCGTGACGAATTGGTGCGCCGTGCGCTGAATGGCCAGGGCCGGGTGGCGAACGACCTGTATGCACCCTTCGACCCCACCTTCGACCACAGCCTTGGCCCGCGCCCTCATGACCCGCAGCGTGCGGCGCAGTTGCTGCGCCAGGCCGGCCATGAACAGTTGCAGGTGGATCTGGTGACCACACCAGGGCCGGGGCTGGCTTCGGCCCTGGTATTGGCCGAGCAGGCCCGACGTATCGGCGTCACCCTGAACGTGCGCCAGGTCGACCTGGCCACCTTCCAGGGCCCGCAGCGCGACGACTGGACCTTGAGTACCGGCGGCAGCATCGGTGCGCCGTTCCTGGCCAGTGCCATCCACACCGACGCGCCGTTTGCTGTAGCCAACAAGACCCACTTCCACGACCGCGAATTCAGTGAGGCCTTCCTCGCCGCAATGGCCCAGCCGGACCTGGAGCAACGCAAAGCGCTGGTACACCGGGCGCAACGCATTCAGTACGAGCGCGGCGGCATGCTGATATGGGGCTTTGCCGACCTGCTCGACAGCGTCAGCACCCGCGTGGGTGGCGCGCAGGCCGAGCAATCGCTGTTCAGTACCTGGCGGTTCGAGAGCCTGTGGCTGAAAACCTGATCCGCCCCAAGACAGCCTATTCCCCTGTGGGAGCGGGCTTGTCCCGCGAATAGGCCCGCCTGGACACCAGAGGTGCATGGCCAGGGCTTCGCCCTGGTTCGCGGGACAAGCCCGCTCCCACCGAACCTCCTGACAGGCTTGAGAGATACCCACCCAACCGCAGGCGCGGCTGCGCCCTCGCTTCTCCCACATTCCTGCTATTGAACGAGGCCCAGCCAATGCCCCGCGTGACCTTGCTGCACCCCAAATTCCCGCCCAGCGCCCTGGCGCTGGCCATGCTGGCCGCCAGCGCGCCGCTGGCCCACGCCCAAGACACCCAACTGCAAACCGTCACGGTGCAGGCCGAACAGACTGACGACGATGCCCTGCCCACCCGACCGCCCGCCTCGATCTATGGCGGCCTGGAAGCCAAGGTGCTGGACACCCCGCGCTCAGTCACCCAGATCAACGCCGAGCAACTGGCCAACGACCCGATCCGCAGCTCCGACGACCTGGTCAAGTACGCCCCCGGCATCACCCGCGGCGGTGGCCAGAACGCCGGCATCGCCCCGCAGATGCGCGGGCAGAATACCGAGGTGTTCCAGGATGGCCAGCGCGCCTACGGCGTGCGCCACCCGGCCAACTTCAACGCCTACGAAGGCGCCGACATCGTCGCCGGGCCGTCGTCGGTGACCTACGGCTCGGTCAGCGGCAGTGGCGGCTACGTCAACTACCTGAGCAAGAAGCCTGACTTCAACCGTTTCCGCACCAAGCTCAGCGGCGAAATCGGCAGCTGGATCCCCGATGGCGAATCACGCGATGCCACCAAGTTCAGCATCGACAACACCGGCCCGCTGACGGACAACCTGGCTTACCGGGTGAGCATCACCCGCCAGCGCCAGGAAGACTTCTACGACAATGTCGAGAACAACTTCGACGCCTTCTACGGCGCGCTGGCCTGGCGCAACGACAACCTGCGGGTGGACTGGAACGCCGCCTACGACGACTACTTCGACTACAACATCACCCACGGCTGGAACCGCGCCACCCAGGACCTGGTCGACCACGGCAAGTACTACGCCGGCCGCGCCACACCGGTCATCCAGAACGGCAATACACTGTGGTCGCCAGTGCTGTCCTCCGGTGCCTCCGATGCCCAGGTGCTGGGCTGGGTGCAACGCCAGCGCAATGCCCAGGGCCAGTACCAGGTGGTCAACGGCAGCTTTCAGGGCGCGTCACCCAATACGCAGGCCAACCCCGGCAGCCTGCGGGGCTGGGTCTATGACCCGTCGCTGGCGGGCAACGGCCTGACCTCCTTGTCGTCACAAACCGGCCAGCGCGCGCAGGACGAAAACCGTTCGCGGCGCTTTACCACGCAACTGCGCATCGAAGGCGACCTGACCCCGTCGATCACCTTGGCCAACAGCACCTTCTACCAGCACTCCACCGACACCACCGATGCCGTCGGGGCGTTCCAGGTGCAGGGCAAGGACGACATCTTCGACAACCGCTTCGAATTCCGCGCACGTGGCCAGTGGCAACTGGGCGACCTGACCCTGGTCGACGACAGCAACACAGGGCTGATCTACCGCCGCGAGCGCAACGAGTCGATCGCCGCCAACAACAGCTTCGGCAGCACCATCAACGCCTATGACCTGACCCTCGACCCCACCTTGAAAAACCCCGGCGACCTGCTCGGCCTGAACGGCCGCAACCCCGCCGGTGGCAACGCCGCCTGGATCGGCCAACCCGGTGTGCCGCAGCTTTCCAGCTACTACGGCTGGCTCAACCTGTCCGCCATGTACCCGGCCGGGCACGGTCTGTATGCAGAATCGGTGGCGCCCTACACCGCCGACAGCACCTGGACCACCCAGACGCTGTTCAGCCAGCACAACCTGCGCCTGGGTGAACGTGTGGGCCTGAACGTGGGCGCCAGCCGCAGCTGGATCGACGCCCGCATCGAAAACCCGTTCGTGCTGACCGGCGGCAACCCGCGCAAGGACTCGGATAATTACCGGCTGTTCTCGGTGCAGGTCAGTCCCTATTTCAAACCCACGGAAAACAGCACGCTGTACTACACGTTCGACCGTTCCCTCGCAGTGAATACCGGCTTCTTCACCAACGGCCTGGGCTGGGGCAGCGGCACGGGGGCCAACCAGCTCAACCCACTGGCCTTCGAGAGCCTGAGCGTGTTGCATGAGGTCGGTTTGAAGGTGGAGGCTGTGCCCGACCAGCTGTTCTTCACCCTGGCTGCCTACAAGCAGGCCCGTGACCAGTCGCCGGACAGCAACAACAACATTGCCCGGCTGATCGTCAAAGGCTGGGAAGCGACCCTGCGCTACCAGGACCAGCACCTGCGCGGCGGCCTCAACCTCAGCCGCATCAGCGCCTACAACGAGTTCACCAGCCAGGCCGGGTTTGCCTCGGCCGGCTTCATCCCCGACAACGGCACTGTGTTTGGCGACAACAACAGCCTCAACCAGCGCCCGGCCGGCAAGTTCGATGCGGTGCAGATCCCCGAATACAACGCTGGCGGGTATGTCGACTACCGCTTCGACTCAGGGTTTGGCGTTGAGCTTTCCGGCTGGTGGACCAGCAGCTGGTACCTGAACCTGAGCAAGACGGTGAAAGTGCCGGACGAATACAACCTCGATCTTGCCGTGTACTACCGCCAGCCGCAGTGGGGCGTGACGGTGCGCATGCTCAACGTCACCGACGAGCTGAATTTCGTCAGTGGCCTGGCCGGGTCCACCAATACCTTTCTGCAACCGATGCCGGGCCGCACGCTGCTGGCCCAGGTCGATTACCAATTCTGATTCCTCCTCAACCTGAAAGGCCTTAGCCATGTCCATTGAATTTGTCGGCATGATCTTCCCCCGCCAGTGGTCCGAGACCCGTGGCGTACGCACACCCGACTTCGACCTGCCATTCATCCGTCACCACGCCCGCGCCCATGAGCATGCCGGGTTCGACCGGGTGCTGATCGCCAGCGGCCCTGGCAGCGCCGACAGCCTGCAGATTGCCGCCTATGCTGCCGCGCACACCGAACGCCTGGGTTTCATGATTGCCCACCGCCCGGCGCTGACCGCGCCGACGGTGGCCGCACGGGCATTCGCCACGCTCGACCACACCACCGGCGGCGGGCGCATCCGCCTGCATGCAATCACCGGTATCACCGCCGAGCCGCAAGAGGGGGACACGCTGCTGGACAAGACCGAGCGCTACCGGCGTGCCGACGAATACCTGGAGATTGTCCGCCGCACCTGGACGGCCGAGGCGCCGTTCGACTTCGAGGGCCGCTACTTCAATATCAAGGGTGCCTTTTCACCGGTGAAGCCGCTGCAGCAGCCGCATATCCCGATTTCCTTCGGAGGCTCGTCCGACATCGCCTACCAGATCGCCGTCAAGCATGCGGATCTGTATGCGCTGTGGGGGGAACCGCTGAGCGGCGTCGCCGAGCAGATCGGCAAACTCAAGGCTGCCGCGAACGCCGCAGGGGTGGCAGCGCCAAGGGTCAGCCTGTCGGTGCGGCTGATCCTGGGTGCCACCGAGGAGCAGGCCTGGCAGCGTGCCGAACAGATCCTCGCGCAGATCAAGGCCAACCCGCAATTTGCGGCTAACAGCCCTTGGCAGAAACGCATCAAGGGCACCGGTTCTGAACGCCTGCTGGCAGCCGCCGCCCGTGCCGACCGGCATGACCGGGCGTTGTGGATGCCGACGGCGACGGCGGTGGGTGCCTATGGCGATACCACCGCACTGGTGGGCACGCCGGAGACCGTGGCCCAGGCGTTGCTCGATTATGTCGACCTTGGGGTGACCACCTTTCTCAACCGGGGCTATGACCCGCTGTATGACACGGTGGATTACGGGCGCTGGGTGATACCGGCGGTGCGCGAGGAAGTTCGACGGCGCCAGGCCCGGTTTGTGGGGTGAAGGTGGGGGGGTATGGCTGTGGGGTGCATCTGGTTTGCCGGGTGCATGCCTTGGGTTGTTTGGCGCCTGTGAGATCGAGCGCCGCCCGCGCGGCGCATCGCGACGCAAGGCCGCTCCCACATCTGTTTCGGGCCAATTACTCCTGTGACATGGGCGCGCGTCCCCTTGGCGCCCACCTCAATATCGAGACGGGCCAACAAGGCGGTCGCGCGCATTGGTACAGGTATGACTGGCCCGAAACAGATGTGGGAGCGGCCTTGCGTCGCGATGCGCCGCGCGGGCGGCGCTCGGTCTCACAGGCGCTGCATACCCCAAGGCAAGCACCTAGAGGCCAACACGCAACCTGGGCGAATGCTCCACCAGCGTGCGGGTATAAGCATCAACCGGCCGCCCCAGCACCTGATCGGCAATGCCCTGCTCCACCACCCGCCCCTGGCGCAACACCAGCACGCGGTCGGCAATCGCCCGCACCACCCCAAGGTCATGGGTGACGAACAGCAAGGTCAACCCCTCCCCCTGCAAGCGCTGCAACAAGGCCAGTATCGATGCCTGCACCGACACATCCAGCGCCGAGGTGATCTCGTCACATACCAGCAACTTCGGCTCGCAGATCAACGCCCTGGCTATCGCCACCCGCTGGCGTTCACCCCCAGACAAGCTATGCGGATACAAGTCGGCCACACGCGCCGGTAGCGACACCCGCTCCAGCACGGCCTCGACCCGCTCGCGCGCTTTACCACCGCGCACCCCGAAAAAGTGCGCCAACGGCGCGCTGAGCGTTTGCCCGATGGTCTGCCTCGGGTTCAAGGCCCTATAGGGGTTCTGGAACACATACTGGATCTGGTGACGCAGCCGCGCATCACGTTCGCGCGCGGCAAACGCCAAAGGCGCGCCGGCGTAACTGAGTTGCCCCTGAACGTTTTCGCCCAGCCCGGCAATGGCCCTGGCCAGGCTGGTCTTGCCCGAACCCGACTCGCCCACCAGCGCCAGGCACTCCCCTTGCCTCACCCGCAGAGACACATCGAACAACACCTGGCGATCGTAAGCTACGTCCAGCCCCTGCACCTCCAGCAACACCGCTGCGCCCGGCGCAGCAGCCGCCTCGACAGCCGCTTCACCGAGGGGCAGCGGCTCTCGGTGCGGCACCAGGCAGGCCACTCGATGCACGCCGTCATGCGCCAGCAACGACGGCTCGATCACTGAACACTCTGCACGACGCCTGCCGCAGCGCGGCGCAAACGCACAGCCATCCGGGCGCTGCCCCGGTGCCGGTGCATGCCCGGCAATCGCCTGCAAGGGCTGGCGCCGGGCAATGTCAGGTATGGCCGCGAGCAAAGCGCGAGTGTAGGGATGCGACGGCGCGCGGAACAACGCCTCACGCCCCGCCACTTCCACCAGCCGCCCGGCGTACATCACCATCACCCGGTCGACCAGGTCACGCACCACCGCCAGGTCATGGGTGACGTACAGCGCCGCCACACCTTGGTCACGGCACAGGCGCTTGAGGGTCTGCAGCACATGGGCCTGGGTGGTAACGTCCAGTGCGGTGGTGGGTTCGTCGAGTACGATCAGCTTTGGCCGCAAGACGAACGCCAGCGCCAGCATCACCCGCTGTTGCTGCCCGCCAGACAGTTGATGCGCAAAACGCCGCAGGAAGCCGTCGTCATCGGGCAAGCCCACATCCAGCAGGGTTTCGCCGATGCGCTGGCGCACCGCTTCACGCGACAGCGCAGGCTGGTGCGCCAAGAGGGTTTCACGCAGCAAAGCCCCCAGGCGCAGCGCAGGGTTCAGCGCCGTGGCCGGGTCCTGGGCGACGTAGCCGACCAGCCCGCCACGGGCCAGGCGCAAGGCCTCACCTTCGAGCTCGAGCAGCGACTGCCCGGCCACCACCACTTGCCCGCCAACGATACGCGCACCCTGCCGGGCATGGCGCAGCAACGCCGTGGCCAAGGTGGTCTTGCCCGAGCCGGACTCACCCACCAGGCCAACAATCTCGCCCGCTGCAACGCTGAAGGACACCTCGGCCAGCACATCAACCTGCCCGGCCAGCTCTACCCGCAGGTCGCTGACCTGCAACACTTCACTGGCCACATTCAACAGCGCGCTCATGGCTGCTTCTCCCCAATCCGGGCACTGGCCCGGCCAACCCCTTCGGCCAGGATGTTGGTGCCATAGGCAAACACCCCGATCAGCAATGCAGGTGCCAGTACGGCCCAGGGCTGCACCAGCAGGCCGGCCTGGTTTTCGTTGATCATCAAACCCCAGTCGGCCGCTGGCGGTGCCACCCCGTAGCCCAGAAAACTCAAGCCGGACAGCATGCCCACCGCCCAGGTCAGCATGTTGCCGAAGTGCACCAATAGCGGCGTGAGGATGTTCGGCAGGATTTCATGAAAGAGGATGCGCCAACGCGGGTAACCCATCATCTGCGCCGCCTCCACGTACTCCTGCCCGGCGACCGCCACGGCACTGCCGCGGGCCAGGCGGACAACCCCCGGGGTAAAGGCGATGGCCACGGTCAGCACGATCAGCCAAGGTGCACGGCCGAGCATGGACACGATCAGCAGCACCAGGATCAGGTCCGGGAACGCCAGCGATACGTCCGCCGCCCAGCTGATCGCCTGGTCCAGGCGCCTGCGCGAGAAGCCGGCCAACAGGCCCAGGCTGCCGCCAACCAGCAATGCGAGGGTGGCTGCTGCCACCGACATCCACAGCACCGACAGGCCGCCGCTGAGCAACCGCGAGAGCAGGTCGTGGCCCAGAAAATCGTGCCCCAGCGGTGCCCCGGCAGCCGGGGGGCCGTACACCGGCCCGACCATCGCCGTGGGCGCATGAGGTGCCAGCCAGGGGCCGAAAGCGGCCAGCAGCGCCACCATCAAGGTGATTACAGCGCCACGCCGCACCTGTGGGTCGGCCAGCCAACGGGATTCAATCATGGGTCGCCTCCTGGGCAGGGGTGCTGCGCGCGCGTCGCCACCAAGGCCGAATGCCGCGCCGGATACGGCGGATCATCCGCACCCGGCGCGCCGTGCGCAGCTTGGGGGTGAGCAATACGGTCAGCAGGTCGGCCAGCAGGTTGATCAGCACCACCGCCACGGTGATGACCAGCACCACGCCCTGGATCATCGGCAGGTCGCGCATCTGGATCGCCGCATTCAACGCAGTGCCAATACCGGGGTAGCTGAAAATCACCTCGGCCAGCAATGCACCGCCGACCAGCGTGCGCAGGGTCAGTGCCACGCCCTGGATCGCCGGGGTCAGGGCATTGGGCAAGGTGTGCCGCCAGACGATGCGCCGCTCGGGGACACCCCGCAGCTGCGCGGCGATCACATACTCGGACTCCAGCGCCTCGATCATCGAGGCCCGCACCATGCGCGTGAGGTACGGCAGGGCCGTCAGGCTCAGGGCCAGCACCGGTAGCACCAGTGACGGCCACTGCCGCCACAACGGCAACTGCGGGTCGAGGATCGACACCGCCGGCAGCCAGCCCATGCCCGGCATTGAAAACAGCAACACCAGGCCGATCGCCAGCAGAAAGCCCGGCGTGGCCTTGAGCAGAATCAACGCCGACAGGCCCCAGCGGTCCAGCCGGCTGTCGCGGCGCAGGGCCAGGCTCACCCCCAACAGCAAGGCCACCGGCACCACCAGTGCCAACACCCCGGCCAGCAGGGCAAGGGTGTGGCCCAACCGGCCGAACAGCAGTTGTGCCACCGGCACCTGTGAGTCCAGTGAAATGCCCAGGTCCCCGCGTAATGCTGCGCCTAGCCAGCGCAGGTACTGCACCAGAATCGGCTGGTCGAGGCCCAGTTGCCGTTGCAGGGTGAGGATGCTTTCCAGCGGCGCATCCGGGCCGAGAATCACCCGCGCAGGGTCAGAAGGCAGTGCCTGGGTGGCGATGAACACCACCAGGCTGATCACCCAGGCCGTGAGCAACCCGTAACCGAGGCGGCCGATGAACCAGGCCAGCCAGGCCGGCGTGCGGGGCGTGTGTCGAGGATCAGGCATTGGGGTTCAACCAGAGTTCGTCAAAGCGCCAGGAGGCGAAGGTGGTCTGTTCCGGGGCAAGCCCGCCAACCCTGGACGACGCCGCATCGAGCACGTCGGAAAAGCCCCAGATCAGCAACCCGCCACGTTCGTGCTGGATGGCCTGGGCTTCATGCACCAAGGCCCTGCGCCGCGCCAGGTCGGGCTGGGCCAGGGCTTGCTGGAACAGTTCGGTAAAGCGCGGGTCGTGGAAGTTGCTGCGGTTGTAGATGGCCTGCGGCGCATCGTTGTGCAGCGCCGAGGCGAGAAAGCCGCGCGCCGGGGTCGACCCGGGCGACAGCTGCCATTGCTCACGTTGCGGGCCGTTGAAAACGGACCCGTCCACCTGGTTGACCTTCACCTGCACCCCGGCCTTAAGGGCCTGCTGGGCAAACACCAGCGCGGCGTTGACGCCAGGCCCTGGCGTGGTGGTCAGTTCCACACGCAAATCGTCCTGCCCCGCCTGGCGCAGCAGCGAACGGGCCTGGTCCAGCGCGTAAGGGCGCTGGGCAATGGCGTGGTTGAAGGTGGGGTCGTGAGGCGAATACAAGTCGTTGGCCACCCGGCCAAAGCCATTGAGCCCACGCGCCACCAGCTCCTGGCGGTCGGCCAACAGGCGGAATGCCTGGCGCACCCGTACATCCTGGAACGGCGCCTTGGCCAAGTTCAGGTTGAAGCCGGTGAACGAGGTGCTCGGCGAGGCGTACAGCCGCAGCCGTGGGTCGGCCTTGAGCAGTGCACTGTGCTCAGCCTGCACACCACTGGCCACATCGATCTGCCCGGCGCGCAGCGCTGCGGCCCGCGACACCTGGTCCTTGAATTCGATGATTTCCAGCTCGTCCGCGTAGGGGCGATTGGGCTTGTAGTAGTTTTCAAAACGGGTGTAGAGCGAGCGCTGGCCAGGTATGAAGCTTTTCAGCCGGTATGGCCCGGCGCCCACCGGGTTGGTCACCGGGTGGTAGTCGGTGGGCACGATGCCGCCGAAGCTGATCAACGTTTCATCGAGCGGGTAGAAGCTTTGCCCCTGCTTGAAACGTATTTCAATTGTGCGCTCGTCCAGTTTGCGCAGTGCCTGCCGATCGATAGCGCCGACCAGCCCGGCGAAGGGCGAGGCCAGCTGCGGGTCGGTCAGGCGCAGGATCGAGAACAGCATGTCGTCGGCGGTGATGCTTTTGCCGTGGTGAAACTCCAGCCCAGGCTTGAGGCGGATGGTCCAGGCGCTGGCGTCGGCATTCGGCTCGGCGAACTCGGCCAGTGCCAGGCGCGTGCTGACGTCGGCGTTCCATTCCCAGCACTTGGCGTACAGCGCCCAGCCCCGGATGATGCCGCCGCCCACCGGCTTGTGCGCATCAAGGTTGCCGGCCTGGTCGCCATCAATAATGCCCACCCGCAAGCGCCCACCGTGCACCGGCGTGCCCGGCAGCGCCGCACTGGCCGCTGAAGACGAGCCGCTGTCGCAGCCACTGAGCAGCCCCCCCAGCAGCAAGCTGCCGCCAACGGCCAGGCTGTTGCCGAGAAACACCCGGCGCGAAAACAGCTCGCTCATGACCTTCTCCTTACGCCGGTTGCGCCACGCCGGGCTTGCTGACTGCGCCCAGGCGCGGCACCTCGAAGCCATGGTCCAGGTCAAGCAGCGGGAACAGCAGGTCTGCCACCCGGTGCGCCTCATCGATCAGCGGGAAGCCTGACAGGATGAATGCCGACGTGCCCTGGGCCTCGTATTCACGGATGCGTTCGGCGACCTGTTCGGCGCTACCCACCAGGTACGTGCCGGCTGCCGGGCCGAGGATGTTGAAGCCGAACAGGCTGGGGCCCAGCCAGACGTTGGGGTAGATCTCCAGCTCGCGGGCGGTGGGCAGCCGCCCGGCGCGGAGGCTGTCGAGGTTGCGCTGGATGCGCGGGTCGTCGCTGACGTAGCTGTCGAAGGTTTGCCCCGGCGGCAACTGGCGTTCGATGGCCGCGCGCGCGGTGGCCAGCGAGGTGCGCTGCAACAGGCGCTCGGCATGGGCCCAGGCCTCTTCCTCGGTTTCGCGCACGATCACTTGCAGGCGGGTGCCGTAGGTCAGCTCACGGCCAATCTTCGCCGCCTCGGCCGCTACCCGGCGGAACTTGTCGCCGAGCTTTTGCGGGGTGTCGGCGAAGCTCAGGTACACGTCCAGCAACTGCACCGAATGGGCCACGCCCGGTGCCGACGTGCCGGCGCCCCACAACGGAATGCCGGGCTTTTGCTTCGGTGGGTGCCAACCGCCCAGCGGGTGATGGGCGGCGGCCGGCGAACGGGGTGAAAGCTTGACGTAGCGGCCGTCGTAACCCACCGTTTCACCGGCGTAGAAACTCTGGAAGGCGCGCCAGTATTCCAGGCTGAAGTCGTAGCGTTCATCGTGCGGGTAGTGCACGCCCAAGGTAGCCAGGCCGGCATCGTTGCCGTTGACCACGTTGAACAGCAGGCGGCCGTTGGAGAACTGGTCGAAGGTGAGCGCCCATTTAGCCAGCACCGCTGGCGACAACTCCCCCGGGTGCTGGGCGACCAGAAAGCGCAGGCGCGTGGTGGCGTCGATCAGTGCTGCCGACACGGCCAGGCTTTCGTTGGGGCTTGAGCCGAGCAGCGAGCCGTAGAAGCCCAGACGGTCAGCGGCGATGGCCAGTTGCTTGAGGTGTTCGAAATCGGTGTGCCAGCGGCCTTCGGGCTCCCAGGGATAGGGGCCGTCGGGGGTGGTGAGGTACCAAAGGATTTTGACTGCCATGGGGCTGGGTCCTTTTCAGATGAGGTGTTTGAGGGCAGGCCTCTGGGGCTGCTGCGCAGCCCTATCGCGACGCAAGGCCGCTCCCACATTGGTCGGCGTACGCGGGCCTTGTGGGAGCGGCCTTGTGTCGCGATAGGGGCGCAAAGCGCCCCCAGCGATCGCATCAGTTGCGCCGATCGATGCCAGGCACCAGGCCCAATTCGGTAGCACGGTCGTACAACCCGCTCATCTTCCACTGCTGGGTCAGCACCCCTGGCCCGTAAGGCCGCGACCCGCCCAGGGCATCGGCCAGCAACTGGATCTGCGCGCCCTCCTCCAGCAACAGGATGAACTCCGCCGTGGCCCGCAGCCCCTGCTTGCCCCACACCGTGGAGCCGCCGTTGGCTTCCAGGATGGCCAGGTTGAACGGGTTCTCGGCAATCTTGTCGAGGATGAAGTCCACCTCGGCCTGGCGCCGGTCGATGTACACCGGCAGCTCGCGGGCCAACTGATAGCGTTGCACCGGCACGTAGTGGAACGGCAAGGTGCGGTGGGTTTGTGCCCAGGCACCGAGGTACGGGCTGTGCACGTGCGACACGGTGGTGACGTCGGCGTGGGTCTGGAACAGCTTGGTGTAACGCCCCAAACCGCCTTTACCTTTGCCGACGATGACGTTGCCCGCAAAATCGGTGACGGTGGCCTGCAGCGGCTTGCGATGGTTCCACGGCCCGCCGTAATTCACCGACACCAGCAGCTCTTCACCCGGCACACGTTCGATGAAGCCAACCGTGCCATTGGCGGTAATGGTGTTGGTTTCGCGAAAGACGCTGAAGGCCGCTTCGGCGTCGGCCACTACCTGGTCGATAAAGGCTTGCAGTTCGGCAGTGACAGGGCGTTCGTTGATCAGTACGGTCATGTTCAATCTCCAGTCAGGTCAGGCGCGGCGTTGGGCCAGCAGTTCATGGGCAGCTTGCAGAGGCCGCGGGTCGACCCAGTCGGCAATGGCGAAATCGGCTTCGAGGAAACCGTGCAGGTACAGAAAGTCCTTTTGGGTGCCGAGGAAGGCCAGGCGCTGTGCGGACAGGTCCGGCGCCAGCGTGGTGTGGAAGTCACCGCGGTAGGCCTCGGCCACACCCTGGCTGCCCGCGCGGGTTTCTTCTTCGAGAATGCGGTTGAGCGCGTCGCGGTTGCCGGCTGCCCACTCGGCGGCACGCAAGGTCTGGGCAAGGAAGCGCACCACCAGGTCGAAATGGTTGTCGAGCAGGCGTTGATGCACGGTGATCGGCCGTGGCGTGCCGTTGTTGATGCGGTGGCGCGGGTCGGGCAGCAGGTCGAGGTCGACGCCCACCACCAGGCCCAGCCGGCGTGCGGCATCGGCTGCTGCCGCGCCCTTCACGTACACGGCATCGACTTCACCGCGCGCCAGGTATTCCAACCCCGACCACAGCCGCTGCAAGCCCAACGCCGGGGTGGCGGCACTGGCCTGGTCGAGCAGGGCCACTTCCACCAGTTGCACGTCATCCAGGTGCAGGCCCGCCGAGGCCAGGGCGCCTTTGTAACCGTGAAGGCTCATGGCCCGGGCAATGCTGCCAGGCCGGCTGTCGCCCCAGGCCGGCAGCGCCAGGCGTTTGCCGCGCAAGTCGGGGGCGCTGCGGATGCCGGAGTCCGGGCGGACCAGGATGGTTTGCCATTCCTCGATCCAGGTCAGGCCGATCAACCGACTGGGGGAGCCGGCCGCACGTGCCGCCAGCGCCGGCACGTTGCCGCCTTCGCGAAACAACCCGGGCAGTTGGTGATCGTAGTGGTGATGGCCTAGCTGGCGGGCCTCCTGCAAGGTCGAGACAGGCAAGCCATCGGCGGCGAACTCTTGCTCCAGCCAGCCGAGTTTGTAGGCCAGGCCTGAGGCGGTGGGCACAGGGCAGCGGGTGAACCAGATGCGTTCCAGGGCGGATGGGTCGTCTGCCAGGCGGTTTGCTGTGGGGGTTGCGAGGGTCATGGGGTGGCTCCTTGGGCGTCGTGCAAGCACCATTGCAGCGTACGTGCCAACCGCTGGAGGCCTTGATTTCCGTAGGATTGGCTGTTGTGTCGGAGGGCTGGGTGCTTGGCTGGGAGCAGGATTGCGGGCGGGGTGCTGCCAGATCAGCAACATGACTGCTGCTGAGGCAGCAAAGGCCGCTGGAAGCCACACAGGATGTGGCCTGAAGAGGGGTGGCAAAGATATTGCTCTAGGGCTTGGTACCGCGGTGTGGCCATTCGCGGGCATGCCCGCTCTCACAAGGGCCAGCACAACCCCCAAGGGCAGTGCTGCCTCTGTGGGAGCGGGCAAGCCCGCGAAACAGGCGCACTGGCCCTTCTGACAATTCGAGACCCCACCATGAGTGCCATAGAACCTTCCCCTGCCCGCCGCCTCACCAGCGAAACGGAAGCCATCGAAACCGCCCGCCAGGTCGCCGCGCACATCGCCGAACTGGCCGCCGACCCGCGCAACAACGGCCAGCTCCCCCACCGCCAGGCCGAGCTGTTGTCCAGCAGCGGCCTGACCGCCATCGCGGTGCCCGCCCAGTTCGGCGGCCTCGGTGCCTCGGTGCAGACTGTGGTGGAAACCGTGCGCCTGGTCTCCACCGCCGACGGCGGTGTCGGCCAGCTGCTGCAAATTCACAATGTGATGCTGCGCGGCATCTTTACCGGCTACCCCGACGAAATACGCGACCGGCTGATTGCCGACGTACTCGCTGGCAAGCGCTTTGGCAACGCCCTGGCCGAAGTCGGCGGCAAGAACAAGTTCGCCCTCAAGACCCGCGTCGAGCGCCGCGCCGATGGCCAGTGGGTGCTCAACGGCAGCAAGTTCTACTCGACAGGCTCCTACCTGGCCGAGTGGATCTCGCTGACCGCCGCCAGCGAAGACGGCGGCGTCGGCGTGCTGCTGCACCGCGACACTCCGGGGCTGACCCTGATCGATGACTGGCAAGCCTTTGGCCAGCAGAACTCGGTGAGCGGTACGGTGAATTTCGACAACATCGTGCTCGATGAGCGCTACCTGACCCGCCGCAACGGGCCGATGAAACGCACTGGCCTGACCTTCCCGCAGATCCTCCACGCCGCCATCGACACCGGCATCGCCGCTGGCGCCTTGCAGGCGGCTGTCGAGTACTTGCGCGAGCATGCCCGGGCCTGGGTGGAGAGCGGCGTGGAGCGCGCCAGTGACGAGCCGCATGTCATTCGCCAGGTCGGTGAGTACGCCGTGGCGCTGCGCGGCGCTGAGTCGGTGCTGCGCGAGGCGGCGCGGGTGTTCGACGAACACGAGCGCGACCCGGAGAACAAGGCGTTGCAGGATGAGCTGATCCTGTCGGTCGCTACCGCCCGTGCGCATTCCGATGCTGCATCGCTGAAGATTTCCAGCGACTTGTTCTCGTTGCTGGGGGCCAGCGCTTCGCTGAGCAAGTGGAACCTCGACCGCTTCTGGCGCAATGCCCGGGTGCACACCACCCACGACCCGATCCGCTGGCGGCTGCACAACGTGGGCAACTACTACCTGAACGGGGCAGACCCGGGGGAGTACACGGCGGTGCTTAATGCCAAGGAGAGCCAGGGCGCTACCCGCCGTTGAACCCAGCTGGAGCCGGGGGGGCGCGTCGCGCCCCATTCGCGGCACAAGGCCGCTCCTACAAGGGCGGTGTCGCATTCTGATCGAGCATCTACATGAACCACCCGCTTCTTCGGGCATTGGCCATCTACCGCGAAATGCCTTGGCGCTTTGCTCTGGTCACTGCCTTGTACATCGCCGGCAACCTCGGCCTGGCCTGGCAGCAGTGGCTGATCGGCCATGCGGTCGATGATGTCAGCGCCGGCCGCGCCGTGCTGCGCCTGGCCGACGGCAGCCTGGACGCCAGCGTGGCCTGGCACTGGTTGTGGCTGCTGCTGGCCATCGCCCTGGGCCGCGGCCTGCTGCAATACGCCGCCGCCGTGCTGTCGCTGGTGCTCAGCCAGGCCCTGCTCACGCGCCTGCGTGAACGCATCCTCAGCCAGGTGCAGCGCCTGCACCTGGGCTATCACTGGCACCACGGCATGGGCGAACTGGTCACCCGCACCACCCGCGATGCCGACAAAGTGCGCGACGCACTGATCACCTTCTGGCGGCAGATCATCGAAACCCCGCTGGTGGTGCTCGTCGCGGTGGGCCTGTTGAGCTGGTACGACCCGCTGCTGGGGCTGGTGCCACTGCTGCTGACCGGCGCCGGGCTATGGCTGTTCGTGGTGCAGACCGATCGCCTGGTCACGCTCGACCGCGCCGTGGCCGCTGCCTACGACCAGGTCAGCCAGGACCTGGCAGAAGGCATCGGTGGCGTGCGGGTGATCAAGGCCTTTGGCCTGGAACAGCAGCGCATTGCACGCTTCGCCCGGCAGGTCGAGGTGTTCACCGACCATGCCCGCGCCGCCCTGGCCTACGCCAGTTCACGCATTCCGCTACCGCAGGCGGTGGTGGCGCTGGGGCATGTGTGGATCCTGGTATACGGCGCCCATCGCGTGGCGGCTGGCGCGCTGGGCATCGGCGAGCTGGTCACTTCGCTGCTGGTGGCCACCACGCTGGTGTTCCGCATCGAAGGCATTGGCCGGGTGATGCAGACCTTTGCCGATGCGCGCGCCAGCGCCGAACGTATCTGGCAGCTGCTGGACGAACGCCCGGCCATCGTCGGCGGCCATGCCACCCTGCCCGAGGGGCCGTTGGGGCTGAAGCTGAACCAGGTGCAAGTCAGTGCAGCAGAAGCTGGCCGGCCTATCCTGCAAAATTGCTCGCTGACCCTGCTGCCCGGTGAGGTGGTGGCGCTGGTCGGCGCCACCGGCACGGGTAAAAGCCTACTGGCCAGCCTGCTGCCACGTTTGGCCGATGTACAGCACGGCAGCGTGCAGGTCGGTAGCGACACTGCCGGTTGGTACAACGTACGCGACCTCGACCTTGCCGACCTGCGCCGCCGCGTGCACGTGCTGGCGCAGGAAAGCTTTCTGTTCTCCGACAGCCTGGCCGCCAACCTGCGCATGGCCGCACCACAGGCCAGCGACGCCCGGTTGCGTGAAGCCTTGCGCCTGGCCGCCGCCGAGGACGTGCTGGAGCGCCTGCCCCACGGCCTCGACACCCCGCTAGGCGACCGCGGTGTGACCCTGTCCGGCGGCCAGCGCCAGCGCCTGTGCCTGGCCCGGGCGCTGCTCGGTGCACCCGACATCCTCTGCCTGGACGACGCCACCAGCGCCCTGGATGCCCTGGGCGAACGCCAGGTGCTGCACAACATCCGCCGCCTGCACAGCGCCAGCGGCCAAGGCCCGACCTTGCTGCTGATCACCAGTCGCCTCTCCACCCTGCTGCTGGCCGACCGCGTGCTGATGCTGGAAAACGGCCGCATCACTGCCAATGGCAGCCATGCCGAACTGTGCACGAACAACGCCCATTATCGCGACTTGCTGGGGATCGACCATGACTGATGCGCAGCACACCCCCGCCAGCGATATCGACATCGAGCAGCGCTTGGCCCGCCAGGCGCTGGACCGGGGCATGTTCCACCGCTTGCTGCCGCTGTTGCAGCCCATTCGCGGGCAGATCCTTGCCGTGATCGGCATCGAGCTGCTGCTGGTGTTCACCGTGTTCCTGCGCCCGTGGTTCGTGCGGGAACTGCTGGACAAGGGCCTGGTGCCCAGCGCCGACCACTGGCTGCTCGACGAGCGCCTGGTGCTGTGGTTGGGCCTGGGGTTGGCAGCCAGCTGGCTGGGGCGCTTTCTGCTGGCCGGGGTATCGCAGTTCATCGCCGGGCGCGCGGCGATCGGCGTGCTCAATGCCCTGCGGGTGAAAGTGTTCGCCCATGTGCAGGCGCTGTCGGTGAGCTACTTCGACCAGACCCGTGCCGGGCGCATCATTTCCCGTGCCGACCGGGACGTGGATGCGCTGGAGCCGTTGCTCGTGCAAGGCCCGCCCGAGCTACTCGGCGCCCTGCTGCGTTGCGGCCTGGCAGCGGTAATGCTGTGGCGTATCGAGCCCAGCTTCTTTTACAGCCTGGCGGCCACAGTGCCGTTGCTGGCCGTGGCCACTTGGCGCTTCAAGCGCGTGTCGCAACGCAACTGGGCCAAGGTGGCCGAGCAGCGCAGCCGCTTCACCGCGCACTTGGTGGAAAGTGTGAGCGGGGTGCGGCTGATCCAGCAATGCGGGCAAGCGCAGACCAACCAGGCACGCTACCGGCGCCTGCTGGAGGACTTCAACCAGGCGCTGATCCGCGGCAGCCTGCGCGCCGGCTGGTTCGCGCCGTTTACCGCGTTGCTCAGCACCGCCGGCATGGCCGTGCTGTTGCTGGTCGGTGCCCATGGCCTGGCCGAGGGCAAGGTCAGCGTGGGGCAGGTGGCCGAGAGCCTGTTCTACGTGTTCCTGTTCCTTGGCCCGCTGCAAGAGCTGTCAGACCTGTTCGAGCGCTACGCCACCGGCAGCGCTTCAGCCCAGCGCATCTTCCTGCTGCTCGACACCCGCCCGCAAGTGCTCGACCCGCCCGCGCCACACGCCCTGACCCGGGCGCGCGGCCAGGTGGACTTCGACGCGGTCGGCTTTGCCTATACCCCTAACAGCTCGCGCCCGGTGATCGACGGGCTCGACCTGCACATCCGCGCCGGTGAAGTGCTGGCCATCGTCGGCCCCTCCGGGCATGGCAAGAGCACCCTGGTGCAGTTGCTGACGCGTTTCTACGAAGTGCAGCACGGCGCCGTGAAGCTGGACGGCATCGACCTGCGTGCGCTGGCCCAGCATGACTTGCGGCGCAACGTGGGCGTGGTGCTGCAGGACAACGTGCTGTTCAGCGGCAGCATCCTCGACAACCTGCGCCTGGCCGCGCCCGACGCAGACGATGCGCAGTTGGTGGCCGCCGCCCGTGAGCTGGGTGCCGACGAGGTGCTGGAACGTCTGCCGCAGCGCTACCACACCGAAGTCGGCCCGCTGGGCGCGCACCTGAGCCATGGCCAGCGGCAGCTGGTGTGCCTGGTGCGGGCTTACCTGGCCGACCCGGCGGTGCTGGTGCTGGACGAAGCCACCTCGGCGGTGGACGTGCACACCGAGCGGCGTATCCAGCGCGCGCTGCGCAGGCTGTGCCAGGGGCGCACTGCAATCATCATCGCCCACCGCCTGGCGACCATTCGCGATGCCGACCGGATTGCCGTGGTGAAGCATGGTCGGGTGGTGGAACAAGGGGCGCATGCCGATCTGATCGGGCGTAGTGGCGCGTATGCGGCGCTGTACCAAGCGTATCTGCGCAGCGCCGGGGAGGTTGCAACCGAGCAAATCGGGGTCTGACTCGTCGGCCTCTTCGCGGGGCAAGCCCGCTCCCACAGGTATGGCGCCGGACTGACTGACAGCGCCGAACCTGTGGGAGCGCCTCTTCGCGGGGCAAGCCCGCTCCCACAGGTATGGCGCCGGACTGACTGACAGCGCCGAACCTGTGGGAGCACCTCTTCGCGGGGCAAGCCCGCTCCCACAGGTATGGCGCCGGACTGACTGACAGCGCCGAACCTGTGGGAGCGCCTC
>NZ_JBWKXT010000051.1:0-47683 GCF_059423245.1 Pseudomonas sp. GW460-LB5
CCCCCGAGCCCGAGGTGCGCCCGACCCGGATCATTACCGCGCCAGTGCGCGGCGGCCAGCAGATCTACGCGCAAGGTGGCGATCTGATCGTTACCGCCTCGGTCAGCCCGGGCGCGGAACTTCTGGCCGATGGCAACATCCATGTGTACGGCGCCATGCGCGGGCGCGCCCTGGCCGGCATCAAAGGCAACACCAAAGCGCGTATCTTCTGCCAGCAGATGACCGCCGAAATGGTCTCCATCGCAGGCCAGTACAAGGTTTGCGAAGACCTGCGCCGCGACCCTCTGTGGGGCACCGGTGTGCAAGTCAGCCTGTCCGGTGATGTGTTGAACATCACCCGTCTTTAACGGATACTTGCCGTCATTTTCAGAGCAACTTTTTTAACTGTTGCCGTTTTTATGCTTTTTGCCGGGACACGTGTCCCGACTTATTTTAGGGGTGAAACACCTTGGCCAAGATTCTCGTGGTTACTTCCGGCAAGGGGGGTGTGGGCAAGACCACCACCAGCGCCGCCATTGGTACCGGCCTCGCACTGCGTGGCCACAAGACCGTCATCGTCGACTTCGACGTGGGCCTGCGTAACCTCGACCTGATCATGGGCTGCGAGCGCCGCGTGGTGTACGACTTCGTCAACGTGGTCAACGGCGAGGCCAACCTCCAGCAGGCGTTGATCAAGGACAAGCGCCTTGAGAACCTGTTCGTGCTGGCCGCCAGCCAGACCCGTGACAAGGACGCGCTGACCCAGGAAGGCGTGGAAAAGGTGCTGATGGAGCTGAAGGAAACCTTCGACTACGTCATCTGCGACTCGCCGGCCGGTATCGAGAAAGGCGCACACCTGGCCATGTACTTCGCAGACGAAGCCATTGTGGTCACCAACCCCGAAGTGTCCTCGGTACGTGACTCCGATCGCATGCTGGGCATCCTGTCGAGCAAATCGCGTCGCTCCGAAAAAGGCGAAGAGCCCATCAAGGAACACCTGCTGATCACCCGTTACCACCCCGAGCGCGTGGAAAAGGGCGAAATGCTGAGCATCGCCGACGTCGAAGAGATCCTGGCGATCAAGCTCAAGGGCGTGATTCCCGAGTCTCAGGCCGTGCTCAAGGCTTCCAACCAGGGTATCCCGGTCATCCTCGACGACCAGAGCGACGCTGGCCAGGCGTACAGCGATACCGTCGACCGCCTGCTGGGCAAAGAAAAGCCCCTGCGGTTCATCGAAGTGCCGAAGCAAGGATTCTTCGCGCGACTGTTTGGAGGCAAGTAAACCATGAACCTTTTTGACTTCTTTCGTGGCAGACAGAAACAGACCAGCGCGTCGGTAGCGAAAGAGCGTCTACAGATCATCGTGGCGCACGAGCGCGGCCAACGCAGCGAGCCGGACTACCTGCCGGCGCTGCAGAAAGAACTGCTGGAAGTGATCCGCAAGTATGTGAACATCGGCAACGATGACGTGCACATCGAGCTGGAAAACCAAGGCAGCTGCTCGATTCTGGAGCTGAACATCACCCTGCCGGATCGCTGATCTGGCTGAAAGCCGGGGCTGCTTTGCAGCCCATTCGCGGCACAAGGCCGCGCCTACAAGGGATCGCGTTCCCCTGTAGGCGCGGCCTTGTGCCGCGAATGGGCCGCAGAGCGGCCCCGCTTTTTTCTCCCGATTTAACAGAGACCATGCAATGCCGCTGTCCAATATCCAGATCCTGCACGAAGACGCCGCCATCCTGGTGATCAACAAGCCGACCCTGCTGCTGTCGGTGCCCGGCCGCGCCGAGGATAACAAGGACTGCCTGATTACCCGCCTGCAGGAAAACGGCTACCCCGACGCGCTTATCGTGCACCGCCTGGACTGGGAAACCTCCGGCATCATCCTGCTGGCCCGCGATGCCGACAGCCACCGCGAGCTGTCGCGGCAGTTCCACGACCGCGAAACCGAGAAGGCCTACACCGCACTGTGCTGGGGCCAACCGGCACTGGACAGCGGCAGCATCGACCTGCCGCTGCGCTACGACCCGCCAACCAAGCCACGGCATGTGGTGGACCACGAGCAGGGCAAACATGCGCTGACCTTCTGGCGCATCGTCGAGCGCTGCGGTGACTACTGCCGGGTAGAACTGACGCCGATCACCGGGCGCTCGCACCAGTTGCGCGTGCACATGCTGTCGATCGGCCACCCGCTGCTGGGTGACCGGCTGTATGCCAACCCCGAAGCACTGGCGGCCCATGAGCGGCTGTGCCTGCATGCCTCCATGTTGAGCTTTACCCACCCGGTGTCCGGTGAGCGGTTGAAGTTCGAGTGCCCCGCGCCCTTCTGATTTTCGGCTGGCTGTCCCGGCCTCTTCGCGGGCTCGCCCGCTCCCACAGGGATGACCCTGCGTTGGAAATGTGTGCAGTACCGGTGGGAGCGGGCAGGCCCGCGAAGAGGCAGACACATATTGTCGACATTGTGCGTTAAACTCGCGCCACTGCTGTCTGGAGTGAGCTATGCGCGATGCACTGAATACTGGCCTTATCGAATTCCTCAAGGCCTCCCCCACGCCCTTCCACGCCACCGCCAGCCTGGCCCAACGCCTGGAAGCTGCAGGCTATCAGCGCCTGGACGAGCGCGACAGCTGGGCCACCGTGCCTGGCGGCCGCTACTACGTCACCCGTAACGACTCGTCGATCATCGCCATCAAACTGGGCAAGCAGGCACCGTTGCTCAACGGTATCCGTATGGTCGGTGCCCACACCGACAGCCCGTGCCTGCGCGTCAAGCCGCAGCCCGAGCTGCAGCGCCAGGGCTTCCTGCAGTTGGGTGTGGAAGTGTATGGCGGCGCCCTGCTGGCGCCATGGTTCGACCGTGACCTTTCCCTGGCCGGCCGTGTCACCTACCGCCGTGACGGCAAAGTTGAAAGCCAGCTGATCGACTTCAAGCTGCCGATCGCGATCATCCCCAACCTGGCCATCCACCTGAACCGCACTGCCAATGAAGGCTGGGCGATCAACCCGCAGAACGAGTTGCCGCCCATCCTGGCTCAGGTAGCGGGTGATGAGCGTATCGACTTCCGCGCCCTGCTCACCGAGCAACTGGCCCGCGAGCACGAGCTGATCGCAGACGTGGTGCTGGATTACGAACTGAGTTTCTACGACACCCAGGACGCCGCGCTGGTCGGCCTGAACGGCGACTTCATCGCCGGGGCGCGCCTGGACAACCTGCTGTCGTGCTACGCCGGCCTGCAAGCCCTGCTGGCCGCCGACAGTGACGAAACCTGCGTACTGGTGTGCAACGACCACGAAGAAGTCGGCAGCAGCTCGGCTTGCGGCGCCGACGGCCCGATGCTGGAGCAGACCCTGCAGCGCTTGCTGCCCGATGGCGACGCCTACGTGCGCACCATCCAGCGCTCGCTGATGGTGTCGGCCGACAACGCCCACGGCGTACACCCCAACTACGCCGACAAGCACGACGGCAACCACGGGCCCAAGCTCAACGCCGGGCCGGTGATCAAGGTAAACAACAACCAGCGCTACGCCACCAACAGCGAAACCGCCGGTTTCTTCCGCCACCTGTGCATGGCCGAGGAAGTGCCGGTACAAAGCTTTGTGGTGCGCAGCGACATGGGCTGTGGCTCGACCATCGGCCCGATTACAGCCAGCCACCTGGGCGTGCGCACGGTGGATATCGGCTTGCCGACCTTTGCCATGCATTCCATTCGCGAACTGTGCGGCAGCCACGACCTGGCGCACCTGGTGAAGGTACTGACTGCCTTCTACCGAAGCCGCGAGCTGCCTTGATGTAAGCAGGCCCGGCCTCTTCGCGGGCTCGCCCGCTCCCACAGGGACCGCACAACCTTCGGGAACTGCGCTGAACCTGTGGGAGCGGGCAAGCCCGCGAAGAGGCCGGGCCTGCTCAAGGTCAATCCCGCCTCGCTTGCCAAGCGCTATGCTTGTTACATGGCCCCACTGCAAAAGGATTGCTGTCCATGTCACCGTTCCTGTCACTGTTCGTGCCGGTGTTCCTGTTCCTGCTGCTGCTGACCATTGGCTTCAGCATGCGCGAGCGCAATATCGGTGTACTGATGATGTGGATCGGCACCTTGGGTATCTTTGGCCTCACCTGCTGGAAGATCCTCGAGAAACTGCCGACATAAACCTCTACACTCGGTCAATCGTTTGACCTGAGGTAGATTTGCCCGTGCCTGCCCTCCTGCGTTACCTGTTCCTTCTCCTGCTGCTGTTCATCACTCCGGTACAGGCAGCGGGCCTGCCCGGCCTGCTGGGCGGCAGTGCGCCCGCGCAACCGGAGGCTACCGAGCCGCTGGGCAAGTCGCTGGACGAAGTGATCAAGAACCTGGAAAACGACCAGCAGCGGGCCAAGCTGCTGGCCGATCTTAAAAAGCTGCGCGACGCCACCAGGCAATCGCAGCCCAGCGTGGAACAGGGCGTGCTCGGCCTGATTGGCGGCGCGCTGCATGATTTTGAAAAACAGTTCAGCGGCGATGCCAGCCCGTTTCACCGCTGGGCGGCAGAAATCGAACAAGCCCAAGCCGAACTGACCGACCTGGTAGTGCCGGTGCACCAGTGGCCGGCGATCCTGTTCGGCTTTGCCGCCGTCATTGCCGTGTGGAGCGTGCTGGCCTACGCCTTCAACTGGGTCGGCCACCGGATACGCCTGCGCTTTGGCCTGAGCGAAGAACTGCCCCAGCACCCGCGTACCTGGGACCTGGTGCGCTTTGCCCTGCGCAAGCTCGGCCCTTGGCTGGTGGCGCTGGTGTTCACCGTGTACCTGAGCGTTGTGCTGCCACCGTCACTGGGTAAATCGCTGGCCATGGTGCTGGCCTACGCACTGGTCGTCGGCACCTGCTTCTCGGCCATCTGCGTGATCGCCTTCTCGCTGCTCGACGGCCCGCACCGCCACCGCGCCCTGCATATCCTGCGGCATCAGGCATTTCGCCCGCTGTGGCTGATCGGCAGCTTCGCAGCGTTTGGCGAGGCCATGAGCGACCCGCGCATGCTGGTCGCACTGGGGACCCACCTGGCCCATGCCCTGGCGACCTTGGCCAACGTCATCGCCGCACTGTGCACCGGGCTGTTCATCCTGCGCTTCCGCCGCCCCATCGCCCACCTGATCCGCAACCAGCCGCTGGCACGGCGCCTGACCCGGCGAACCCTCAGCGACACCATCGAGATCCTCGGCAGCTTCTGGTTCATACCGGCGCTGATCCTGGTGGCCATTTCGCTGTTCGCCACCTTTGTCTCGGCCGGTGACACCAGCACCGCCCTGCGCCAGTCGCTGATGTGCACGGTGCTGGTGGTGGTGTGCATGGTGCTCAACGGCCTGGTGCGCCGCCACGCCGCCAACCCCAAACGCGCCAACAAGCGCCAGGCGGTGTATGCCGAACGCCTGCGCAACTTCGGCTACCTGCTGGTGCACCTGTTCATCTGGCTGGTGTTCATCGAACTGGGCCTGCGGGTGTGGGGCCTGTCGATGATCGGCTTTGCCGAGGGCGACGGCCATGAAGTGAGCCTGCGCCTGCTGGGCCTGGCCGGCACGCTGATCGTCGCCTGGCTGGTGTGGATCCTTGCCGACACCGCCGTGCACCACGCCCTGGTGCGTTCGCGCCGGGGCCTGGCGAACGCTCGTGCGCAAACCATGATGCCGTTGATCCGCAACGTGCTGTTCGTGGTCATCTTCATCATTGCGGTGATTGTCGCCTTGGCCAACATGGGCATGAACGTGACCCCGCTGCTGGCCGGTGCCGGTGTGATCGGCCTGGCCATCGGCTTTGGTGCGCAATCGCTGGTGGCCGACCTGATCACCGGGTTGTTCATCATCATCGAAGACTCGCTGGCCATCGACGACTACGTGGACGTGGGCGGGCACCTGGGCACGGTAGAGGGGCTGACCATCCGTACCGTGCGCCTGCGGGACATCGACGGCATCGTGCACACCATCCCGTTCAGCGAGATCAAGAGCATCAAGAACTACTCGCGGGAGTTTGGCTACGCGATCTTCCGCGTTGCGGTCCCGCACAGCATGAACATCGACCAGGCGATCACGCTGGTTCGCGAGGTGGGGCAGAAGCTGCGCAATGACCCATTGATGCGCCGCAACATCTGGTCACCGCTGGAGCTGCAAGGCGTGGAGAGTTTCGAATCGGGGTCGGCGATCTTGCGGGCCCGGTTCAAGACCGCGCCGATCAAGCAGTGGGAAGTGTCACGGGCGTTCAACCTGGCGCTGAAGCGGCAGCTGGATGAAGCCGGGCTGGACCTGGCGACGCCGCGGTTGTCGGTACAGGTGGTGACTGCTGGTGGAGGTGGGATAGCGGAATCCGGTTCCTCCAGTTAGGTCCCGATCGCCGGCAAGCCAGCTCCCACAGGCACTGCACAGGGCCTGAAGCCAATGCAATCAAGGTGGGAGCTGGCTTGCCGGCGATGGGCTGCAAAGCAGCCCAGAATCCAAGATCAACCGGCCTGTGCACGGATGCGGATGGCATCATGCCGCCAATACTCCAGGTCACAGTCGATCAGGTGCCCATGCTGGTCGCTGTTGACCCGCGTAATGTGCAGCCCCGGGCTGCCCACCGACACCTTCAACGCCCCTGCTGCCTCCACCGGCAATGCCGTCGGCAAGATCTCGAAGCATACCTGCCCGTACCGGATGCCATACACCCGCCCATAAATCTCGGTCAGCGACTGCGCCAGGTCCTGTTCGAGAATGCCCGGAAAATAACGGGGATTCAGGTAGTGCTCGGCATACAGCACCGCGCGCCCGTCAATTCGCCGCAAGCGGCAGATTCGCACCACGCTGGACAACGCCGGTAGCTGCAAGCGGGCACAGATGGCCGCCGACGCTGGCTGCAGCCGTGCCGAGAGGAGTTCGGTAGTGGCCACACGCCCCTGATCGCGCACCATGGCATGGAAGTGGCTGCGCTCGATCAGGTCGTAGGTGAGCCGCTCGGGCGCGACGAACCAGCCGCGACGCTCTTCGCGGTAGATCAGGCCCTGGGCCTCCAGCTGCGCCAGTGCCTCACGCAGGGTGATGCGCGTGGTGTCGAACACCTCGCTGAGCTTGCGCTCGGCCGGCAGCTTGCCGCCGGGCGCCAGCAGGCCGTGCTCGATTTGCTCCAGCAGGGCATGGCAGATGGCTGTTACCGCACGCGGTGGCATCGGCTGCATGAATGGTTACCTATCTGGACTAGTCCAGCCCCAGAACAGGGCACTTGGAGAATAGTGCAAGCCTAGGCAGGGCTGATGAACATCCTGTGACAAGGCTGCCGACGGGGTACTGCCAGAATCGGGCCAGCCCCGCAAAACCGGGGGTTCACCATGGTCTACGCTGTATTGCCAGGAGCCCGTCGACACCTTGGCGGGCCCTTCCCTACATCAAATTGTCACGCAAGCGGCCTACCTTGGCTCAAGGTTTGCTGACCTAGACCAAAGGTTCCAGGCAACGGCTTCACTCATAACAACGATCGGTTAAAGGCACCCACCCAAGGAGCTACGGATGAAAAAGTTGTTCATGGCGTCACTGCTCGGTTCGGCCATCGCGTTCTGTACCTCGGCCATGGCCGAGGACCTCAAGGCCCTGGAAGATGCCGCCCGCAAGGAAGGCACCGTCAACAGCGTGGGCATGCCCGATGCCTGGGCCAACTGGAAAGGCACCTGGGAAGACCTGGCCAGCAAATACGGCCTCAAACACAGCGACACCGACATGAGCTCGGCACAGGAACTTGCCAAGTTCGAAGCCGAGAAGGACAACGCCAGCGCCGACATTGGCGATGTGGGGGCCGCCTTCGGCCCTATCGCGGTGACCAAGGGCGTGAGCCAGCCATACAAGCCAAGCACCTGGGACCAGGTGCCGGAGTGGGCCAAGGACAAGGACGGCCACTGGGCGCTGGCCTATACCGGCACCATTGCCTTCATCATCAACAAGGACCTGGTCAAGGAAGAGGAACGGCCGAAAACCTGGCATGACCTGGAAAAAGGCAAGTACAAGGTCGCCATCGGCGACGTCGGCACTGCCGCCCAGGCCGCCAACGGCGTGCTTGCCGCCGCCATCGCCTACAAAGGCGATGAAAGCAACGTGGCCCCCGGCCTGCAACTGTTCACCAAACTGGCCCAGCAAAAGCGCCTGTCGCTGGCCAACCCGACCATCCAGACCCTGGAGAAAGGCGAGGTGGAAGTCGGCGTGGTGTGGGACTTCAACGGCTTGAGCTACCGTGAACAGATCGACCCCAAGCGCTTTGAAGTGCTGATCCCGTCGGATGGCTCGGTGATTTCCGGCTATACCACGGTCATCAACAAATACGCCAAGCACCCCAACGCGGCCAAACTGACCCGTGAATACATCTTCAGCGATGCCGGGCAGATCAACCTGGCCCAGGGGCATGCCCGGCCCATCCGTGCCGAGCACCTGAAGCTGCCGGCGGATGTGCAGGCCAAGTTGCTGCCTAACGAGCAATACGGAGCTGCCCAGCCGATCAAGAATGCCGAAGCCTGGGAAGCCACCTCGAAGAAACTGCCACAGATGTGGCAGGAGCAAGTGATCATCGAGATGGAATAAACGGCTAGCTTGCCTAGTGCCTGACCCAGCCCCTTCGCGGGCACGCCCGCTCCCACAGAGGCCGTGCAAAACCCTGTGGGAGCGGGCATGCCCGCGAAGAAGCCAACGCGGTTTATGACTGGAGCCACCATGCAACACAACGTCATCCTGGTCCTGCTAGACGGCCTGAACTATCAGGTCGCCCACCACGCCATGGGCCACCTGCATGCCTATGTCGAGGCCGACCGCGCCGCGCTGTACCGCGTGGAATGCGAGCTGCCGTCGCTGTCACGGCCGTTGTACGAATGCATCCTCACCGGCGTGCCGCCCATCGACAGCGGCATCGTGCACAATAACGTCAACCGCCTGTCCAACCAGCGCAGCGTGTTTCATTACGCCCGCGAAGCCAACCTGGGCACCGCAGCGGCGGCCTATCACTGGATGAGTGAGCTGTACAACCGCTCGCCTTTCGACCCCCAGCGCGACCGCCATACCCACGCGCCGAAGCTGCCGATCCAGCATGGGCTGTTCTACTGGGACGACCGTTACCCCGATTCGCATCTGCTGGCGGATGGCGAATACCTGCGCCGTCGCCATGCCCCCAACTTCCTGCTGGTGCACCCGATGAGCATCGACGATGTCGGCCACCGCCACGGCCTGGACAGCAGCCAGTACCGCAACGCAGCGCGCAGCGCCGATATCTTGCTGGCCGACTACCTGCCAGGCTGGCTCGAAGAGGGCTATCAGGTAATGGTCACCGCCGACCACGGCATGAACAACGACCGCTCGCACAACGGCCTGCTGACCGAGGAGCGCGAAGTGCCGCTGTTCGTCTTTGGTGACGCCTTCAGCCTGGACCCGGCGGCCAAGCCGCTGCAGACCGAGCTGTGCGGCACCCTATGCGAGCTGCTGGGCGCTGCCCACGACAAGACCGTGTGCCGGGAGCTGCTGAAGTGACCACACCCAAGCGCAGCGGCGCCCGTGGCCGCTACCTGGCCCTGCTTTGCTTGCTGCCGTTTGCCGTGTTCTTCGTCATCTTCCAGATTGCCCCGTTGGCCTGGGTGGCGATCAACAGCGTGCAATCGGAAGCCGGCTGGGGCGTCGAAAACTTCAGCAAGGTGTTCAGCTCCAAGTTCTACCTGCAGGCCATACAACGCAGCCTGGAGATCAGCTTCTGGTCGAGCCTGTTCGGCATCGTCATCGCCACCCTTGGCGCCTATTCGTTGCGCCAGGTGGACTCGAAGCTGCGCGACTTCGTCAGCGCCTTCGCCAACATGACCAGCAACTTTGCCGGCGTGCCGCTGGCGTTCGCCTTCATCATCCTGCTCGGGTTCAACGGCGCGCTGACACTGCTGCTGAAGCAGGTCGGCCTGCTGGAAGACTTCAGTATCTATTCCAAAAGCGGGCTGATCCTGGTGTACACCTACTTCCAGATCCCGCTGGGTGTGTTGCTGCTCTACCCCGCCTTCGACGCCCTGCGTGAAGACTGGCGCGAGTCGGCCGCCCTGCTTGGCGCCAACCACTGGCAATACTGGCGGCACATCGGCCTGCCGGTGCTCACCCCGGCACTGCTGGGCACCTTCGTCATCCTGCTGGCCAACGCCCTCGGTGCATACGCCACCGTGTACGCGTTGACCACCGGCAACTTCAACGTACTGCCGATCCGTATCGCTGGCCTGGTAGCCGGGGACATCAGCCTCGACCCGAACCTGGCCAGCGCCCTGGCCATGGTGCTGGTGGGGCTGATGACGCTGGTCACGGTGGTGCATCAATGGCTGCTGAAGAGGAGCTACCATGCGCGCTGACGCCCGTTCCGGCGGCTGGTACCACCGCGTTGTGGTCTACCTGCTGTTCTTGATCCTGCTGCTGCCACTGGCCGGCACCCTGCTCTATTCGCTGGCCACCAGCTGGTCGGCCAGCCTGCTGCCCAGCGGCCTGACCCTGAAATGGTACGTGGCACTGTGGAGTGAGCCGCGCTTCCTCGCCGCCTTCGGCCAGTCGCTGCTGGTGTGCCTGGGCGCGCTGCTGCTGTCGGTGGTGCTGATCCTGCCGCTGCTGTTCGTGGTGCACTACCACTTCCCGCGGCTCGATGCGTTGATGAACATGCTCATCCTGCTACCGTTCGCGGTACCGCCGGTGGTGTCCTCGGTGGGGCTGCTGCAACTGTATGGCAGCGGGCCGATGGCCATGGTGGGCACGCCGTGGATCCTGATCGGCTGCTATTTCACCATTGCCCTGCCGTTCATGTACCGGGCCATTACCAACAACCTGCAGGCAATCAACCTGCGCGACCTGATGGACGCCGCCCAGCTACTCGGCGCCAGCACCTGGCAGGCAGCGCTGCTGGTGGTGCTGCCCAACCTGCGCAAGGGCCTGATGGTGGCGCTACTGCTGTCGTTCTCGTTCCTGTTCGGCGAGTTTGTGTTCGCCAACCTGCTGGTCGGCACCCGCTACGAGACCCTGCAGGTGTACCTGAACAACATGCGCAACAGCAGCGGCCACTTCAACAGCGCACTGGTGATCTCGTACTTCGCCTTCGTGCTGGTACTGACCTGGGTCGCCAACCGCCTGAACAAGGACAAGACCTGACATGAGCTTCGTCAGCGTACAGAACCTGCAGAAAAGCTACGCCGGCAGCCCGGTGTTCGAGAACATCGACTGCCACATCGAGCGCGGCGAGTTCGTGACCCTGCTGGGCCCGTCCGGCTGCGGCAAGTCCACCCTGTTGCGCTGCATCGCCGGGCTGACGCCGGTGGACAGCGGGCAGATCCTTCTCGACGGCCACGACATCGTGCCGCTGAGCCCGCAGAAGCGTGGCATTGGCATGGTGTTCCAGAGTTACGCGCTGTTCCCCAACATGACCGTGGAACAGAACGTGGCGTTTGGCTTGCGCATGCAGAAGGTCAAGGCCGACGAAAGCCAGGCCCGTGTCCGTGAGGTGCTGGCGCTGGTGGAGCTGGGCAACTTTGCCGGGCGCTACCCGCACCAGTTGTCTGGCGGCCAGTGCCAGCGCGTGGCCCTGGCCCGCTCACTGGTTACCCGCCCGCGCCTGCTGCTGCTCGACGAGCCGCTGTCGGCACTGGATGCGCGTATTCGCAAACACCTGCGCGAGCAGATTCGTGCCATCCAGCGCGAGCTGGGGCTAACCACTATCTTCGTCACCCACGACCAGGAAGAAGCGCTGACCCTGTCCGACCGCATCTTCCTGATGAACCAGGGGCGTATCGTCCAGAGCGGCGATGCCGAAACCCTCTACACAGCGCCTGTGGACCTGTTTGCCGCCGGCTTTATCGGCAACTACAACCTGCTCGACGCCGAAAGCGCCAGCCGCCTGTTGCAGCGCCCGGTCACCAGCCGCCTGGCGATCCGCCCAGAGTCGATCACCTTGGGCGTCAACGGCGAACTGGATGCCGAAGTCCGCAGCCACAGCCTGCTGGGCAATGTGATCCGCTACCGGGTAAACGTGCGCGAGGTGGAGTTGGTGGTCGACGTGCTCAACCGCTCGCCGGCCGACCTGCACGGGGACGGGAAACGGGTAAGCTTGTCCATCGACCCCACGGCGCTGCGGGAAGTGGCTTAAGGAGATTCAACACAATGGCACTGGCAATTTTCGATCTGGACGAAACCTTGATCCACGGTGACTGCGCGTCGCTGTGGAGCGAGCAGATGGCCCGGCTGGGCTGGGTAGACGGCAAAGCGTTCCTGCGCCGCGACCATGAACTGATGGAGGCCTATGGCAAGGGCCACCTGCGGATGGAGGAGTACATGGCCTTCAGCCTGGAACCGATTGCCGGGCGTACCCTGGAAGAAGTCGAGCACCTGGTGGAGCCGTGGGTAGAAGACGTGATAGAGCCGATCATCTTTGGCGACGCCTGCCGCTGCATTGCCGAGCACCGCCAGCGTGGGGACCGCATTCTGATCATTTCCGCTTCGGGGACGCACCTCGTCGGGCCGATTGCGGCACGGCTGGGGGTGGATGAATACCTGGCGATTGAGCTAGAGGCGGTGAACGGGGTGTATACGGGCAAGACTCACGGGGTACTGACCTACCGCGAAGGCAAGATCACCCGGCTGCTGGAATGGCTGGATCAGGAGCAGGAGAACCTTGAGGGAGCGAGTTTCTATTCCGATTCACGCAATGACCTGCCGCTGCTGCTGAAGGTGGATCACCCGCATGTGGTGAACCCGGATGCGGTGTTGCGCGAGCATGCCCAGACCAATGGCTGGCCGATCCTTAGCTGGTCCTGAAGATTTGTGTGGGCCTCTTCGCGGGCACGCCCGCTCCCACAGGTATCACCACACGCTCAGACATTGTGGGGTCTTTGTGGGAGCGGGCGTGCCCGCGAAGGGGCCGGGCCTGCTTACACCAGGCTTGGGTCGATCACCATTACCAGCTTGCCCGACACCTGGTTGGTCTCAAGCTCGGCATACGCCGCCTGGGCAAACTCCACCGGGTAGGTATCGACCAGCTGGGGTGACAAACGCCCTTCGGCGAACAGCGGCCACACTTGCTGTTGCAGCTCACGCAGCAACTCGGCCTTGAAGCCGTCATCGCGGTTGCGCAGCGTTGAGCCGGTAATTTCCAGGCGCTTGCCCAGCACCTGGGCCAAGTCCAGCTCAAACTTGCGCCCGCCCATCAGGCCGATGATCACCCAGCGCCCGTCACGGGCCAGCAGCTTGAGGTTGAGTTCGCCGTAGCTGGCGCCCACCGGGTCGAGAATCACGTCGAACGGCCCGAAACCTTCCAGTGCATCCAGGTTCTCGTTACGTACCACACCCCCCGCAGCGCCCAGCGCCTCGCAATAGGCCAGGCGATCCGGCGAGCCGACGCTGACCCACACCGGGCTGCCGAATGCCTTGCACAGCTGGATGGCAGCCGAGCCAACGCCACTGGCGCCAGCATGCACCAGCACCTTCTCACCGGCCGTCACACCCCCCAGCTGGAAGATGTTCAGCCAGGCAGTGGCATACACCTCCGGCAAGGCTGCCGCTTCATGCAGGCTGAGCCCTTCGGGCACCGGCAGTACATGACGGGCATCGACCACCACCTCCTCGGCCATGGCGCCACTGGCCAGCAGTGCGCACACCCGGTCGCCCACGCGCCAGTCGGCGCCGGCGCCCACTTCCTCGACCACCCCGGCGCATTCAAGGCCCATGTACGGGCTGGCGCCTGGCGGTGGCGGGTACAAACCTTTCATCTGCAGCAGATCGGCGCGGTTCAGGCCCGCAGCAGCCACGCGAATGCGCACTTGGCCCGCGTCACAGGCCGGGCGTTCGGCCTCGACCCACTCCACATGTCCGTCAACGCCTTGCAATGCCTTCACAGTGCCTCCATAGTTGAATCATGACTGGGCCTGGGGAACGCACACCCCAGGCTTTTTGCAGTATTTGCCCGGTTCCATGGAACCGGCAACGGAAAAGACGGCCTACTATGCGTGATCAATTGCCTCCACGTCGAATCAGCATGAAGCATTTCCTCCCAAGCACCGCCCTCGCTGTAATGATCGGCCTGGGCAGCCTCGCGCTCGGCGGCAATGCAGCGGCCGCCAACAAGTGGGACGGCCTGCAGCCGGACCGCGACGAGATCGTCGCCAGCCTCAACGTGGTGGAATTGCTCAAGCGCCACCACTACAGCAAGCCGCCGCTGGACGATGCCCGCTCGGTCATCATCTACGACAGCTACATCAAGCTGCTGGACCCGGCGCGCAGCTACTTCACCGCTGCCGACATTGCCGAATTCGACAAGTGGAAAACGCAATTCGACGATTTCCTCAAGAGCGGTAATCTGGACCCGGGCTTCACCATCTACAAACGCTACCTGGACCGTGTCAAGCAGCGCCTGGACTTCGCCCTGGCCGAGCTGAACAAAGGCGTGGACAAGATCGACTTCACCGCCAAGGAAACCTTGCTGATCGACCGCAAGGACGCCCCGTGGATGAAGGACCAGGCCGAGCTCGACGACCTGTGGCGCAAACGCGTCAAGGACGAGGTGCTGCGCCAGAAGATCGCCGGCAAGGAACCCAAGCAGATCCAGGAAACCCTGATCAAGCGCTACAAGAATCAGCTGGCGCGCCTGGACCAGACCCGTGCCGAGGATATCTTCCAGGCCTACATCAACACGTTCGCCCAGTCCTATGACCCGCACACCAACTACCTGTCGCCAGACAACGCGGAAAACTTCGACATCAACATGAGCCTGTCGCTCGAAGGCATCGGCGCGGTGCTGCAAAGCGACAACGACCAGGTCAAGATCGTACGCCTGGTGCCGGCAGGCCCGGCAGCCAAGACCAAGCAGGTAGCACCGGCCGACAAGATCATCGGCGTGGCCCAGGGCAACAAGGAGATGGTCGACGTTGTCGGCTGGCGCCTGGACGAGGTGGTCAAGCTGATCCGTGGCCCGAAAGGCTCGGTGGTACGCCTGGAAGTCATCCCCGCCAGCAATGCGCCGAGCGACCAGACCAGCAAGATCGTGTCGATCACCCGTGAAGCGGTAAAACTCGAAGAGCAGGCGGCGAAAAAGTCGGTGCTCAAGCTCAAGCAGGACGGGCGTGACTACAAACTGGGTATCATCGAGATCCCGGCCTTCTACCTCGACTTCAAGGCTTACCGCGCCGGTGACCCGGAATACAAGAGCACCACGCGTGACGTGAAGAAACTGCTCACCGAACTGCAGAAAGAGAAAGTCGACGGCGTGGTCATCGACCTGCGCAACAACGGCGGCGGCTCCCTGCAGGAAGCCACCGAGCTGACCAGCCTGTTCATCGAGAAAGGCCCGACCGTGCTGGTGCGTAACAGCGACGGCCGCGTAGACGTGCTCGAAGACGAAAACCCGGGTGCCTTCTACAAAGGCCCACTGGCGTTGCTGGTCAACCGCCTGTCGGCCTCGGCGTCAGAGATCTTCGCGGGTGCCATGCAGGACTACCACCGCGCACTGATCATCGGGGGCCAGACCTTCGGCAAAGGCACCGTGCAGACCATCCAGCCGCTCAACCATGGCGAGCTGAAGCTGACCCTGGCCAAGTTCTACCGGGTTTCCGGGCAGAGCACCCAGCATCAGGGCGTACTGCCGGACATCGACTACCCGTCGATCATCGATACCAAGGAAATCGGCGAGAGCGCTCTGCCCGAAGCCATGCCGTGGGACACCATCCGCCCGGTAGTCAAGCCGGCGGCGGACCCGTTCAAGCCTTACCTGGCCATGCTCAAGGCGCAACATGAAGCGCGCAGCGACAAGGATGCCGAGTTCACCTACATTCGCGACCGCCTTGCCCTGACGCAGAAGCTGATGACCGAAAAAACCGTCAGCCTGAACGAGCAGGACCGCCGTGCACGCCACGACGAAATCGAAGCCAAACAGCTGGCGCTGGAGAACATCCGCCGCAAGGCCAAGGGTGAAGAGCCGCTCAAAGAGCTGAAAAAAGAGGACGAGGACGCGCTGCCGGTCGAGGACGAAAACACCAAGCCGGAAGACGACGCCTACCTTTCGGAAACCGGTCGTATCCTGATCGACTACCTCAGCGCCAGCACCAAGGTGGCCAAGAAGTAAGGCGAGTCGGCAGTGATGGCAAAATAGTGCGACCTGTCATCAAACAGTCATCGCGCTGTCGTGAAATACGGTGGCCGGGCATGCAAATGCCCGGCCCTTTCATTTTCAGGAATACGTCATGACCGTCGCCGAACAGCTCAGTGCCTTGAGTGCCATCCTGGCTCAACGCAGCATCCACAGTCTGTTTCAGCCGATCATGTGCCTGAGCGAGCAACGGGTTTTCGGCCATGAAGCGCTGAGCCGCGGGCCGTCCAACAGCCCGCTGCATGCCCCCCTGAACCTGTTCAGCATCGCCCGCCAGGCCGGCCGCCTCACCGAGCTGGAAGCCGCTTGCCGGGAAAGTGCCTGCCGGCGCTTTAGCGAACAGCAGTTGCAGGGCAAGCTGTTTCTCAACATCTCGCCTGAATCGCTGCTGGAGCCGCACTACCCGTCCGGCCTCACCCTGAAGCTGCTGGAGCAGGTCGGCCTGCCGCCCAGCCGGGTGGTAATCGAGCTGACCGAGCACACCCCGACCGACGACTTCCAGCTGCTGTCAAATGCGCTGCACCACTACCGTGACATGGGCTTTTCAATAGCCCTCGACGATCTGGGCGCGGGCTATTCAAGCTTGCGCCTGTGGTCGGAGTTGCGCCCTGAATACGTGAAGATCGACCGCCACTTCATCGACGGTATTCACCGCGACCCGCTCAAGCGCGAGTTCGTTGGCTCGATCTTGCAGATTGCCCGGGCATCGAAGGCACAGGTGATTGCCGAAGGCATCGAGCTGGCAGAGGAGCTGGCAGTGCTGACCGAGATGGGGGTAGACCTGGTGCAGGGCTACCTGCTGGGGCGCCCGCAAGAGCTGGGCGTACGGGAAAGCTGGCCGTTACCGGCGCTGGGCAGCGTGCCGTTGGCCGAGCAACCGACAGTGCGGCTCAACGCCACGCTTGGGCAGTTGCTGGAGTTGTTTGAGCGGCATCGGCACCTGGAGGCATTGGAGGTGGTGGATGCTGACGGCAAAGGTTGTGGATTGATCCACCGGCATGGTTTGCCTGCCCTGGCCCTATCGCCGGCAAGCCAGCTCCCACAGGTACAGCACAGGCTCTGAGTGATGGGGTGTGCCTGTGAGAGCTGGCTTGCCGGCGACAGGGCCAGAACAGGCCCCCATCAGGCGGTTTCGGGGTAGCTGTACTCGAACACCCGAGCCACCTCGGAGGCATGCCAGGAGGCCGCCTCCATTCCATCGACCGGCCCGGCAAACCGCCCCAGCCGTTCGACACATTCAAAAAAGCCGGTGCGCGGTAAACGGCTGGCGCCCTGGCTGATTACCAGCGAGCTGCGCAACGGCTGCTCGGCACGGGCATCCAGCACTGCCAGGTACTCCAGCGCGGCAGTCAGCGTCTGCATGGCGGGGCTGGGCAGTTGCAGTCGCTCGATCAGCGCTCGGTAGGTCAGCAAGTGACGTTGACGTCGGGCCAGGTCAAGCTCGCCCAGCAGGTTCTCCCAGTGCTGACGGCTGATCCTGACCTGGCTCATGATGGCTCGCTCCAGCCAGCCACCCCCAGGTGCCAAGCCAAGGCGCGTCGGATGGCAGCATCCGGCTGACGTTCGCCCGACTCGATCATGGCCAGATACGCCGGGCTCACCCCGACATTGCGCGCCAGTTGCTCAGGGGCTATGCCCTTGGCCTGGCGGATCTGCCCTACTTCACTGAACGCCGGCATGGGCGCCACGGCAGCGGAGCCGGCATCTTCAGTGGCAACCGCCTCGGCAGGCGCCTGCCCTGCTGCCTTGAGCAGTGCCTGGTACTGCTCCCAGGGAACGACGGCGTACTCGGGTTGACCGTCCCGGCTGATGACCTGAATACCCATTACAAACCCCTTAAAAAAGGATTACAGCATGTAATCCGTAGGCATAACCCTTATGCCAATTATATTACCAACTCCGGGGTCTGTCCGGTTGAGGAGCAATTCAGGCTGATTTCACTGCGTATTGCGCTCCAGGCCCAGCGCTTGCGGGGTCGCTGGCAGGCGCTCGACCACGCGCAACCGCTCGGGTGCCTGGCTGTCGCGCCAGGCCCTGAAGCGCGCCAGTTCATCGGCCACAGTCTTCAACACCCAGCCCAGCACGGCGATGTCATCCAGAAAACCCACGCCCAGCAACCAGTCGGGGATGGCATCGATGGGGCTGACGAAGTACAACAAGCCGGCCACAATGGTGACCAGCGCTTTGGGGCTAATGGCGCGATACTCGCCGCGCCACCACGCCAGGCACAGCGACTGCAGCAGCTTCACGTCCTCACGCAGCTGGCCGAGGCGCGGGCCTTTGCGGGCCACTGCAAACAGCAGGGCCGGCAGCCGGCCACGGCTTAGCAGGCGCTCGGCCAAGGGCAGGAAACGGGCAAAATTCCAAGGTGCGCTCATGGAGCCTCCAGGCGGAACAGGTTATCCACATTTATTGTGGATAACCTTGTGAACAGGGGTACGTTTCTGACCCCAGGTGCCTGCCAGGCAAGGGCCACGGTCAGATCGGGCGTTTTTTACACAGCCGTTTCAAGCCGTGGATGCCGGACCGCAAACGATTTGCGTCAGAAACATCCTACATCTACACACTGCATTTTCTCGGACAGTATCAGTTGTCGCAGGTTCGTCCAATCGCCAAAAACGAAAACGCCCCGTCAGAACGGGGCGTTTGGCGAGCACCAGCCAGTGTTACTTGGCAGGTGCTTCAGCTGGAGCCTCGGCTTCCGGCTCAGCGCCTTGCAGTTGGGCCGGGTCCTTGATGGCGATCAGTTCCAGGTCGAACACCAGTACCGAGTTTGCCGGGATCAGCGGGCTTGGGCTTTGTGCGCCGTAAGCCAGTTCAGCCGGGATGAACAGTTTGTACTTCTCGCCGACGTGCATCAACTGCAGGCCTTCAACCCAACCCGGGATCACACCGCTGACCGGCAGATCGATCGGGCTGCCACGCTCCACAGAGCTGTCAAACACCTTGCCATCGATCAGCTTGCCTTCGTAGTGAACAGTGACCACGTCGGTCGGCTTGGGCTGCGCGCCATCGGCCTTCTTGACCACTTCGTACTGCAGGCCCGAGGCAGTGGTGACCACGCCAGGCTTCTTGGCGTTTTCTTCGAGGAACTTCTTGCCGGCCGAGGCGGCTTCTTCGCTGGCCTTGGCCAGACGCTCTTCGGCACGTTTCTGCAAGGCGGTGAACGCCTCTACCAGCTCTTCATCCTTGATGCGTTGCTCTTTCTTGCCAACCGCGTCTTCGATGCCCAGAGCGACCGATTTCGAATCAAGGTCTTCCATGCCTTCCTGAGCCAGGCTCTTGCCCATGTTCAGGCCGATACCGTAGGAGGCTTTCTGCGCCGGAGTCTTCAGCTCGGGGCTGCTGGCCTGTTGATCACAGCCAGCCAGTACCAGGCCTACCAGGGCAACCGCAGCCGCCAAACGATGCTGTTTCATGCTAATTCCTTGTTCATGCGCCATAAGGGCAATCAGGGTAAAGCCGCGAGCTTAGCAGGCGGCCATGACCAATGGCTACCGGCATAGGAGCGGGTTTCACGGACTAAGTTCAGTAGGCAGTGCGCTTCTTCACAATCTTCCGAGGCAATGGCCAGTATTGACCATTCGCAGCGACAGCGCCTCGCAGCCAACAGCCTTTTTAAACAACAAAAGGCTCAGCGAGCAAGCCGAAAAACCTGACATTTCTGCCAGTAGCGCCGAACTCGAGCCTGCTTTCCAATGACCAGGCAACGTAATTTGCCAAATCTGAGTGACCCGCCATTGCGGCCGCGCGCTCTGCATGTACCCTTTTCAAAGGAAATGTCATGAACGCCTCACGAAAGCCTAACCGTTCAACCCTGTTCCCCTCCGGTCCGGCCCCATCATCTACTCCATTGCCGAAGGCGCCGATCGATCAACATTATGGCGTCGGCGGGCTTGCATGTATCTTCGAAAAGGCAACTGGGTCTCGCGCCGATAGTAATGGGGTCATCAATAGCAGGACACGCCGTGGGCGCAGTTATGTAATGGGTAGGAGTAGCAACCCCAATACCGATGAGTTCAAGGTCTTCGTGGCGTGCTTGAATGAACACGGGGGGTTGGATAGCGGCTTCCATGGCGATGGCGTCTTCGATTTCAATCAGGTACCAAAAGCTGCCTACAGCAGGCTGAGCGGCCTCGTTGAAGATGCTGCAGGGAATTTACTGATCATTGCCCTCGTGGAGGGCGTGGAGGGTGAATCAACAAGTCACCTCTGGAAATTGACTGCCTCGGGGGAACCGGACCTCACATTTGGCCAAGGCAAAGGATTCGTAGATATTCGTGATGTGATCAAAGAAGAGCTGCTGCTTGAACACGTGGCACTGGCGAAAGATCGAATTTTCGCCAGCGGGTTGCGTCGCGGGCCTCAGATGTTCGAACCGGTGGTGATCGCGCTCGACCTCGAAGGCGCGCTATGGAAGCGTTTTGCGACTGATGGCGTCCTTGATGTGCTCAAGCTGATTCCAAATGCCCAGGATCACATCATCGATGGTATTGCCAGTTTCACGCTCCCCTCTGGCCCGGAGCGTCTGCTACTACCCCTGTACCTGATGCGCAACGGCGATGCGTACAGCGTCACTACGGCCTTGACCCTCGACGGAAAAATGGATGATGCCTTTGGCGATCATGGCCAGCATTGGTCGGACCCTTGGGTGATCAACAATGGCTTTTCAGTGGATGCCCTCTCTCAACGCTTCAGTTTTTATGGCGAACTTTACTCCCTCGATGCAGATATCAGCCACCCGACTGTTTACCGCATCGACTATTCCGGCAAGCCAGCCAAAGAGTTCAATGACGGCAACGTTTTGGTATTCGACCGCCCCGGAGGCTGGTACGCAGGCGTCGAGGTAGCGAGCGGCCTGGTCGGCTATGGCATGTTCTACACCCACTCTCTTGCCTTTCGCTTCACCTCGGACGGCAAATTTGACACCACCTTCGTCCCTCCTCACGGTTATGGCACGTTCGGCGCTCATCTACCCGAGGACGGCTTCTATACATCGACGGGGTCGATCGCCCTCGATACACCTAACCAACGCCTGTTGCTCAGTGGCCGTGACGAAGAGGACCGAGGCTCCACAGTGCCTTGTGTGATCGCGGTCTCCTTGCGGGCTACGTGATTGCTACCGGGGTGATCCGTGCGAGCGTTTCTCAGCTGGAAACGCTCAACGGCCACGATGCTCACGGATACGACTGCTCCCGATATTGCGCCGCCACCTCACGCAGCACCTCGCATACCCACTGCCCCGGCAGGCTCTGCGGCAAGGCCGCATTGCGGCAGATGCCAACCGAGCCGCCGGGCTCGCGCACGCCCAGGTCAAGCTCGACCAGCTCGCCTCGGCGCAGGTCGAGCAGCACGGCATCGCGCGGTGCCACCCACAGGCCATCACTGCCCAGCACGTAACGCCGGCTCAAGGCCAGCGACAAGGTCTCCAGGCGCTGCGCCGGCATCTGGATGCCGCATTGCACAAACAGGCTGTCGGCGTGCTGGCGGATGGTGGTCCCGGCGGGCGGCAGCACGAGCGGGTAACGCCCGACCTGCCCCCGCTCGACGGGCGTGCTGGCCAGCAGCGGGTGGCCCGGGCGCACCACCAGGCTCATCGACTCGCTGTACAGGTGTTCGAACGACAGCCCCTGGATCTGCGGGCTGTCAGTCATACGCCCGACCACCAGTTCCAGCTCGCCCAGGCGCAGTTGACCGAGCAGCTGCGCGCTGACCCCGGTGGCCACGCTGATGACCAGCGCTTCATGGCGCTGGTGCATGCGGCACAGCACTTCGGGCATGAGCAGGCCCTCGACCGTCGACAGCACGCCAATACGCACCTGCGACGGCGCCCGCGCTTCACCGCGCAGGCTGCTGACGCCATCGCGCAGGGCTTGCACGCTGGGCCCGGCATAACGCATGAAACGGGTCCCGGCCGGGGTAAGCTCGACGCCCTGCCGGCTACGCGCGAACAGGCGCGCTTCCAGCAGGTCTTCGAGTTCCTTGAGGGTCTTGGAGATGGCCGGCTGACTGATGGCGAGCACGTCGGCAGCCCTGGCCAGGCTGCCCTGCCGGGCAATCTCCAGGAAGCACAGCAGGTGGCGGTATTTGATGCGGGTGTCGAGGTTCATGGTTTAAAGCTTACCGCATCAGGATCTTCATCGCCTGGGAGACCGAGCGCCGCCCGCGCGGCGCTCGATTTCCCAGGCGACGAAAATGCAACGGCGAACAACTGCCGAGCCCCCGCAACCTCTCAGCCCACCGCCAACTCCACAGCCTCACCGTTCAAGCGCACCGGCCACACCCGCAACCTCTGCCCGCCATCCTCCAGGCACTCCCCGGTCTGCAGGCTGAAATGCTGCTTGTACAACGGCGCTGCGACCACCAGCTCGCCCTGCACACTGCCCACCAGCCCGCGGCCGATGATGTTGGCACCGGACCGCGGGTCACGGTTGTCCACCGCATACAGCGGCTGCGCCTGCCCCGGCAGGTAGAACAGCGCCACTTGGGCCCCGTCCAGCCACACTACCACCCCAGAGTCGGGCACCAGGTCTTGTGCCAGGCACACCGCTTGCCAGTTCGCGTGGGTTTTCACAGCAGCATTGGACAGGTTCATCAGACAGCCTCCTCGACAGTAGCAATGAGGTGCAGCGGTGCAGCGGGCCGGCGTTGTTCGCGTTCGCGCACAAAGTGCACGTCGGGGTCGGCACGCCGGTCATTGACGAAAGTGCGAAAGCGCTTGAGCTTCTCCGGGTCGTTGAGCGCGTTGGCCCATTCGCACTCGTACTGGTCGACCACATGCTGCATCTGCGCTTCCAGCTCGCTGGCCAGGCCCAGGCTGTCGTCGATGATCACCTGCTTCAGGTAGCCCAGCCCGCCATCCAGGTTTTCGCGCCACACCGAGGTGCGCTGCAGCTTGTCGGCCGTGCGGATGTAAAACATCAACACGCGGTCGATCAGCCGCACCAGGGTTTCGTCGTCCAGGTCGGTGGCAAACAGTTCGGCATGCCGTGGGCGCATACCGCCGTTGCCACACACGTACAGGTTCCAGCCCTTGTCGGTGGCGATCACGCCGATGTCCTTGCTCTGCGCCTCGGCGCATTCGCGGGTGCAGCCCGACACTGCAAACTTGAGCTTGTGCGGGCTGCGCAGGCCCTTGTAGCGGTCTTCCAGGCGCAGGGCCATGGCAACGCTGTCCTGCACGCCGTAACGGCACCAGGTGCTGCCCACGCAGGATTTCACCGTGCGGGTCGACTTGCCGTAGGCATGGCCGGTTTCGAAGCCTGCGTCGATCAGCTCGCCCCAGATCAGCGGCAGTTCGTGCAACTGGGCACCGAACAGGTCAATGCGCTGACCGCCGGTGATCTTGGTGTACAGGTCATACTTTTTGGCCACCTGGCCGATGACGATGAGCTTGTCGGGGGTGATTTCACCCCCGGGAATGCGCGGCACTACCGAGTAGGTGCCGTTCTTCTGCATATTGGCCATGAAGGTGTCGTTGGTATCCTGCAACGGCACCAGCGCGGGGTCCATGATCGGCTGGTTCCAGCACGAGGCGAGGATGTTGCCCACCGCCGGCTTGCAGATGTCACAGCCAACGTGGCCCTTGCCGTGGCGTTCGAGCAGCTCGCTGTAGGTGCGGATGCCCTCCACCCGCACCAGCCCGTACAGTTCCTGACGGGTGTAGGTAAAATGCTCGCACAGGCTTTTGTCCACCGCTACGCCGCGGGCGGTCAGCTCGTGCTCGAACACTTGCTTGAGCAAGGCCGCGCAACCACCACAGCCGCTGGCGGCCTTGGTGCAGCCTTTGACCGCAGCAAGGTCGCTGCAGCCGCTGTCGATGGCCGCGCACACCGCGCCCTTGCTGACGTTGTGGCACGAGCAGATGGTTGCGCTATCGGGCAGCGCATCGGCGCCAAGGGCCGGTGCACCACCGCCTTGGGGCAGGATCAGCGCTGCAGGGTCGGCTGGCAGGGCAATACCGTTCTGGGCGTACTGCAAGAGGGTGTCGTAATACGTGTTGTCGCCGACCAGCACCGCGCCGAGCACGTGCTTGCCGCTGGCGTCCACCACCAGCCGGCGGTAGGCGCTGTTGGCTTCGTCGATGAAGCGGTAGCTGCGTGAACCGGCGGTGGCGCCATGGGCATCGCCGATCGAGCCGACATCCACGCCCAGCAGCTTGAGTTTGGTCGACATGTCCGCGCCGGTGAACGCTACCGCCGCCTCCCCCATCAGTAATGCGGCCAGGTTGCGCGCCATGCTGTAGCCGGGGGCGACCAGGCCGAACACGCTGCCGTTCCAGGACGCGCACTCGCCAATGGCGAAGATGCGCGGGTCGCTGCTGCGGCAGTGGTTGTCGATTACCACGCCACCGCGCACAGCGATATCCAGGCCGCAGCCACGGCCCAGGGCATCCTGTGGGCGGATACCGGCGGAGAACACGATCAGGTCGGTTTCCAGGTGCTCGCCACCGTCGAAGTTCATGCGGTAGCGGAATGCTTCACCGGTGCTGATCGACTGGGTGGCGCGCGACAGGTGCACGCCAACGCCCAGCGCTTCGATCTGTGCCTTGAGCGCGGCACCGCCCTCGCCGTCCAGCTGAACCGGCATCAGCCGTGGGGCAAATTCCACCACGTGGGCTTCCAGGCCTAGCGACTTGAGCGCATTGGCGGCCTCCAGGCCCAGCAGGCCACCACCGACCACCACGCCACGGCGGGCACCAGCGGCTGCGGCGCGAATGCCATCGAGGTCGTCGAGGGTACGGTAGACCAGGCGGGCATAGCCACTGGAGCCTTCGATCGGCGGCACGAACGGGTAGGAGCCGGTGGCAAGGACCAGTTGGTCGTAGCCATAGCGCCCCTCGGCGGTGACGACCTCGCAGCGCTCACGGTCGATTTCCAGCACGGCCTCACCGAGGTGCAAGTGCACGCCGTTGGCGGGGTAGAACTCGTGTTCGCACAGGGCCAGGGTCTCGGCACAGCTGCCGCCGAAGTACTCGGAAAGGTGCACACGGTCGTAGGCACGTTGGCGCTCTTCGCCGAACACCCGCACCTCGAAGCGCTGCAGGGCGCCGCGGCTGACCAGTTGTTCGACGCAATGGTGGCCGACCATGCCGTTGCCGACGATGACCAGTCGCTCTCGTTGCCCGCTGCTCGCTGTTGCCTTCATAAGCCGATCCTCGATCAAAAAAAAAGCGCCTGGAGCCGAAGCTCCAGGCGCCTTTGCCTGTATTCATCACGGTGTGCCCCCAGGTTGATCGCCGTTGATCAGTGGGGCTTGTTGTAGTGGAGTTAAAGCAGGGAATGTGCCAATTGCTTTGCCTGTACCGGCCTCTTCGCAGCACAAGGCTGCTCCTACAGGAGCACGCGATCCCTGTAGGAGCAGCCTTGTGCTGCGAAGGGGCCCCACAGGCGATCAAAATGCACAACCGGGGTGCACATCAGCCCATCCCGGTGCACTCAGTACACATCCCGCCGATAACGCTTGGCCTTGCTCAACCCTTTGACATAGGCAGCCGTCTGCGCCTCATCCATCCCGCCATGCTCAGCCACAACCGTGCGCAACGCCGCATCTACATCCTTGGCCATGCGCTGCGCATCGCCACACACATAGAAATACGCCCCCGCCTCCAACCACTGCCACAGCTGGGCGCCCTGTTCGAGCATGCGCTGCTGCACATAGACCTTATGCGCCTGATCCCGCGAGAACGCCGTGTCGAGCCGCAAGTGCCCTGCTTTCTCCCAAGCTTGCAACTGTTCGCGGTAATAGAAGTCGGTAGCGGCGTACTGCTCACCAAAGAACAGCCAATTCCCCCCTTTTGCGCCCCGCGCCTCCCGTTCTTCAAGAAACGCCCGGAACGGTGCAACGCCGGTACCTGGGCCAACCATGATCACCGGCACGCTGTCGTCCTCGGGCAACCGGAAGTGCTTAGATACCTGCGGGAAAATGGCCACCTTCAACGCTTGCGCACGGTCGGCGAGGAAGGCCGAACACACCCCCTTGCGCTCGCCGTAACGCACGGTGGAGACGGTCAGGTGAACCTGGCCCGGATGGGCCAACGGGCTGGAGCTGATCGAGTAAAGACGCGGCTGCAAGGGCTTGAGCAGGCCAAGCCAGTCGGCCAGCGGCAGCTGTTGGGGAAAGGCGCGCAGCACATCGGCCAACTGCCGGCCGCGCAGCCAGTCCTGCAGCTCGGCCTTGCACTCCGGCCGCAGCAGGCGCTGCAGGTCCGGGCTACTGCCAGCGAAGGCCTGCAGTTGCTGACCGGTGACCTTGGCGATCTCCAGGTGCGTTTGCAGGGCTGCGGCCAGGGGCATGGCAGGCTGGCCCTTGAGCTCGACCAGCGTCTGGCCATCGAGCTGCATCAGCGCCAGCAGTTCGTCGACCAGGGCCGGGCAATTGCGCGGCCACACGCCCAGGGCATCGCCGGGGGCATACCTGAAGCCGCTACCGCTCAGGTCGAACACCAGTTGCCGAGTTTCCTTGCTGGCACCGGGGCCGTTGAGCAGGTGGTTTTCCAGCAAGGTGGCAGCCCAAGGTTGCTGTTTGCTGTAGGCCGGCATGGGTACGGGGTGGCTCGCCGGCTGCGGTGCAGCGGCACTGCCCAGCGTGGGCAGCAAGGCTTCTAGCCACCCCGCGAACGCTGCGTCAAAGTCCGGCTCGCAGTCCACCCGTTGCAGCAGGCGACGCCCACCCAGTTCGGCCAGGCGTTGGTCAAGCTTGCGGCCAAAGCCGCAGAACTGGTCGTAACTGGAGTCGCCCAAGGCCAGCACGGCATAGGGCAGCTCGGCATAACAGGCGCCCTCCTCGCCCTGCAAGGCCTGCCAGAATGCCGCCGCGCTGTCGGGCGCGTCACCATCGCCAAAGGTGCTGGTGATCAGCACCACGCTGGCCGCGCCCTGCAGTTGGCTTGGGCTGACCGCCTCCATGCAACTGAGCTGCACATCAAAGCCGGCACCGCGCAGGTGTTCGGCACAACGCTCGGCCAGCAGCTCGCCGTTACCGGTCTGCGAGGCCCACAACACTTGGTGCGGTGGGGCCACCAACGCTGCAACGGGCAGCGCCGCCGGCTGAGCGAACAGCCCGGCCAGCAAGCCGTCGATAAACAGCCGGCGGTTGCCTGCCAGTGGCGCACTGGCCGGCAGGCTTGGCACGCCCTCGGCGCGGGCCTGCTCCAGGCCCAGCAGGAAACCCTGCAGGTAATGGCGCTCTTCTTCTGCCAGCACCGGGGCTGGCAGGGTGTCCAGGCCAAGCAGACGGGACAGGGTGGCAGTGGGCATGCGGACTGGCTCCAGAATGGCAGTGTGCAGCTCAAGGGCGTCGATACGCTCGCCGGCGACCCGCTGCAGGGCGACGGCGCAGTATTTGAAAGCCGGCTGTAGCGACAGTGGATCGACCGCATCGCAGGTCACGGCATTGATTGCCAGTTGCTCACCGACCAGGTCGTTCCAGTGAAACGGCGCAAAGCAGTTGCCTGGCAGCACCCGGTCGCTGATTCGCACCGGTAGCACGGCTTGCCCGCGCCGCGAGCGGATGGCGACCTGGTCTTTTTCAGCTATGCCCAGGCGTGCGGCGTCGTCGGGGTGGACCTCGACGAAAGGGCCAGGCTCCAGCTTGTTCAGCGCCGGCACCTTGCCGGTCTTGGTCAGGGTGTGCCACTGGTGCTGCACACGGCCGGTGTTCAGCACCATGGGGTAGTCGTCATCCGGCAATTCTGCTGCCGGCAACCAGGGCCTGGCGAAGAAACGCGCCTTGCCACTGGCGGTAGGAAAGGCCAGCGCCGGGCGATCGCCCTGGGCATCGTGCAGCAGCGCCTGGCTGCTGCCGTCGTTCAGGTAGCGCAATGGGCTGCGGTCGCTGCCATGGCCGGGTGCACAAGGCCACTGGTGTGGTTGCCGGCGCAGCTCGGCGTAACCGATGCCGCGCAGATCGTAGCCCGTTGCGGGGTTATGGAAATGGCGGATTTCTTCATACACCGCTTCGGCATCGGGGTAGTCGAAGGCTTCGGCGTAGCCCATGGCGCAGGCCACCCGGGCGATGATCTGCCAGTCGGGCAGGCTTTGCCCGGGCGGCTCGACGGCGCGCGGCATCAGGGTAAGGTTGCGTTCGCTGTTTATCATTACACCCTCGCCTTCGGCCCACAGCGCGGCCGGCAGCACGATGTCGGCGTAGCGGTTGGTTTCGGTGTCGAGGAAGGCATCCTGGGTAATCACCAACTCGGCCTGGCACAGGCCATCGATCACCTGCTGACGGTTGGCGACGCTGGCCACCGGGTTGCTGCAGATGATCCAGCACGCTTTCACTTCACCCGCGTTCATCTGCTCGAACAGTGCCACCGTGCCCTCGCCGCCTTCACTGCGCAGGCTGCCGGGTGCCAGTTGCCACTGCTGCTCGACAAACGCGCGGTCGCCCTCCACCAACGCCGAGCGCTGGCCTGGCAAGCCGGGCCCCATGTAGCCCATTTCACGGCCGCCCATGGCGTTGGGCTGGCCGGTCAGCGAGAACGGCCCGCTACCGGGGCGGCAGATGGCGCCCGTGGCCAGGTGCAGGTTGCAGATGGCGTTGGTGTGCCAGGTACCGTGGATGCTTTGGTTCAGGCCCATGGTCCAGCAGCTCATCCAGTCGTTGGCACTGCCGATCCATTCGGCGGCCTTGATGATGTCGCCCACGGCCAACCCGGTGATGGCCGCCACGCGCTCCGGGCTGTAGTCATCGAGGAAGGCTGGCAGTTCGTCCCAGCCTTCGGTGTGGCGGGCAATGAAGTCGCGGTGGGTGTGGCCATTACGGTGTAGCAGGTGCAACAGGCCGTTGAGCAAGGCCATGTCAGTGCCGGGGCGTACCTGCAGGAACAGGTCGGCCTTGTCGGCGGTGGCGCTGCGCCGCGGGTCGACCACGATCAGCCTGGCGCCGGCCTTGACCCGGTCGAGCAGGCGCAGGAACAGGATCGGGTGGCAGTCGGCCATGTTGGCGCCGATCACCAGGAACACGTCGGCGTGCTCGAAGTCCTGATAACTGCCAGGTGGGCCATCGGCGCCGAGCGACAGCTTGTAGCCACTGCCGGCGCTGGCCATGCACAGGCGCGAGTTGGACTCGATGTGGCGGGTACGGATAAAGCCTTTGGCCAACTTGTTGGCCAGGTATTGAGCTTCCAGCGACATCTGCCCCGACACGTAAAGCGCCACAGCGTCGGGGCCATGCTGGTCAATGATGCCGCGCAGGCGTTTGCCTGCGTCGGCGATAGCCTGGTCCATGCCAGTGCGCGCCGGCTGCTGGCTGCGCTGCTGGCGCACATAGGCGTCTTCGAGGCGGCCGGCGGCCGTCAGCGGCAGGTGCGCGGTCAGGCCTTTGGTGCACAGCCGGCCAAAGTTGCTGGGGTGCTGCTTGTCGCCACTGACCTTGACGACTTTGCCATCGGCAACGCTCATGACGATGCCGCAGCCAACGCCGCAATAGGGGCAGACGCTGCGTACTTCGCTATTGGCCATGGGCGGGCTCCTGTTGAAAAACGCAAAAAGGCGCCGGCTGCCCCGCCTTGCTGAGCAAGTGGGGCAACACGGCGCCTTTGTCGTGAGTTTTTATGGGCTGTCGACGTTGATAGCCCGGGATGAAGGGAGATCAGCAATTTATGGGCCAGCCATACCGGCCCTTTCGCGGGCACGCCCGCTCCCACAGGGCTATCGCAAGGCCTGAGGGGCGTGCCGTACCTGTGGGGCGGGCGTGCCCGCGAAAGGGCCGGCACAGGCTGTGCACCATGCGGTGGCAAGCCGATACCCGCTGGCGCTATGCTGGGGCAAATTCCAGCATGAGCAACTACCCTCCCCCCATGTCCCAGGTGATCCTCAAATCCCCCGCCCAACTCGACCTGATGCGCCGCGCCGGCCAGCTGCTGGCCCAAGTGTTCGCCGACCTCGACCGCTTCATCGGCCCCGGTGTGACCACCATGCAGATCAACGACCGCGCCGAAGCGTTCATCGTCGACACGCTCAAGGCGCGGCCAGCGAGCAAGGGCCAGTACGGTTTCCCCTACTCGCTCAATACCTCGGTGGACCACGTGGTGTGCCACGGCATGCCCAAGGTCGATGAAGTATTGAAGGAAGGCTCGATCATCAACGTGGACATCACCCTCGAACAGGGCGGCTATATAGCCGATTCGTCGAAGATGTACAGCATCGGCAAGATCAGCGATGAAGCCCGGCGGTTGGTCGACACCACCTATGACGCGCTGTGGAAGGGCATTGAGCAGGTGCGCCCCGGGGCTACGCTGGGCGATATCGGCCATGCCGTCCAGGCCCATGCCGAGGCGGCGGGCTACAGCGTGGTCCGCGAGTATTGCGGGCATGGTATCGGCCAGCAGATGCATGAAGGGCCTGAAGTACTGCACGTTGGCCAGCGTGGCATGGGCATGAAGCTGAAACCGGGGATGGTGTTCACCATCGAGCCGATGATCAACCAGGGTGGACGCGGAACGCGCACATTGAAGGATGGCTGGACGGTGATTACCCGCGACCACAGCCTGTCAGCGCAGTGGGAGCATACCGTGGCGGTGACTGAGGACGGGTTTGAGGTGCTGACCTTACGGGAAGATGAGCGCCGTAGCTGAAATCGCAGACACAAAAAAAGCGACCTTAAGGTCGCTTTTTTTGTTACTTCCGGGTGTTCAGTGGGCCCTGGAAGTGGAATATGGCGCAGCGGACGGGACTCGAACCCGCGACCCCCGGCGTGACAGGCCGGTATTCTAACCGACTGAACTACCGCTGCGCTATACATCGAGTGGTGGGTGATGACGGGATCGAACCGCCGACCCTCTGCTTGTAAGGCAGATGCTCTCCCGGCTGAGCTAATCACCCATGTCTCTCGGTGTGGCGCGCATTCTACGGGCGACTTTGCGCTCTGGCAAGCACTTATCGAAGTTTTTTCAAACTTCGCGCCAACACCAGAATTCAGGCACAAAAAAAGCGACCCTCAGGTCGCTTTCTCTGTTACTTCCGGGTGTTCAGTGGGCCCTGGAAGTGGAATATGGCGCAGCGGACGGGACTCGAACCCGCGACCCCCGGCGTGACAGGCCGGTATTCTAACCGACTGAACTACCGCTGCGCTATACATCGAGTGGTGGGTGATGACGGGATCGAACCGCCGACCCTCTGCTTGTAAGGCAGATGCTCTCCCGGCTGAGCTAATCACCCTTCGTCTCGGTGTGGCGCGCATTCTACGGACGACCCCGCACCCTGGCAAGCACTTTTTAAACTTTTTTTAAAAAAAACCTCATGCCTTTCAAAGACCTAGCGTTGCCGGTTGTTTCTTTTATGCATAAGCCACTGCTGGCCCTCTGACAGGGTTGGCCTCAGAGCTCCGCTCGGAGAATAATGCCCGCCTTATGCATTAAGGAGAGTTACCCCTCATGTGGTTCAAGAACCTGCTGACCTACCGCCTGACCCAGGAAGTCCCGTTCGAGCCTGAAGCGTTGGAAGCCGCACTGGCCAGCAAGCCGGCCCGCCCCTGCGCCAGCCAGGAGCTGACCACCTATGGTTTCGTCGCGCCGTTCGGCAAAGGCGAAGACGCTCCTCTGGTGCATGTCAGCGGCGAGTTCCTGCTGATTGCCGCCCGCAAGGAAGAACGCATCCTGCCTGGCAGCGTGGTCAACGACGCGGTCAAGGAAAAGGTCGAAGAGATCGAGACCGAGCAGATGCGCAAGGTCTATAAAAAAGAACGCGACCAGATCAAGGACGAAATCATCCAGGCCTTCCTGCCGCGTGCGTTCATCCGCCGCTCGATGATCTTCGCCGCCATCGCCCCGCGTCTGGGTGTGATCCTGGTCAACTCGGCGAGTGCCAAGCGTGCCGAAGACCTGCTGTCCACCCTGCGTGAAGTGATGGGCTCGCTGCCGGTGCGCCCGGCCACGGTGAAGGTTGCGCCAACCGCCACCATGACCGACTGGGTAAAAACGCAGCAAACCGCCGAAGGCTTCTATGTACTGGACGAGTGCGAACTGCGTGACACCGCCGAAGACGGCGGCATCGTGCGTTGCAAGCGCCAGGACCTGACCGGCGAGGAGATTCAGCTGCACCTGAGCACTGGCAAGGTGGTAACCCAGCTGGCCCTAGCCTGGCAAGACAAGCTGTCGTTCATTCTGGACGATAAAATGGTAATCAAGCGCCTGAAGTTCGAAGAGCTGCTGCAGGAGCAGGCCGAGCAGGACGGTGGTGATGAGGCGGCGCAGCAGTTCGATGCCAGCTTCCTGCTGATGATGATGACCTTTACCGAATTCCTGCCGGCGCTGTTCGAGGCGCTGGGTGGGGAGGAAATTCCGCAAGGGGTCTGAGGTGGTTTGAAGGACTGGTGCTGGCCTGAGGCACAACTTCAGCCAGTATCGGCCCCTTCGCGGGACAAGCCCGCTCCCACAGGTACATCACAATGCCTGAAGGCTGTGATGTACCTGTGGGAGCGGGCTTGTCCCGCGAAGGGGCCAGTAAGATTCATAGTGCTATAAAAAGAAAAGGAATTGCCCCATGCGCGCCCTCGCCGCCTTAAGCCGCTTTGTCGGCAATACCTTCGCCCTGTGGGTGCTGGTGTTTGCCGTGCTGGCCTTTCTGCAACCGCAATGGTTCATCGCCCTGAAGGTCGCCATTGTGCCGCTGCTGGGGCTGGTGATGTTCGGCATGGGGCTGACCCTCAAGCTCGACGACTTCGCCGCCCTCGCCCGCCAGCCGTGGCGGGTGATGCTGGGGGTCGTCGCGCACTTCGTGATCATGCCCGGCATGGCCTGGCTGCTGTGCCAGCTGTTCCACCTGCCGCCGGAAATTGCCGTGGGCGTGATCCTGGTCGGCTGCTGCCCGAGCGGCACGGCATCCAACGTGATGGTGTGGCTGTCCCGCGGAGACCTGGCGCTGGCAGTAGCGATCGCGGCAGTAACCACCCTGCTGGCACCGCTGCTGACCCCGGCGCTGATCTGGTTCCTGGCGTCGGCCTGGTTGCCGGTGTCCTTCATGGACATGTTCTGGTCGATCTTGCAGTTGGTGATGCTGCCGATCGTGCTCGGCGTGCTGGCCCAGCGCCTGCTCGGTGCCCGGGTTCAGGCGGCGGTGCAGGTACTGCCGCTGGTGTCGGTGGTGAGCATTGTGATGATCGTGTGCGCGGTGGTGGCTGCCAGCCAAGCGAAAATCGCCGAGTCGGGGCTGCTGATCATGGCGGTGGTGATGCTGCACAACAGCTTCGGCTATTTGCTGGGGTACCTGACCGGCAAGCTGTGCAAACTGCCGCTGGCCCAGCGCAAGTCGCTGGCGCTGGAGGTGGGCATGCAGAACTCCGGGCTGGGGGCGGCACTGGCGGCGGCGCACTTTTCGCCACTGGCGGCGGTGCCGAGTGCTTTGTTCAGCGTTTGGCACAATATTTCCGGGGCGTTGTTGTCGACCTGGTTCCGGCGCATGGATGAGCCTGAGACTGAGGCTGAAGGGATCGAACCGGCCAAGCATTGATGTCTGCCTGTGCGGGCCTCTTCGCGGGTACACCCGCTCCCACAGGTGCTGCGCAAGGCTTGATACCTATACGGTCCCTGTGGGAGCGGGTTTACCCGCGAAGAGGCCGGCACAGGCTTGCCCTGAAACCTGCAGGTGTGCACCATAGTGCCCACGGTGAGGACGGCCTCACGACGCACCGCGTGACCATTCCGGGGACGGCCCCATCATTTAAACGATGGAGACACTCACATGTCCTGGATCATCCTGTTCTTCGCCGGCCTGTTCGAGGTCGGCTGGGCCGTGGGCCTGAAATACACGGACGGCTTCAGTAAACCGATTCCCACCGTACTCACGGTCGGCGCCATGGTCATCAGCCTGGGCTTGCTCGGCCTGGCCATGAAAGAACTGCCGCTGGGCACCGCCTATGCCATCTGGACCGGTGTTGGCGCAGTCGGCACTGTCATCGCCGGGATCATCCTGTTCGGCGAGTCCATGGCCTTGGTACGTCTGGTCAGTGTGGCGCTGATCGTCTGCGGCCTTGTCGGCCTGAAAGTCAGCGCCAGCTGACCCTGCCTGGCTAGCGCAGGTCACCGCGCAGGCGGCTGACCTGCTCGCGCAACAGCTCAGGCTGCGCTGCCTCCACCGGGATGGCAGCGCCCGCCACAATGGTTACCCGCGACCACAGGCGCCTGAAAAAGCCTTTGGCCGGGTCACGGCTGAAGAAACTGCCCCACAACCCCTGCAAAGCCAGCGGAATCACCGGCACCGGCGTTTCTTCGAGGATGCGCTTGACGCCGCCTTTGAACACATCGATCTCGCCATCGCCGGTCAACTTGCCCTCCGGGAAGATGCACACCAGCTCACCAGCAGCCAGGTACCCGGCAATGCGTGCGAAGGCCCGCTCGTAGGTGGCGGGGTCTTCACTGCGCCCGGCAATCGGGATGGCGCCTGCGGTGCGGAACACGAAGTTGAGCACTGGCAGGTTGTAGATCTTGTAATACATCACAAAGCGGATCGGCCGGCGGATTGCTCCGCCCAGCAGCAATGCATCAACGAACGACACGTGGTTGCACACCAGCAGCGCCGCGCCTTCGTCGGGGATGCGCTCAAGGTCGCGGTGCTGCACGCGGTACATCGAATGGCTGAGCAGCCAGATCAGGAAGCGCATGGTGAACTCGGGCACGATCCTGAAGATGTAGGCGTTGACCGCGATATTAAGCAGCGACACCACCAGGAACAGCTGCGGGATGCTCAGCTCGGCAAGCCCCATCAGGATGATGGTAAGCACCGCCGACACCACCATGAACAAGGCATTGAGGATGTTGTTGGCCGCAATCACCCGGGCGCGCTGGTCTTCGGCCGTGCGGGCCTGAATCAGCGCATACAGCGGCACAATGTAGAAGCCACCGAACACGCCCAGGCCGACGATCGACAGCAGAATCCACCAGGCCTGGCCCATGCCCAGCAGCGCCAGCCAGTCGTGCGGCGCCGCTGCAACCGGCACATCGCCGGAGTGCCACCACCAAAGCAGGCCGAACAGGGTCAAGCCGAACGAGCCGAACGGCACCAGGCCGATCTCCACCTTGCGCCCGCTAAGCCGTTCGCATAGCAACGAACCCAAGGCGATGCCCACCGAGAACAGCGTCAGCACCAAGGTCACCACCGTGCCATCGCCGTGCAGCCAGTCTTTGGCATAGGCCGGGATCTGCGTGAGGTAGATGGCCCCGACAAACCAGAACCACGAGTTACCCACGATCGAGCGCGACACAGCGGGCGGCTGCCCCAGGCCCATGCGCAGAATTGCCCACGACTGCCTGAAGATGTTCCAGTCCAGCGCCATGTTCGGCGAGGCGGCAGCGGCCCGCGGGATCCAGCGGCTGGCCAGGTAGCCGAGCACCGCAGTGCCGACCACACCGCCGGCCACTACCGTGGCATAGCTGTCGGCCGACATCATGACCCCGGCACCGATGGTGCCGGCAAGGATGGCGAGGAACGTGCCGGTTTCCACCAGCCCGTTGCCGCCGACCAACTCCTGCTCGCGCAGGGCCTGCGGCAGGATCGAGTACTTCACCGGGCCGAACAGCGCCGAGTGGGTTCCCATGCCGAACAGCGCCACCAGCATCAGCGCCAGGTGGTTGGTGATGAAACCGAGCGCACCGATTGCCATGATGACGATCTCGGCCAGCTTGATCGCACGGATAAGCGCGTCCTTGGCGAACTTCTCACCAAACTGCCCGCCCAGCGCCGAGAACAGAAAGAACGGCAGAATGAACAGCAAGGCGCACAGGTTGACCCAGATCGAACGGTCACCGTCACCAAGGCTGAGCTTGAACAGGATCGCGAGGATCAGCGATTGTTTGAACAGGTTGTCGTTGAAGGCACCCAGCGACTGGGTGATGAAAAACGGCAGGAAGCGCCGCTTGCCGAGCAAGGTGAATTGCGAGGAGTGACTCATCGTCCTTGGTCCTGAGGGCTTTTCAATTGGAGGCGCGCCGGGCACGTCAGGCCACAAATCTGCATGGCAAATGCCTTGGCTGGCAAGCCTACACGCTTTTTGCAGAAGCAGCCGGGGCACTCCTGCCGAGGCCACATGTGGCTTATGCTTGTGCCCGGCAAACCAGAACAACAAGGACGTGGTAATGCTAGCTGCCCTGAAACGCTACCCGCACACCGTACGCCTGCTGCTGCTGACCACGTTCACCCTCACTGTCGCCCGCGCCCTCACCCTGCCCTACCTGGTGGTGTACCTGGCCGACAACTTCCAGCTGCAGATCAGCCAGATCGGCCTGCTGATCGGTGGCGCGCTGATCATCGCCTCGCTGCTGAGCCTGTATGGTGGCCACCTGGTCGACACCGTGCGCAACCACACGCTGGTCAGCGCCAGCACCCTGCTGTTCGCCCTGGCCTTCGTCGCCGCGGTCGTCAGTGAATCGGCGCTATTGTTCTTTTTGTGCCTGGTGCTGATCAACCTGGCGCTTGCAGTGGTCGACATCGCCGCCAAGGCAGGCTTCTGTGCCTTGCTGCCAGTGGAAGCGCGGGCCGAGGTGTTCGCCATCAAGTACACCCTCAGCAACGTCGGCTACGCCGCCGGCCCGCTGCTGGGGGTCGCCATGCTGGAACTGGACGACCACATGCCGTTCATCGCCTCGGCCCTGCTAGGCCTGGGCATGTGCCTGGCCTACTGGCGCCTTGGCGACCGTGACCTGCAGGCGAGCGCACCGGACAAGCCTGCGGCCGGCTTCGGCCAGGTGGCGCTGGGGCTGGCGCGTGACCGCCGGCTGGTGTATTTCACCTTGGGCGGGGTGCTCAGCGCGGTGGTGTTCGGCCAATTCACCGCCTACCTGTCGCAGTACCTGGTGGTCACCAGCAGCCCGACGGAGGCGGCGCGGCTGGTCGGCTACCTGGTCACCACCAACGCAGTGACGGTGATTGCCCTGCAGTACCTGATTGGCCGGCGCATCAGCCGCCAGCACCTGATGCCCTGGTTGCTGGCCGGCATGGCCCTGTTCATCGCCGGGCTGCTGGGCTTTTCGCTGGCAGGCTCGGTGCTGGCGTGGTGCCTGGCGATGCTGGTGTTCACCCTGGGCGAGATCATCGTGATCCCTGCCGAATACATGTTCATCGACCTGATCGCGCCGGAGCACTTGCGCGGGGTGTATTACGGCGCGCAGAACCTGTCCAACCTCGGGGCGGCGCTGGGGCCGGTGATGGTGGGGTTTGCCCTGGTGCACCTTTGGCCGGGGGCAATTTTCTACCTGCTGGTGTTGTCGGTGTTGCTGGCGGGGGTGTTTTACGGGTTGGGCACCCGAAAAAAATGATGTTTTGTTTCAGATCAATCGCGAGCAAGCTCTCGCCTACAACCATGGTCTGCGCTGACGAAGCTGCACCTGCGTGCCAGACTGGTTGATCGGGACCGCGTTATCTTTTTTGCTTCGGAGTTTTCATGTCGTTGTCCAGCGGGCTGATCGCCGTGGTCGCCCTGGCCTATATGGCCGTCATGTTCGCCATCGCCTTTTACGGCGACCGCCGCAGCACGCCGTTGCCGCCGAAGCTGCGTGCCTGGGTGTACAGTTTGTCGCTGGCCGTTTACTGCACCAGCTGGACCTTCTTCGGCGCCGTCGGCCAGGCCGCCGAACAGCTTTGGGCATTCCTGCCGATCTACCTGGGCCCGGTGCTGCTGCTGATCTTCGCGCCCTGGGTGCTGCAGAAGATGGTGCTGATCAGCAAACAGCAGAACATTACCTCAATCGCCGACTTCATCGCCGCACGCTATGGCAAGTCGCAAACCCTGGCGGTGGTGGTGGCGCTGATCTGCCTGGTCGGCGTGTTGCCGTACATTGCCCTGCAGCTCAAAGGCATCGTGCTGGGGGTCAACCTGCTGATCGGGGCCAACGCGGACGCCACCGGCACCCGCGTGCAGGACACCGCGCTGGTGGTGTCCCTGGTGCTGGCACTGTTCGCCATCGTGTTCGGCACCCGCAGCCTGGACGTGACCGAACACCACCGTGGCATGGTGCTGGCGATTGCCTTCGAATCGCTGATCAAGTTGCTGGCCTTCCTGGCCGTGGGCATTTTCGTGGTGTTCAACCTGTATGACGGCTTCGACGACCTGTTCAGCCAGGCACGCCAGTCGATCCACTTGCAGGCCTATTGGCAAGAAACCGTCAACTGGCCGTCGATGGTGGTGCAAACCGCGGTGGCGATGATGGCGATCATCTGCCTGCCCCGGCAGTTCCACGTCACCGTGGTAGAGAACATCGAACCCCAGGACATGCGCCTGGCGCGCTGGGTGTTTCCGATGTACCTGGCGCTGGCCGCGCTGTTCGTGGTGCCGATTGCCCTGGCCGGGCAGATGCTGCTGCCGGGCACGGTGATTTCCGACTCGTTCGTCATCAGCCTGCCGTTGGCCGAGGCGCACCCGAGCCTGGCCCTGCTGGCGTTCATTGGCGGCGCTTCGGCAGCCACCGGCATGGTCATCGTCGAGGCGGTGGCGCTGTCGACCATGGTCTCCAACGACATGTTGCTGCCCTGGCTGCTGCGCCGCAACAACGCCGAGCGGCCGTTCGAGGCCTTCCGCCACTGGATGCTCTCGGTGCGCCGGGTAACCATTGTGGTGATCCTGCTGCTGGCCTACGTCAGCTATCGCCTGCTGGGCTCTACCGCCAGCCTGGCGACCATCGGCCAGATCGCCTTTGCCGCCGTCACCCAGCTCACCCCGGCCATGCTCGGCGCGCTGTACTGGAAGCAGGCCAACCGCCGCGGCGTGTTCGCCGGCCTCGCGGCAGGCATCTTCCTGTGGTTCTACACCTTGGTGCTGCCGATTGCCGCGCATAGCCTGGGCTGGCCGCTGCAGCTGTTCCCGGGGCTGGCCTGGCTGCATGGCAACCCACTGGGCCTGCCAATAAGCCCGCTGACACAAGGGGTGGTGCTTTCCCTGGCGGGCAACTTCACCCTGTTCGCCTGGGTCTCGGTACTGTCGCGTACACGGGTTTCCGAACACTGGCAAGCCGGCCGCTTCATCGGCCAGCAGACCAGCGCCCGCCCCAGCAGCAAGCCATTGCTGGCGGTGCAGATCGACGACCTGCTGACCCTGGCGTCGCGTTTTGTTGGCGAGGAGCGCGCCCGGCAGAGCTTCATCCGCTTCGCCTACCGCCAGGGCAAGGGCTTCAACCCCAACCAGAATGCCGACGGCGACTGGATCGAGCACACCGAGCGCCTACTGGCCGGGGTGCTGGGAACCTCGTCGACCCGCGCCGTGGTCAAGGCGGCCATCGAAGGCCGCGACATGCAGCTGGAAGACGTGGTACGCATCGCCGACGAAGCCAGCGAGGTACTGCAGTTCAACCGCGCGTTGCTGCAGGGCGCCATCGAAAACATCAACCAGGGCATCAGCGTGGTCGACCAGAACCTGCACCTGGTGGCCTGGAACCGTCGCTACCTGGAGCTGTTCAACTACCCCGACGGGCTGATCAGCGTGGGCCGGCCGATTGCCGACATCATCCGCTACAACGCCGAGCGTGGCCTGTGCGGCCCGGGCGAAGCACAGGTGCATGTGGCGCGGCGCCTGCACTGGATGCGCCAAGGCCGCGCGCATTCTTCCGAACGGCTGTTCCCCAATGGCCGGGTGATCGAGCTGATCGGTAACCCGATGCCGGGGGGCGGCTTCGTCATGAGTTTCACCGACATCACCCCGTTCCGTGAGGCCGAGCAGGCCCTGCGCGATGCCAACGAAGGCCTGGAACAACGGGTGGCCGAGCGCACCCACGAACTGTCGCAACTGAACCAGGCGTTGTCCGAAGCCAAGAGCCAGGCCGAAGCGGTAAGCAAGTCCAAGACCCGTTTCCTGGCGGCGGTCAGCCATGACCTGATGCAACCCCTGAACGCCGCTCGGCTGTTCTCCGCCGCCTTGTCGCAGCAGGCCGAGGGCATGAACGAAGAGGCCCAGCAATTGGTACAGCACATGGACAGTTCGCTGCGCTCGGCCGAAGAGCTGATCAGCGACCTGCTGGACATCTCGCGCCTTGAAAACGGCAAGATCACCCCTGACGCCAAGCCCTTCGCCCTCAACGAACTGTTCGACACGCTGGGTGCCGAGTTCAAGGTACTGGCGGCCGAGAAAGGCCTGGAGTTCCGCCTGCGTGGCAGCCGGCTGCGGGTAGACAGCGACATGAAGCTGTTGCGTCGGGTACTGCAGAACTTCCTTACCAATGCCCTGCGCTACGGCAAGAGCCCGATCCTGCTGGGCGCGCGCCGCCAGGGCGAGCGGCTGTGGCTGGAGGTGTGGGACCGTGGCCCGGGCATCGCCGACGACAAGCTGCAAGTGATCTTCCAGGAGTTCAAGCGCCTGGACAGCCACCAGACACGCGCCGAAAAAGGCCTGGGCCTGGGCCTGGCGATTGCCGACGGCCTGTGCCGGGTGCTGGGGCACCCGCTGCAAGTGCGCTCGTGGCCGGGCAAGGGCACGGTGTTCCGCGTCAGCGTGCCGATTGCCCGCCAGGCCGCTCCGGCGCCAAGCGCCCCCGCAGAACAACAGGGCGGCCAGCCACTGGCGGGGCTGCAAGTGCTGTGCGTGGACAACGAAGACAGCATCCTGATTGGCATGAACAGCCTGCTCAGCCGCTGGGGCTGCCAGGTATGGACCGCGCGCAACCAGGCCGAATGCGAAGCCCTGCTGGCCAAGGGCATGCGCCCCCATCTGGCGCTGGTGGACTACCACCTGGATGACGGCGAGACCGGTACCGGGCTGATGGGCTGGCTACGTGCGCGCCTGGGCGAGCCGGTACCAGGCGTAGTGATCAGCGCCGACGGCAGCAAGGAAACCATCGCCATGGTGCATGCCTCAGGCCTGGATTACCTGGCCAAACCGGTCAAGCCGGCGGCCCTGCGCGCCATGCTCAACCGCCATCTGAGCCAGGTTCAGTAACCGCTGCATCCGGCACCTCATCGGACAGCGCCCGCTCCAGCAAGTCTGCCGGCAGGCTCTTGCTGGCGCGGGCGCCCAGCAGCTTCAGCTGTTCGCTGCGGCTGACCAGGTTGCCGCGCCCCTCGCACAGTTTGTTACGGGCCGCCGCATAGGCCTTGTCCACCTGCTGCAGCCGGCTGCCCAGCTCATCCAGGTCCTGGATGAACAGCACGAACTTGTCGTACAGCCAGCCGGCGCGCTCGGCAATTTCCCGGGCATTCTGGCCCTGTCGCTCCTGTTTCCACAGGCTGTCGATCACCCGCAGGGTAGCCAGCAGGGTGGTGGGGCTGACAATCACGATATGCCGGTCGAAGGCTTCCTGGAACAGGTTCGGCTCGGCCTGCAAGGCCGCAGAGAAGGCCGCCTCGATGGGCACGAACAGCAGCACGAAATCCAGGCTGTGCAGGCCTTCGAGGCGGTTGTAGTCCTTGCTCGACAAACCTTTGACGTGGCTGCGCAGCGACTGGACATGCTGCTTAAGCGCGGCCTCATCATTGCTGGCGACAAACTGCTGGTACGCCGTGAGGCTGACCTTGGCATCCACCACCACCTGTTTGTCGCCGGGTAACATGATCAGCACATCGGGCTGGAAACGCTCGCCGTCGGCGCTCTTGAGGCTGACCTGGGTCTGGTATTCACGGCCTTTTTCCAGGCCGGCATGCTCCAGCACCCGCTCAAGGATCAGCTCGCCCCAGTTGCCTTGGGTTTTCTGGCCTTTCAGAGCCTGGGTCAGGTTGGTGGCTTCGTCGGACAGGCGCAGGTTGAGCTGTTGCAGGCGCTCAAGCTCTTTGCCCAGGGAAAAACGTTCGCGGGCTTCCTGCTGATAGCTTTCTTCCACGCGTTTTTCAAAAGACTGGATGCGCTCCTTGAGCGGGTCGAGCAACTGGCCCAGATGCTGCTGGCTGGTCTGGGCGAAGCGTTGCTCGCGCTCGTCGAAGATTTTGGTGGCCATGTCGGCAAACTGGGCGCGCAGGGTGTCGCGGGCTTCCTGCAGGTCTTCCAGGCGCTGCTGATGGCTTTCCTGCTGCTCACGCAGTTCGGCCTCCAGACGCGCTGCCTGCGCCTCCAGGCGCCGCAACTCGGCTTCACGGTTGGCGCGCTCCAGGCTCCAGGCGTGGGCCGCGTCACGGGCGTTGTCGCGGTCAATCTGCAGCAACTCCAGTTCGCGGCCTTGGGCGGCCATCTGAGCCTGCTTGACGGTATTGGCTTCGCTGAGGTCGCTGACTTCGTCGCGGCTGGCCTCCAGCTGGGCCTGCAGGCCAGCCAGGGTCAATTGTGCTGCGTTGAAGCGCTCTTCGAGCAAGGCCTGCTCGCTTTGCCGTGCACCCTGGCGGCGCTGCACCTGCATGACCCACACCAGGCAAGGTAAAGCACCTGCCACCAAGCCCAGCAGAATGCTGCCCAGATCCACTGTCATGCTTACCCCGATCACGCTGTTGCAAATTGAGTGCAGCTTATCAGCCCGGGGCTTGTCGGAGCATTACTTCGCCTGGTCCGGTGCGTTGTTCTGGCACAGCCGCGCATACTCCAGCTGTGCTCGCCGATCACCGGCGCGGGCAGCCTGGCGCAGCAGTTCATGGCCAATACGCCGGTCGCGGGCATTGCCGCAATCGCGGCACAGCATCTGCCCCAAACGGCTCTGTGCCACCACCACGCCCTGACGCGCCGGCTGTTTCAGCAGCCGCCCGGCCAGGTGTTTGACCTGCGGCTTGTCGCCCAGGCGCGGGCTGTCGAGCAGCCACAAGGCCACTTTCAAGGAAAAGCGTTCGGGAAGAGGCGTCGATGCAGCGGGGCTGGTGAGGTGTTTACCGCGAAACTTCATGAGCAACAGGTTTGGTAACTCGAAAGGCGCGCCACTCTACTCTTTTTTTTCCGCCATGACCTGTCGATTTCTGAAGGATTGAAAAAAAATTTCAATGATCTTTTCTTGACGTTTTCCAGTCGATGACCAACTGGTCTGTCGGGGCATGTCGATTGTCGGACAGTTGATTGCAATGCTGGCACGCCCGTTCTAGAGCAAGCGCCCGGGACAATCCACAGTTCCTGTGGATAACTCGGTGGACAACCCCCTTGCACACCCCGCAAAGCCCCGTAAATTGGGGCTTTGTCTCAAACTGACGATTTTTTCACCAGCTAAAAATAGTGTTTTTTTTCATTGACTTAACCGCCCAGTCAAGGCATTGGCGAGGCTGTTGAGGCGTGTTGCCGGCTTGTTACAACCGCTGACCCGAATGTGAACAAGTGCACCATTAATCGTCATTGTCGTGCACGAAATGGGCACATCAGCCTGGATACGGGCCGTTTGCCCCTCTTCACAGCAATGCGATTACGCGCCATACTGCGCGGCTCACCTGAACAAACGTAGGGCTTGCCAAGCGCCAATCTTTCCAGTAAGGTGCCCCTCGTTAGTACCAAGCTGAAAGTCAATTCGGGCCACATCGTCCTTGCAGACCCACTCCCCCCAAGAGTGCGCTGCTGAAACCAGGACGGCCCATTCGATGATTCACTTCGCCAGCCTCAGGCTGCTCAAGCACGAATCACGTGACAGATTGATCAGGATTCCACCCGACGGCCTAGAACCTTGGCCCCGGAGTGCTGCCTGCCTTCCGAAGTACCTACCAGTCAGCCCAAGCGCCCACATTTGATTGCGCTCCCTCTGGCTGCCCTGTTCCAGTCAGGTTCGTTCGTCCCTTAATAATGGCGTCACTGGAACGTTTCTATCATGCACGGATCATATCCCCCGTGTTTAAAGCAGGAACCTCCAACAATTATGCAAACTCATCATCAGATTCAGGCTGCCATTGGCACCCTCTCCCAGGCCTTCTCGCCGTTGAAGTGCCTTATCGTTGCCCCACGCAAGGGCAGCTTCAGCTTTACCTTGGTAGACGAACACGGCGTCGCCTGCCACACCGAGCGCCTGTACCCTGAACAGTACAGCCGGAACGAACCGCTGCAGGCGGTCATCGCCCGGACTCGTCAATCGCTCACCGCGTGAGCGGCGAATACCGTGGTATTCAAGCGCTGAATCGGCCTGTTGTAAGCCTGCCTGAACGTTCTTGGCGTAATTGCCTCAGGGCATATAGCCCGGGACGTCAGGCAGCAATCGATTTAAAAACAGCTCTTTACACCACGATTATCACACTACACTTCAACTCGAGCGGTGCTTACCGCTTCCGGCGGGCCTGATCTTTCACCAGCTGCCAAGCTCCAGCGCCCGTCCGGCCCTTAATTGCTCGAGGGCATCATGGGTATTGCGGCGAATGAATTGTGTCAGTATGTGATCCGACCCACCCTGGTCTACCTGAACCGTCACTGCGCCAGCGCCGAAGCCTTGTTGCTGGGCATAGCCGCCAGCCAGTCGGCACTCGGGTCAGCTTTGCATGACCGGCGCGGGCACGGCCTTTACCGCATTGGCGAACACCGTCACCGGGCACTCTGGGACGAATATCTGGCCCGCGACCCCGACCTGGCCAGCCTTGTACGCGGCCTGGCCAGCCAGCACGCCTTCCTGGGCGGTCCGCATCTGGAACTCACCGTCAACCTGCGCTATTCCACTGCAATTGCCTGGATGCTGGTCGAAGAGCAGGGCACGCCACTGCCCGCAGCTGACGACCTGTTAGCGCTGGCGCGGATCTGGCGGCAGATTTTCCATCCCCAAGGTCGCTTGCGCGACTTCACCCATGCCTGGCACACCTGCATAGATCAGAAATTGCCACAAGCATCTTAAGAAGCGTCCTACAACATTACCGGAAAAAAGGGAATTTTGGTCGGATTGTCCTACAAAAGCGCTCTATCTTCAGCGATTGCCGCTATAGCGCAGCGCGTGATTTGTTGGTAGCTTTTCGCCCCGGAGATCCCAAGGAGTTTTCTAATAATGAAAAAAGTAATGCTCAAAACCTCCCTCGGCGTAGCGGTTGCAATTGCTTCCAGCCAACTGCTCGCCAGCGGCTTCGCGCTCAACGAACAGAGCATCAGCAGCATGGGGACAGGTTTCGCGGGACGTTCTTCTTCTGCCGATGATGCCAGCACCGTGTTTGGCAACCCGGCCGGCATGTCCCGCCTCAAACGCGAACAGGCTACCGTGGGCGCCGCCGCCGTTATCGCCAAGTCCGATATCTCGGGCCGTGGCAGCAACCTCGGGGGGGAAACCGATGGTGACATGGTGCCTTTCGTTGGCGTACCCATGGGTTACTACGTCAAGCCGATCGACGACCACTGGAGCGTCGGCTTCGGTGTCTACGTACCGTTCGGCCTGGTAACCGACTATGGCAGCGATGATGCCGCGCGCTACTGGGGCAAAAAGAGCCACGTACAGGTTGTCACGTTCCAGCCGACGGTCAGCTATGCCTTCAACGACAAGGTCTCGATCGGTTTTGGCCCGACCATCAACCGCATCGAAGGGGAACTGGGCTCGAGCCTGATCAACCCGTTCACGCCGGGCCGTAATGACGGCGAAGTGAAAATCAAGGGTGACGATACCGCCGTTGGCTACAACATCGGCATCCTGGTGCAGGCCACCGACCGTACCCGCGTCGGCCTCACCTACCACTCGATGGTCGACTACAAGCTCGAGGGCAAGACCCGCGTCAGCACCCCGCTGATTGGGCCGTTCAACGGCAGCAAGTTCGACGCAACGCTGAAGATCAAGACGCCGGAATCGGTCGACCTCTCGGTGACCCATGAACTGGACGATCAGTGGACCCTGTATGCAGGCAGCACCTGGACCCGCTGGAGCCGCCTGAAAGACATCACCGTGCAGAACGATGTCCCGGCGCCACTGGCAGGTTCGGCGTTCCAGACCATCACCGAAGAACAGAACTGGCATGACACCTGGGCCCACGCCATTGGTGCGTCGTACAAGGTCAACAAGGAGTGGGTGCTGCGCACTGGCTTCACCGTCGACCAATCGCCGACCAACAACCACGACCGTTCGCCACGTATCCCGACTGGCGACCGCAAGGTGTTCAGCCTGGGTGCCGGCTGGAGCCCAAACGACGACATGACCATCGACGTGGCCTATTCCTACCTGTGGGAGGAAGACACCAAGGTCAATCAGGTGAGCGCAACCAAAGGCAGCTACCAGGCCAAGTACGAGAACAGCGCTCACGGTATCGGTGCCTCCCTCACCTACCGCTTCTGATCCGTACGTACCCTCTGAAAAACCGCCCTCGTGGCGGTTTTTTCATGCCTGTACCTGCCAACTGTCCCCCAGGCACTCGCGCAGATAATCCGTGAACACACGCACTTTCGCGGTCATGGCAAAACGGTCGGCCAGGCACAGGTAGATATCCATCGGTTCAGTCTGGGCGTAGGCTTGGCCACTGTCGCTGTACTCGAACAACGGTACCAGTGCACCGCTGGCCAGATGCGGTCGCACAATGAACTCAGCCAGGCGGGTGATGCCGCCATCGTGCAGCGCCATCTGAGTCAGTGCGTCGATGTCGTCGCTGATCAGCACGCTGCCGAACTCCGCTTCAAAACGCAGCCCGTCGCGCATAAAGCCCCAGCGTAAAAACCGCCCATCCACCGGGTAGCGGAACACAAGGCAGCGGTGATCGCGCAATGCCTCGGGCGAACCCGGCACCCCAGCGCTTTGCAAATAACCGGGCGAGGCGCAGCAAATGAACGGGATACGGGCTATGTGCCGAGCCAACAGCTGGTCTTCCAGTTGCGGGGCAATGCGCAGGCTCACATCGACGTCTTCACGGGCGTGGTTTACCCGCCGATCAGTCGTTACCAACTCTATCGAAAGCAGCGGATAGCGGCGACTGAATGCGGGGATGAGTGGCGCCAGCACGTGGCGGCCAAAAGCGGACGTCGAGGCAATGCAAAGACGCCCTTGGGGTTCACTGTCTGGCGTAGTGACGGCCTGCTCGGCCAGAGCCAGGTCACGTTCGATATGCCTGACACGCTCGTAATACTGCGTACCCGCCGGCGTTAGTGCCATGCTGCGGGTGGTACGACTGAGCAGGCGCACCTGCAGATGGCCCTCCAGGCGTGCCAGGTTCTGGCTGACCGCTGCCGGGCTAAGGCCCAGGCTACGGGCGCCGCCGGCGATGCTGCCGGCCTCCACCACTTTGATGAAGCTGCGGATGGCGTTGAGCAGGTCCATGCGTGAGCTCTCGGATTCGTAAGAATCTCTTTATAAAGAACTCAGTAAAGCTGGTCTACAGCTGCGGCCGGGCGGGTTGCTAACCTGCGGCTCCACTCACCTTTCAGGAGTTCACATGAGCAACCTGTCCCAGTCGCGCAGCCGACGCAAATTGCACCCGGGTGCTACGCCTTACGTTTTTGCCTTTTTCATGTCGTCGATCATGGCGCTACTGATGTGCTTCGTGATCACTGCGGCGAATGCCGGGGTTACTGCGCAGTACCTGAGCAATGTGCTGAAGGCCTATCAACTGGCGATGCCTGTGGCGTTTGTTTGTGTGCTGATGGTCAGGCCGGTGGTTGTGCGGTTGGTGGCGATTACGGTGCATGCAAAGTGAAGTAACCCAAAGCCGAGCCCCGGCTCTTGCTCTTGCTCTTGCTCTTGCTCTTGCTCTTGCTCTTGCTCTTGCTCTTGCTCTTGCTCTTGCTCTTGATCTTGATCTTGATCTTCGCGACTTCAGGAGGCCGAACGCAGGCCTTGCGGAGGGAGGTGACGGGCATGGATGCCCGTCAAGCGCTGGGCCCCAGGATGGGGCCTGCAGCGCGGTCCTCCC